>CAZUCW010000001.1:0-1192 GCA_964618825.1 uncultured Aquabacterium sp.
TGCGCCTGAACGAGCCGCGCTACGTCACGCTGCCCAACATCATGAAGGCCAAGAAGAAGCCGCTCGACACCGTCAAGCCGGCTGATCTGGGCGTGGATGTGAACCCCCGCATCAAGACGCTGAAAGTTTCTGAGCCGCCCAAGCGCAGCGCTGGCATCAAGGTGCCCGATGTGGCCACTCTGGTGAGCAAGCTCAAGAACGACGCCAAAGTGATCTGAGGATTGAGGAGAGATTGAACATGACCGCACTCGTCATTGCTGAACACGACAACGCCTCGATCAAGGGCGCAACCCTCAACACCATCACTGCGGCCAAGGCTGCTGGTGGTGATGTGCATGTGCTCGTGGCTGGCGCCAACGCCGCTGCGGCGGCCAACGCTGCTGCCCAAGTGGCTGGCGTGAGCAAAGTGCTGTTGGCTGATAGCGCTGCTTTTACCGACGGCTTGGCAGAGAACGTGGCCGCCCAAGTGTTGGCCGTGGCCTCGGGCTATTCGCACATTGTTTTTCCGGCAACCGCCTACGGCAAAAACGTGGCGCCGCGCGTGGCTGCCAAGCTTGATGTGGCGCAGCTCTCTGAGATCACCAAGGTGGTGAGCGCAGACACCTTCGAGCGCCCGATCTACGCCGGCAACGCCATCGCCACCGTGCAATCGGCTGATGCCGTGAAAGTGATCACCGTGCGCACCACCGGCTTCGACGCTGCTGCTGCCTCGGGCGGTTCGGCGGCGGTCGAAAGCGTAGCTGCCGTGGCCGACAGCGGCAAATCGGGCTTCGTGGGCCGCGAAGTTACCAAGAGCGATCGCCCCGAACTGACCGCTGCTAAGATCATCGTGTCGGGTGGCCGCGCGCTGGGCTCGAGCGAGAAATTCAACGAAGTGCTGACACCGCTGGCCGACAAACTCGGCGCAGCGCTGGGTGCTTCGCGTGCTGCGGTGGATGCCGGCTACGCGCCGAACGACTGGCAAGTGGGCCAGACCGGCAAGATCGTGGCTCCGCAGCTCTACGTGGCCTGCGGCATCTCGGGCGCCATTCAGCATCTGGCCGGCATGAAGGACTCTAAGGTGATTGTTGCGATCAACAAAGATCCAGAAGCGCCGATCTTCCAGGTGGCCGACTTCGGTCTTGAGGCTGATCTGTTTGCCGCTGTGCCTGAACTGACCCAGGCCCTGTGATGGCCTGAAGACCCCGGAAAA
>CAZUCW010000001.1:1202-79271 GCA_964618825.1 uncultured Aquabacterium sp.
GCTGTGCCTGAGTTGGTGAACGCGCTTTGATTTTTTGAAGAGCATGACTTCACTTCGGTGAAGCCAACCCCAGGGCGCGGTGACGTTAAAAGTCTCCGCGCCCTGATTTCGTTTACGGAGAAGAAATGACCTACCGCGCCCCCGTTAAAGACATGCTGTTTTGCATGAAAGAACTCGCTGGTATCGAAGACGTGGCCAAAATCCCTGGCTTCGAAGAGGCGGGCTACGAGACAGCTCAGGCGGTGCTTGAAGAAGCTGCCAAGTTCAACGAGGGCGTGGTGGCGCCGCTGAATTTTGAGGGAGACAAAAACCCCGGTGGCTGGAGTGCCGGACGCGTGGCGACGGCTGAGGGTTTCAAAGAGGCCTATCAACAATACGCCGAAGGGGGGTGGCAGGGGCTGCAGCATCCAGTTGATTTGGGCGGACAAGGCTTGCCCAAAATCATCGGCGCAGCTTGCCTCGAGATGGTTAACGCGGCCAACATGAGCTTTGCGTTGTGCCCGCTGCTCAACGATGGCGCCATCGAGGCGCTGCTCACGGCTGGCAGCGATGAGATGCAAAAGCGCTTTATCCCGAACATGGTGGCTGGCACCTGGACGGGCACGATGAACCTCACTGAGCCGCAGGCGGGTTCGGATCTGGCTCTGGTGCGCACCAAGGCTGTGCCGCAAGGTGACGGCACTTATCGCGTGAGCGGCCAGAAGATCTTTATCACCTATGGCGAACACGAGATGACGCAAAACATCATCCATCTCGTGCTGGCTCGCACGCCCGATGCGCCCGAGGGCGTGAAAGGCATCAGCTTGTTTGTGGTGCCCAAGTTTCTCGTCAACGACGATGGTTCGCTGGGCAAGCGCAACGATGTGTACTGCGCTTCGATCGAGCACAAGCTTGGCATCAAGGCCAGCCCGACGGCGGTGCTGGTTTATGGCGACGACAAAGGCGAAGTGGGCGCCGGTGCCATCGGCTACTTGGTGGGCGAGGAGAATCGCGGCCTCGAATACATGTTCATCATGATGAACGCTGCCCGCTTCGGCGTGGGCGTGCAGGGCGTGGCCATCGCCGATCGCGCCTACCAGAAGGCCGTGGGTTATGCGCGCGATCGCGTGCAATCGCGTCCGGTTGATGGCTCGGTGCCGGGCTCGGCGGCCATCATTCATCATCCCGATGTGCGCCGCATGCTCACCACGATGCGCGCCTACACCGAGGGCTGTCGCGCCATGGCGCTGGTGGCCGCCTCGGCTTACGACGCAGCTCACCATCATCCAGATGCCGATGTGCGCAAGCAAAACGCGGCGTTCTACGAATTCATGGTGCCGCTGGTTAAGGGCTACAGCACCGAGATGAGTATCGAGGTGGCATCGCTGGGTGTGCAGGTGCACGGCGGCATGGGCTTTATCGAAGAAACCGGTGCGGCGCAGTATTACCGCGACGCCAAGATCCTCACTATCTACGAAGGCACTACCGCAATTCAGGCCAATGATCTCGTGGGCCGCAAGACCGCGCGTGATGGCGGCACCGTGGCCAAAGCTGTGGCCAAGCAGATCGAGCAGACGGAAACCGAACTTAGCAAGCGCGACAGCGTTGCGGCCCGCACGATGGCCAAGCGCTTGAAAGCTGCGCGCGAGGCATTTTTGAATGTGGTTGATTTCGTGGCAGGCAACACCAAGGCCAGCCCCAATGCGGTGTTTGCCGGCAGCGTGCCGTATTTGATGTTGGCCGGTAACCTGGTGGCCGGCTGGCAGCTGGGCCGTGCTTTGTTGGTGGCCGAAGACAAGCTGGCCGCGGGCGAAGAGGTGGCGTTTATGCAGGCCAAGATTGCCACGGCGCATTTCTATGCGGATCATCTTTTGACCAAAGTGCCGGGCTTGCGCGATACAGTGATCGAAGGCGGCGAGAGCGCTTGCGGGCTGTCGCTTGAGGCCTTCTGATTCAGCGCGTTTTTAACCTTTGCGCCGATCGACATGAGCTTCTGCCCCTGACGATCTGCCTCGCAGCCCCTGCATCGACAGGGGCTTTTTATTTGAAGTCTGGAGTCAATATGACTTTGCCTCGCGTGCTGCAGAGCCTTCCGTTGCCCATCATTGCGTCACCGATGTTCATCATTAGCACGCCCAAGCTGGTGATCGAGCAATGCAAGGCAGGGGTGCTCGGCTCGATGCCGGCGCTCAATGCTCGCCCGGCAGCTCAACTCGATGAGTGGCTGGCCGAGATCACCGAAGCGCTGGCAGCGCATAACCGCGCACACCCTGAGCGGCCTGCCGCGCCATTTGCCATCAACCAGATCGTGCACAAAAGCAATGATCGGCTTGAGCATGATCTCGAGATGTGCGTGAAGTACAAGGTGCCGGTGATCATCACTTCGTTGGGCGCGCGCGTGGATGTGAACGAGGCAGTGCACAGCTATGGCGGTGTGGTGCTGCACGATGTGATCAACAACACCTTTGCGCACAAGGCGATCGAGAAGGGGGCCGATGGTTTGATCGCTGTGGCGGCGGGAGCGGGCGGCCACGCGGGCACTACCAGCCCGTTTGCGCTGATACAAGAGATTCGCGAGTGGTTTGATGGCCCGTTGGCACTGTCGGGTTCGATTGCCAATGGCCGTGCGGTGTTGGCTGCGCAGGCGATGGGCGCAGACTTTGCCTACATCGGCTCGGCCTTTATCGCCACCGAAGAGGCGCGTGCCGTTGAGGGCTACAAGCAGATGATTGTTGGCTCGAGCAGCGAAGACATCGTCTACTCAAATCTTTTCACCGGGGTGCATGGCAATTATCTGCGCGGCTCGATCATCAACGCCGGGCTGGATCCCGCCCATCTTGCGCAAAGCGATGCGAGCAAGATGAACTTTGGCAGTGATGGCGCAGCCAAGGCCTGGAAAGACATTTGGGGCTGCGGCCAGGGCATCGGCGCGGTGAAGCAGGTGGTGCCGACCGCCGAGCTGGTGGGGCGCCTGAAAGCTGAGTATCTGGCTGCCAAACAGGCTTTGTGCGGGGCGTGATCGGGGCGCTGCTGGGGGGGCTCGTGGGCCATCGTGTGTGATGCGGCCACAGCAGCAGCGGCTCAGTGGCTGCTGCGCACGCCCAGCTTGAACGCGATCAGTGCGCGCAGTTTGTTGGGCACCACTGGCTTGAGCAGGATGTGAAAGTTGTGGCGCCGCGCTTCGTCTTCGTGGCCAACCATGCTGCTGCCGGTGACGATGATGGCGGGGATGTCGGTGCCGAGTTTTTCGCGCGTGGCCTTGATGGCATCAATGCCAGTGCGCTGCTCTGGCAAACGGTAATCAACGATCAACAGATCTGGTTTTGCCGAGGCTGACGGCAGCCAGTTTTCGAGGCTGCCCACGGTGTCGAACGCTGCAACGCTGGCGCCCCAGCCTTTGAGCAATACGCTCAGGCCTTCGAGCACGGCAGGTTCGTCTTCAACGACGACGATAAATCGGCGGTCAAGGGTCAGCCCCATCGGGCTCTTGCCATGCGAGGGTAGGGTGGTGCTCCAGCGCGGGGCTTTGCCCACGGGCAGCATCAGCGTGAACACCGTGCCGTGGTTGACACGCGAGCGCAGCGTGAGTGGGGTTTCCATCAAATCGGCCAGCCGCTTGACGATAGCCAGGCCCAGGCCCAAGCCCTTGCGGTGGTGTGGCTCGAGCGGGCGGGCGCTTTGCACTTGGTAGAACTCTTCGAAGATGCGGGCCTGTTCTTTTTCGGTGATGCCGATGCCTGAATCCCACACCTGCAGGCACAGGCGATTGCCGCGTCGGCGACAGCTCACCAAAATGCCGCCGTCTTCGGTGTAGCGGATGGCGTTGGAGACGAGATTGCGCACGATGCGCTCAACGAGCATCGGGTCGGCAAACGCGAAATGCTGATCCCCAAAAAAGCGCAGCGACAGCCCTTTTTCGAACGCGGTGGGCTCAAAGTGCAGCCGCATGCGCGCAAACAAATCGCTGATCGAAAAATGCTCAGGATCGGGCTCAACGCCGCCGGTGTCGATCTTGGTGATGTCGAGCAGCTCGCTGAACAGCCCCTCGAGTGCATCGACCGAGCTGTTGATGCTGTTGACGAGTTGCATCACGTCTTCGTCTTTGCTGAGCTGGCGCAGCGCCTCGGCAAACAGGCCCAGGGCGTGCAAGGGTTGGCGCAAATCGTGGCTCGCAGCAGCAAAAAACTGTGTCTTGGCGCGGTTGGCCAACTCGGCTTGCCGCTGCGCTGTTTCGGCCACCGCCATCTCGGATTTGAGCTGCGAGGCCAGCTCTTCGGTGTAAACCTTCAGGCGCACCATGTCGTCGAACACCGCACGGAATGCTCGCCCGAGAGATACCGTGCCAATGAGCATCAGCAGCCAGATGCCGGCGAGTTCGAGATGATGCTCGCTGGGGTGAATGATGATGCTGGCTGTGATCGGCAAAAAGTAGAGGGCCGTTGTGGTGGCAAATAGCCAGGGCCGAGGCGCTACTGTGGGCACGGCCCCCATGCCGTAGGTGTAGACCATCAACATCAGCGCCACGCGCTCGAAGGTCTGCGCATAGGCAAACAGTGCCACACAGGCTACGGCCCACATGGCCGCGCTTACGAGCACGCCCCAGCTCCAGTAATGCAGCCACTGCTGGTATTGCTCAACGGTATCGAGCCGTGCACGCCTGAACAGAATCAGCAGCGCCATGCGCGCCAGCCACACGGCGGTGAACACGCCGGCCCAGCTCCAGAGCAGGGCGGTTGGGGCCAGATCGCGCATGATGGCGCTGAACACCGTGATGCCCAAAAAATGCCCGAGCATCGATACCCATGTTTGGGCAAAGATGGATCGCACGCGATCAGGGATCAGCGACGGATCATCGTTGCTCGCACGGATCGGCAGGGTGTCGGCAAACAGTGGAGACGTCGTCGGCATGGTGTTTTGTGTTCCGAGAGGATCAGCGTTGTGCCGGGCGCCAGGCCGAAAAACCGCCGTTGTTTTGCAGTATCTGGCTGACGGCCAACACTGCTTGTGTGCGAGAGCTCACGCCGAGGGCGCGCAGCACGGCGGCCACGTGATCTTTGACCGTTTCGACCGACAGGCCCAGCTCGCGGGCGATGAGCTTGTTGGGTTGGCCTTGCAGCAGCAGCGCCAGCACATCAGTTTGGCGCGGTGTCAGGCCCAGCGAGGCCAGATTTGGCGTGGTTTGAAAACCACCTTGGCGCGCCTGTGTGCCCACCGTGCGCAGTGATGAGGCGGGTGTGGGCGCGGTAGACGGTGTTGAGTGCGGCAAGGCATCTTGGCCCATGCTCATCGGCGGCACATAAACGCCGCCCGACATCACCTGCTGCAGCGCCTCAAACAGCACCTCGTTGCTTGAGCGCTTGGGCACGAACCCCATGGCGCCCATATCGATGGATCGGATCACATCGCTCGTGCGATCCGAAGCCGAAATCACCACCACCGGCAGTGCCGGATACGCCGCGCGCATCTCGGCGAGCAGCTCAAAACCATCGGCATCGCCCAGGTGCAGATCGAGCAGCACCAAATCAAATTCGGGGGACTCTTTGAGCGTGGTGCGTGCGGCGGCCGCGTTTGAGGCGCCGATCACCGAAACGTGGTCGCCCAAGCCAAGGATCACGCTCTTGAGGGCCGAGAGGATGAGCGGGTGGTCGTCGATCAGCAGAACCTTCATGAATCAACCTTGCAGTAGCGGTAATGGGGTGGGTGAGGGGGAGGTGAGATCGGTAGTAACAGCGCAGTTAATGGGTGTCAAAGATCAGTGCGGCTGTCGGGGCAGCCATGGGTGCGGTTATCGATGAGGTTATCAGTGAGGTTTGTCGGGGCGCTTGAACGAGCGCGGGCGAAACACATTGCCCTGCCACTGCCCAGACGGCTGGCCGCGACGCTGGCGGGCGCGCTCGATGGCGTCGCGCGCCAGCCAGGCAGCTTCATCGGCTGACAGCGTGGGCGGTTTGCGGCGCAGCCTGATCGAGCGCAAACGCAGCCATACGCGGCGCAACGCGTTATCGAAACGCCGGCGCCATCGCGCGCCCACGCACAGGCGGGCCAACGCGATGAGGCAAATCACAAGCACGCATGCCGAGAGAATTTTGTCGGGGGTGAACATAAGGCCCAGAGGTGGCTGAGTCGCCCGATGCAGCACCAGCGCTGCGTCGGGCGAGTTTACTCTTGAGCCGAATGGAGCTTGCAGGCTGCGCCGGCTCGGGCTTCAGGCCTTTTTTACAAATTCGGATTTGAGTTTCATGGGGCCGACGCCATCAATCTTGCAATCGATGTTGTGATCGCCCTCAACGAGCCGGATGTTTTTGACCTTTGTGCCCACTTTTACAACGGCTGATGAGCCCTTGATCTTCAGATCTTTGATCACCGTGATCGCATCGCCATCTTGCAGCACATTGCCGTTGGCATCTTTCACCACGGCTGCGGCCTCGGCGATGGGCTCGCCGGCCTCAGCCGTGGCCCACTCGTGTCCGCATTCGGCGCAGACGGTCATGGCGCCGTCTTCGTAGATGTAGCTCGAATTGCAACGGGGGCAGCTGGGGAGGGTGCTCATGGTTTTATTGTGTTGTTGTTGGGTTTATTTGCAGTATTGCTTGACATCGTTTTCGAATAACTCGAGCTCATGCTCATCAAGATAGACACGGTCTTTAACGCCGGGGTGGCCAGTGGGTGAGCGGTAGGCGCGTTTTTCTTTGATGGCCTGGACGATTGATCTTGAATATTCGCACTTGTCTGGCGTTTTTGCCTGAGGTTTAGGGGTGGCTTTTGCTTCAGAGGTGGGCGGGTTGTAAAAATCGTGATCCCGTTTAGAAAATGCGGGGCTTGGGTTGGATGGTTGCGGCGGGGGCGGTGCGATTTTTAATTCTTCGGTTTTTGATTTTTTGCTGTCGGGTGTTTTGTCGCCGTAGTGGGTTTTTCCGCTGGCATCTACCCATTTATAAACTTGCGCTTCGGCTGTGCCCATGCCGAGTGTCAGTTGCAGAAGCAGGCTGCATGCTGCCCAGTTTTTTGGTTTTATGAACGCCTTCACTTCGCAACTCATCCTTCAAGCCAGCCGATAAGCTCTTTCCATTGATCAAGATCTTTTTCGACTCTCGATGCAGCCACATCCCACAGAGTTAAGCCGCGTGCCGCCAGATGCACGTAGTTTTGGGTGTCTCTGAATTCACCCAATACCGGGATATTGAGTGTGTGCAAAAAGGTGCGCAGTTGATCAGCCGAGATGCTGCCGGTTTTGACGCGGTTGGCTACGGCGGCGATGCTCACATGGTGGCCTTTTTTGCGAGATTGCAGATCGCTCACAAATTCGCGCGTGGCGTAGATATCAAAAATGCTGGGCTGTAGGGGGATGAGCACTTTGTCGGCCAGTTTCATCACCTCGTCGAGCCGCTTGCCGTGCAGGCCGGCGGGGGTGTCGAGCACGACGTGGGTGGTGCCTTTGGGCGGGCGGACGATGTGATCGCGATCGATATCCCAGGTGTGGATGGGGGGCAGCTCGGGCGGGCGCAGGCTGAGCCAGGTGCGGGCAGATTGCTGGCGGTCGACGTCGCCCAGCATCACTTGATGGCCGCGTTGGGCCAAGAAGCCGGCAATTTGGGTGGATAGGGTCGATTTGCCGACGCCCCCTTTGGGGTTGGCAATCACGATCACGGGCATAGAGGCTCCTTGTGCTGCGTTGCGACGACCCAACGCCGGCCCGGTGGCGCGAGCGGGCGGCGAGGTTGGGCCGATGTTAGCTAGCCGGCGGCGGTGCCGAACAGGGCCGCATGCTCTTTTTGCAGCAGGTTTTTTTGCACTTTGCCCATGGCGTTGCGCGGCAATTCGTTGAGCACGAATATGCGCTTGGGCACCTTGAAGTGGGCGATGCGCTGTTTGGTTTGCTCGATGAGGTGGGCTTCGTTGGGCTGGGCGCCAGGCTGGGGGACGATGGCCGCCACCACGGCTTCGCCAAAATCGGGGTGGGGCACGCCGAACACGGCGGATTCGGCCACGCCGGCGAGTTGGTTGAGGTGATCTTCGATTTCGGCAGGGTAGACGTTGAGGCCGCCGGTGATGATGAGATCGCGGGCGCGGCCCACGAGGGTGATGTAGCCGTTGGCGTTGATCTTGCCGACGTCGCCGGTTTTGAACCAATCGTCGTCGGTGAAGGATTCTTCGGTTTTATCGGGCATGCCGAGGTAGCCGGCAAAGATGTTGGGGCCGCGCACCTGGATGTGGCCAACCGCGCCACGGGGGCAGGCGGCGCCGGCATCATCCACCACCCGCACTTCGACCCCAGGCAGGGCGGGGCCGACGCTGCCGGGCAGGCGTGGGCCGTCTTCGGCGCGGCAGGGGTTGGAGCAAAGCATGCCGGTTTCGCTCATGCCGTAGCGCTCAAGAATGGTGTGGCCGGTGCGCTGGGTGAATTGGGCGAATGCGCCGGGCAGCAGGGGGGCCGAGCCGCTGATGAAGAGCCGCATGTGCTCGCAGGCAGCGTGGGTGAGGCCGGGGTGGGCGAGCAGTCGGCCATACATGGTGGGCACGCCCATGAAAACGGTGGCGTGCGGCAGGTGATGCAGCACGGTTTGAGGATCAAACTTGGCCAGCCACCGCAGCTTGCTGCCCGAGAGCAGGGCGCTGTGGCAGGCCACAAACAGGCCGTGGATGTGGAAGATGGGCAAGGCGTGCAGCAGCACATCGGTGGGCTGCCACGCCCAGTGTTTGATGAGGGTGCGGGCGTTGCTGAGCAGGTTGCCGTGGCTGAGCAGGGCGCCTTTGCTGCGTCCGGTGGTGCCAGATGTATACAAGATGGCGCACAGGCTTGTCGACTCAATGGCCTCGGGGCGGTAGGTGTCGCTGTGGGCGCTGGCGCGCTCGAGCAGGGTGCCGGTGCGGTCGTCGCCAAGGGTGAAGACGTGGCGCACGCTTTGTTGAAAGGCCAGGCGGCTGAGCCAGGTGAAATCGCCAGGCGCACACACGAGCACGGCGGGGCGGGCGTCGCCCAAAAAATAGTCCATCTCGGCCTGCCGGTAAGCAGGGTTGAGCGGCAGGTAGACCATGCCGGCGCGCAGGGTGGCGAGGTAGAGCAGCAGGGCTTCGACGGATTTGTCGGTGTGCGCGGCCACCACCGGGGGCAGGTAGCTGCCGTCGTCGAGGGTGCGTCCGTGCAGATCGAGGCTGGCCAGCAGGTTGGCCAGCATGGCGGTGGCGCGGTCGATGTCTTGCCAGGTGTAGCGCAGGCCGGTGTCGGTTTCGATGGCGGTGCGGGTGCGGTCGGCAGGTGCGGCGGCTTGCAGGGCGGCGAATACGTTCATGGCAGATCCCGGTGATTTCCAACAGATTTGAAGGGCGGGGGTGGTGCTATTCAGCAGTTCAGCACGCAGGTCGATAAAGAGAATGTACGACGCCCCTTTGTCTTATTTGCTGCATGAAAACCTGATGTTGATGAACGACGCACCGTTGCCTGAACACGCTGGTGGTGCCGGCGTGGCGCCTGTGCGCCAGCTGGGCTTGCACGGCGTTTTGCAGGCGTCGGATTTTGCCGAGGCGGCCAGTGCGCTGGCCAGCGAGTTGGCCGCTGCGCTGGGGTGCCGGCGCGTGGCGCTGGGCTGGATGCACGACGACGATATGCGCGTGGTGGGGCTGTCGCACGGGGGGGATGAGGTGTTGCGCGGGGCGCTGCCGGATGTGGCCGAGGCGATGTTTGAGGCGGCGCAGCAGCGCGCGAGCGTGTGTGTGCCGGGCGCCTCGAAAGGGCTGCCGCTGATCACGCAGGCGCACCAGTTGTTGATGCGTCGCCAGGGAGTGGCATCGGTGTTAACGGTGCCGCTGGCGCAACACGGTGAGGTGGTGGGGGCGCTGTTGTGTGAGCGGCTGGATCGGGTTTTTGAGGCGGCTGATGTGTTGGCGCTTGAGCAGCTGGCCAGTGGCTTGGCGCCGTTGCTGATCCTCAAGCGCGAAATCGAGAGGCCGTGGCACGAGCGGGTGCAGCGTCGTGCCCAGCGTTTGGTGGCCCGTTGGCGGGATCCCTCAGAGGTGTTTTTGCGCTGGGGGCTGCGTGTGGCAGCCCTGGGGGTGGTGGCCACTTTGCTGGTGCCGCTGCCGCATCGTGTGGCCGTGAAAGCGCGGCTCGATGGTGCAGTGCAGCGGGTGATGGGCGCGCCGCAAGATGGTTATTTGCGCGCGGCGCATGTGCGTCCGGGCGATGTGGTGAAGGCCGGGCAGGTGTTGGCCGAGTTGTCGGATGATGAGCTGCAATTGGCTCGCCGGGCTCGGCAGGCCGAGTTGGCACAGCATGAAAACGCTTTTGCCGAGGCGTTTGCGCGTGGTGATCGAGCCCAGGCTGGCGCGGCACAGGCCAAGGTGGCCGAGGCGCGGGCGCAGCTTGAGTTGGCCGATGAGCAGTTGAGCCGCAGCAAGTTGGTGGCGCCGTATGCCGGGGTGGTGATTCAGGGCGATCTCACGCAGATGCTGGGTTCGCCCGTGAAACGTGCCGATACGTTGTTGGTGATTGCGCCGAGTTTGCAGTTTCGGGTGATGCTCGAGGCGGCCGAATCCGATGTGGGGGCGCTGGCTGCGGGGCAAATGGGCCGGGTGCTGTTGCAGGCGTTTCCAAACCGTTCGCTGCCGTTTCGCCTGACGCGGATCACGCCGGTGGCCAAGCTCACCGATGGCACGCTGCGCTACGAGATCGAAGCGGCGTTTGTGGCGGGCGATGCCGATGTGGCGGCGGTGGCGCCTCAGTTGCGGCCAGGGCTGCAGGGCGTGGGCAAGATCGATCTGCCGGCTGAGCCGCTGGCGTGGCGCTGGGCACGCGGGGCGTGGGGCGCGCTGCGTTACGCGGCGTGGGCTTGGCTGTGAGGTGGGGCGATGGATGAATCGCTCTTTTCGCCGCATTGGTATCGCATCGCCAATCTGCATCCGCAGTTGCGCCCGCATGTGAGCGTGCGGCGCCAGACGCTGCGGGGCCAGCGTTGGTATGTGCTGCACAACGAAGCGGGGCGGCGGTTTCATCGCGTTAATGAGCGGGCATATGAGTTGATCGGGCGCCTCGATGGGCAGCGCAGTGTGGGCGAGCTCTGGAGCGTGTTGATCAAGCTGCATGGCGAGAGGGCGCCTTCGCAAAACGAGGTGATCCGCATTCTTGGGCAGCTCACCGAAGCCGGGCTGGTGCAAGCTGAGGTGACGCCCGATGTGCGCACGCTGGCTGCACGGCGTGTGCAGGGGCAGCGGCGGCAGCAGCGGGCACGGCTCAATCCTTTGTCGTTCAGGCTGCCGTTGTTTGATCCGACGGCGCTGCTCGAGCGCTGCGATGGGCTGGCGCGGATGATGTTTGCGCCTCTGATGGGGTGGTTGTGGCTGGCGCTGGTGCTGCTGGCTGGTGCGCTGGCGTGGCTGCATGCGGGTGAGCTGGCGCAGCAAGGCAGTGTGATGGCCGATACGCCGCGCAGCCTGTTGTGGGTGTGGGTGGTGTATCCGGTGATGAAGGCGCTGCACGAGTTGGGCCACGGCTTGGCGCTCAAGCGTTTTGATTGCGAATCGCACGAGGTTGGCGTGAGCTTTATGTTGCTCATGCCGCTGCCGTATATCGATGCCACATCATCAAACCGGCTGGCGCAGCGCTGGCGGCGGGCGCTGGTGAGTGCGGCGGGGGTGATGGTTGAGCTGGGGCTGGCCGCGCTGGCCACGCTGGTGTGGGTGAACGTTGAAGACAGCTGGGTGCGGGATCTGGCCTTTGCGGTGATGGCGCTGGGCGGTTTGTCGACGCTGCTGTTCAATGGCAACCCGTTGATGCGTTATGACGGCTACTTTGTGCTCACCGATGTGCTCGATTTGCCCAATCTGGCCGGGCGCAGCGGTGAGTATTGGCAGACGCTGTTGCGGCGCGTGCTCAGGCGTTTGGTGCTGGCGCCACGTGCCGGCAGCGCTGCGGATAAAAAGGCAGAGGCAGATGCAGGCGATGAAGACGCCGGCGGGGCGCTCGATGGCGATGGCTTCGAGCGCACGGCGTGGATGCTGTACAGCCCGTTGTCGTGGATTTACCGGCTGCTGCTGGTGGGGGCTTTGGTGTTGTGGCTGGCCGAACACTCGGCGCTGCTGGGTGTGGCGCTGGCGGTATGGATGAGTTTGAGCCTGGTGATCGAGCCGTTGATCAAGGGTTGGAGCGCTGTTTCGTCTGATCCCGAACTGGGCCGTGAGCGTGGCAAAACGCTGGCCGTGAGCGCTGCGCTGGTGTTGGGCGTGGTGGCGCTGGTGGGCTGGGTGCCGTGGCCGAGCGCGGTGCTCACACAGGGCGTGGTGTGGCCCACCGAGCAAGCGCAGGTGCGCGCCCTGAGCGATGGCGAAGTGGCCGAGGTGTTGGTGCGCGATGGTGAGACGGTGCGTGCCGGGCAGGCGCTGCTGAGGCTGCACAGCCCGGCGCTTGAGCGTCGACGTGATGCGGCGCTGGCGCGTGTGCAGCTGGCGCAGGCGCAACGGGCCGCAGCGTTTATGAGCAACCCACTGGATGCGGGCAATGCGCAAGAGGCTTTGCAGCGCGATCAGGCCGCGCTTGAGCAGGCCCAGGCCGAGGTGGATCACCTGGTTTTGCGAGCTGGGCGCAATGGTGTATTTGTGTTGCCGCAGCCACAAGATTGGGTTCGGCGGCAGGTGTTGCAGGGCGCAGTGATCGGCTACGTGATCGATGCGGGCGATGTGCAGGTGCGCGCCGTGCTTGATGAGCACGATGTGGGCGCTGTGCGTGAGCGGCTGCGTGCGGTGTCGGTGAGGCTCGACGAAAACCCAGCGCAGCGCATCGAAGCGCGCGTGGTGCGTGAGGCGCCCGGCGCCAGCCAGCAGTTGCCCAGCGCAGCGCTGGCCGAACGCAACGGCGGGCCGGTGGCCATTGATCCGCAAGACGCACAAATGCAGCGCACGTTGGGGCCGATCTACATCGTCGATGTGGCCTTGGCGCAGACGCAATTGCCGCGCCTGAGCGGGCGTGCGCACGTGCGCTTTGAGCTGGCGCCGCAAACCCTGTGGCAGCGCTTGAGCTGGCGGCTGCGGCAGGTGTTGTTGCGCCACTTTGCCGACGTTCGCTAAAACACGAACGGCGTTGCCCCATAACGGCTCACGCAAAGGCGCAATCCATGGCTCATGATCCGGCTCACTTCGCGCCCGTTGCTTTGCCAGGCGGTTTGCCGGCGCACCGCGTGGTGCCACGGCCCGGCCCGGTGTTTGGCCCGTATCCGTTGCGCAGCGTGCCTGATTTGCCGGCCACGATGCCGGGGGCTTGGCTGCGTGCGCGGCTACGGGTGCCGGGGCTGCCGCCGTTGGGGGTGCAGCAGCGTTTTTTTGCTCGCTACCAAAGCTGTCTGAACCTGTTGCAGAGCGTGCCGGCCAACGAGCTGGATCACTGGGGGTTGTGGATCAAAACCCGGCTCTCGATTGAAGGATTTACCAACACACGGGTGGCCGAAGCATTTGCTCTGGTGGCCCTGCAGGTGCGGCGGCACACAGGGCTGACGCTGCATGACACCCAACTGCTGGCCGCGTGGTGGATGCTGGGCAACCGGCTGGCCGAGATGGCCACGGGCGAAGGCAAAAGCCTGGCCGTGGTGCTCACGGCGGCTACCGGGGCGATGGCGGGCATTCCCGTGCATGTGCTCACAGCCAACGATTATTTGGCTGAGCGCGATGCGTTGCGGCTGGCACCGATCTATCGTGATTTGGGCCTGAGCGTGGGCTGCGTGCAGGCTGCGTCGACCCCCAGCGAGCGACGGGCCGCGTATCAATGTGATGTGGTGTATGCCACGGCTACCGAGGTGGCGTTTGATCATCTGCGCGATCGATGCAGCCTGGCCGATGCCGGGGTGGGATCGGATGCATTGACGACGCCCATGCCCGGTGAGGCGGTGCAGCCGGTTTTGCGGGGGCTGTGCATGGCCGTGATCGATGAGGCCGACAGCATCTTGATCGACGATGCGCGCACCCCGCTGATCCTCTCGAAGACGGGGGACGCGCGGGCTCAGGCCGAACGTTTGCGGCTGGCGTTGTTTTTGGCGCGGCAGTTGCGTGAGGGGCGCGAGTTCACCCTCGCGCAGCGCAACGGCGTGATGGGCGAGCCCCGCCTGACCGAAGCCGGGCGGCGTCGGCTCACGCAGTTGTGCGAGCGCATGGATGGTGCCTGGGCGATGCAGCGCTGGCGTGATGAGCAGGTGGCGTTGGCGCTCTCGGCGCTGTATCGCTTTGAGCGCGATGTGCACTACCTCGTGCGTGATGATGCCGTGCACATCATCGATGGCAATACCGGGCGCGTGGCGATCGGGCGCATGTGGTCGCGCGGCTTGCATCAACTGATCGCGCTCAAAGAAGGGCTCGTGCCCCAACCCGAAAACGAAACCCTCACGCAGACGACGTATCAGCGGTTTTTTCCGCGCTACATGCGCTTGTGCGGGCTCAGCGGCACGCTGGCCGAAGCGCGTGCCGAATTGTTGGCGGTGTATGGCCTGCCGGTGGCGGCGGTGCCGCTGCGCAGCGCCAGCCTGCGGCGCGGACAACCCGTGCGGGTGGTGGGCAGCGCCTCGCAAAAATGGTGCGATGTGGTGCAGCGCGTGGCGCAACTGCATGCTCAGGGGCGCCCCGTGCTGGTGGGCACCGATTCGGTGGTTGATTCTGAGCGGCTGTCGGCGGCGCTGCGGGCGGCGGGTTTGCCGCATCAAGTGCTTAATGCGCGTCAGGATGCGCACGAGGCCGAGGTGATTGCTCGCGGCGGCCAGCGCGGCGCGATCACCGTATCCACCCATATGGCCGGGCGGGGCACGGATATTCCGCTGGGCGAGGGGGTGAACGCGCTGGGCGGGCTGCATGTGATCAATGCGCACCTGCACAACGCCCGCCGCATCGATCGGCAACTGCACGGGCGCTGCGCTCGCCAAGGCCAGTGCGGCAGCTTTGAGCGCATCGTGAGCCTCGAAGATGAAGCGTTTGCGCGTGCATATTCCGCGCCATTGCTGCGCGCGTTGCGGCCACTCGTGAGTGGGCCCGGCATCATCGGGCGTGTGGCGTCGGGGCTGTGTGTGGGCTGGGCGCAGCGCCGGTTTGAGGCGCGTGAGCGGCGCGAACGCTGGCTCATGTTGCAGCACGACAACTGGCTGATGCGGGGGCTGGCCTGGGCTGGCGGGCACCCCTGGGGTTGATTAAGGCTCGAACTGCCGGCCACAAGGGGCGTTATTCGCAGCCAAGGGCCAGGGCGTGATCGGCGAGCATCGATGCTGACTTTGTGTGTTTTCAGGAGAAGTCTGTGATCGACGCACGTTTGCTGGTTTTGGGGACGCTCGGCACATGGTGGGCCATGGCCGCGAGCGCCTGGGCCGAGCCGCTGGGGTGCCTGATCGAAGCGGATCGGGTGGCCGATGTGGGCACGCAATCCATCGGGGTGATCGCACGGCTCGATGTTGAGCGCGGCGACACCGTGGCCAAAGGGCAGTTGCTGGCCCGCATGAGTGCCCAGGTTGAGCAGGCCTCTGTGGCCGTGGCCGAAACGCGTGCGCGCGCTGATGCCGAGCTCAAGGCGGCCATGGCCGCAGCCGATCTGGCACAGAGCAAATTGGCGCGCGCGCGATTTGCTCAAGCAAGAGTTTGTGTCGCCGCTGGCGGTTGAGCAGGCCGACTCTGAGGCGCGTGTGGCCGCGCAGCGCGTGGTGCAAGCGCGTGAGGCCCGGCTGGTGGCCGAGCGCGAGTTGGTGCTCTCTAACGCGCAGCTGGGGCAGCGCGACATCCGCAGCCCCTTTGATGGCATCGTGGTTGAGCGCTATCGCACCGAGGGCGAGCGTGTTGAGCGCGAGCCCATCGTGCGCGTAGCCAAGATCGATCCGTTGCGCGTCGAAGTGCTGGTGCCAGCGGTGCACTTTGGCAAGATCGCCGTAGGCCAGGCAGCCACGGTGCGGCCCGATTTGCAGCAGATCACCCCGATGCTGGCCAAAGTGGCGTTGGTCGATCGCGTGATCGATCCGGCATCGAACAGTTTTCGGGTGAGGCTGTCAGTGCCCAACCCAGGTAACACCGTGCCTGCTGGCTTGCGCTGCAAAGTGGATTTTGCTGCGGCAGCTGCCGCCGCGCCCGCATCCGTTCGCACCCCATGAGCGCACGCCCCTCTGGCCACCCCAAACGCCCGCCGCGCCACGCGCCGCTGGTGTTTGAGGCGCTGGAGCCGCGCGTGTTGTTGTCGGCTGATCTGGCCGGCGCGTTGGGGCTCGACAACGCAGGGGTTGTATCCGCTGCGGCCTCTGAGTCGAGTGCGTCGGCGGTGATTCAATCGTCGGTTGTTGAATCGGCCGTGGTGGCAGCGCAAACGCAGCGGCTCGAGCTGGTGTTTGTTGATGCCTCGGTGAACGATGTTGATCGATTGATCAGCGATCTGCTGGCGCAGAGCGATGCCGAACGCACCTTGCGCATCTACACGCTCGACACCACCCGCGACGGTTTGCAACAGATTGCCGAGGTGTTGCGTAGCCTGCAGGATCAAACACAGGGGCAAACACAGGGGCAAACGGTTGATGCCATCCACTTGATCACCCACGGCGATGCCCGGGGTGTGCAGATTGGCGGCACCTGGCTCACCGCCGATAACGTGTGGCAATACGCCAGCCAGATCGGCAACTGGAGCCTCAAACTGAGCGCCGAGGCCGATGTGCTGCTCTACGGCTGCGATCTGGCTGCCAGCGCGCAGGGGCAGCGTCTGGTTGAAGACATTGCCTTGCTCAGTGGTGCCGATGTGGCCGCCAGCACCAACCTCACCGGCGCAGCGTCTGCCGGGGGAGATTGGGTGCTCGAACATCAGCAGGGCCTGATCGAAACCACCGTGGCCGCCAATGCCGCCACACAGGCGCAGTGGCAGGGCACCTTGCTCATGAGCGCCAGTGGCAGCGAGAGCCTGGTGAACACCAGCACCTCGGGCACGCAAAGCACCACCACCAATCGACAGGTGGCTACCGATGGCTCAGGCAACTACGTGGTGATCTGGCAAAAGAGCAACACGCTCTATGGCCAGCGTTTTGACAGCAGCGGCACCAAGCTGGGCAGCGAGTTCATGCTCTCAACCAGCGGAGCGCTGTTTTCGACCGTAAGCAACCCGCAAGTGGCCATGAATGCCAGCGGAGCCTTTGTGGTGACGTGGTACGAATACAACCCCGGCCTGCTGGGCATCATCTTGCCGTCGTGGACGGTCTACATGCAGCGTTTCAACGCCTCGGGTTCTTCGTTGGGCGTTACGCAGGTGTTTGACGATCTGGCGATCATCACGTTCAGTGGCGATCCGCAGATGTATTCGTCGGTGGCCATGGACGATAGCGGCAACATCGCCGTGGCCACACGCAATGATGATGAAGTGCGCGTCGAGTGGTATGGCAGCTCGGGATCGCAGACCGGCTCGGCGCGTGTCGACTCGGGCGGCAGCAGCACCAAAACCCAGGTGTCGGTGGCCATGTCGACAGCTGGCACCGTGATCACCTGGACGGACAGTGGCACCGAGATCTATGGCCAGCTCTACAACGCATCGCGCGTGGCGGTGGGCGGCAATTTTCACGTCAACACCACCACCACTGGCACGCAAACCTTGTCGAGCGTGGGCATGGATGCCTCGGGCAACTTTGTGGTGAGCTGGAGCAGCACGCAAAACGGCACCAGCGATATCTACGCCCAGCGTTTTTCGAGCGCGGGCGTCAAGCAAGGCAGTGAGTTTCAGGCCAATACCACCAGCACCGATACGCAGACGAATTCGAGCGTGGCGGTTGACAGCAGCAGCGGTGCTTTTGTGATTGCTTGGCAGAGCAATTTGCAAGACGGCTCGGGCACGGGCATCTACGCGCGGCAATATCAGGCCGATGGTTTTGCCGGGTTGTACGACGTGCAGATCAACACCACCAGCAGTGGTGCTCAAGGCACGCCCAGTGTTGCCTTCAGAGGCAGCCAGGCGGTGGTGGCGTGGTGCGGCAACGGCAGTGGGGATTCGGGCGGCGTGTTTGCGCAGCGTCTGAGCGTTGGGGCCAACCAGGCGCCCACGTTGGCCCTTGGCGCAACCACTCTCAACTACACCGAAAACGCCGGCGCCGTGGCGCTGATCGGATCGGCCACCGTGGCCGACACAGACAACACCGTATTGCAAGGCGCCGTGGTGCAGATCAGCAGCGGTTTTGTGAGCGGCGAAGATGTATTGAGCTTCGCCAGCATGCTGGGCATCACTGGGGCATGGAACGCCAGCACCGGCACGCTCACCCTCACGGGCACGGCGCTCAAAAGCAGCTACCAGCAGGCGCTGCGCAGCATCACCTACACCAACACCAGTGACAACCCCAGCGCCGTGGCGCGCACGGTGAGCGTGATCGTTAGCGATGGGCAGCTCGACAGCAGCACCGCCACGCTCACGCTCAATGTGCAGGCGGTGAACGATGCGCCCACCGTGAGCGCCGCGGCGGCGGTGTCGATGGCGCAAAGCATCACATCGTCGCTCACCGGCATCACCGTGGCGGATGCCGATGCCGCATCCGGCCTGCTCACGCTCACCCTCACCGTGCCATCGACGGATGGCTCGTTTGCCGGCACGGCGGGCTCAACGGCCTTCGTTACCGTGGGCGGCAATGGCGTCGATACCCTCACATTGCAGGGCACGGCCAGCGATATCAATGCTTTTATCGCAGCAGGCAACATTGCCTACACCTCGGCCATTGCGGGCTCAACCACCCTCAGCCTGAGCGTTGATGATGGCGGCAACAGCGGCTCGGGGGGGGCGCTCATGGGCACCCGCTTGGTGGTGATCACGGCAGCATCCGTTACCTTGCCCACCGTGAGTGTGGGGGGCACCGTGGCCGCTACCGAAGACACCGCCGCGGCGATCAGCGGCGTGAGTGTCAGCGCGCCCGATGCTGGCAGCAGCGCCGTGCAGCTCACGCTCACGGTGGGCAGCGGCACGCTTTTGGCCGCCAGCGGTGGCGGGGTTTCTGCCAGCGGCAGCGGCACGGGCACGCTGGTGCTCGTTGGCAGCGTGGCCGACATCAACGTTTTTATGGCGGCGGCGCAGGTGAGTTTTGTCGGCGCTACCGATGCATCGGGCAGCGTGGTGCTCACGGCAACATTCAACGATCTGGCCAACAACGCCGCCGGCGTTGCCTTGCAGGATCAGGCTGTGGGCAGCATTGCCGTTGCAGCCGTTAACGATGCACCGCAGGGTGCCAATGCCACGATCAGCACACCCGAAGACGTGCGTTATGTGTTTGGCCTGGGCGATTTCAGCCTGACCGACGCGAGCGACAGCCCGGCCCATGCGCTGTCGGGCGTTGTTATCTCAACCTTGCCCAGTGCCGGCACGCTGCTGCTGTCAGTGTCGGGCAGCTTCACGGCGGTCATTGCAGGGCAGACGATCAGCCGCGCCGATCTCGAGGCCGGGCATTTGGTTTACGCCAGCGGCACCGATGCCAGCGGCACGGGCTACGCCAGCTTCACCTTCAGGGTGCAAGACGACGGCGGCACGGCAGACGGCGGTGTCGATACCGACGCCACGGTCCGCACCATCACCATCGATGTCAGTGCCGTCAACGATGCACCTGTGGGCACCAGCACCACCGTGACGCTGCTCGAAGACGGCAGCTACAGCTTCGGCACAGCAGATTTTGGTTTTACCGATCCCAGCGACACGCCTGCCGACACGTTCACGGGCGTGCTCATCGGCAATCTACCCAGCCACGGCGCGCTCACGTTGAGCGGTGTGGCCGTGCAAAGTGGCGACGTGATCGCCGCCGCCAGCCTGAGTGCACTCGTCTACACCCCCGATGCCGACGGCAACGGCGCGGCTTTCGATGCGTTCACCTTTGCTGTGCAAGACAGCGGCGGCACAGCCAGCGGCGGTGTCGACACCGACACCACATGGCGCACGCTCACGCTGTCGGTAACCGCGGTGAACGACGCTCCGCAGGCCAGCGGCGGCACGCTCACCGTGGGGCAGTCGATGGCCTACACACTTACCGTGGCCGATTTTGGATTTGCCGATGCCAGCGATCAGCCCGCCAACGCGCTGCAAGCCGTGCGCATCGCCAGCCTGCCCACGCACGGCACGCTCACGCTATCGGGCGCGGCCGTGTCGGCACTGCAGGTGATTGCCGCCAGCGACATTGCCGCTGGCCTGCTGGTGTTCACCCCCGATGGGCAAGAAAGCGGCCTCAACTACGCCACCTTCAGCTACCAAGTGCAAGACGACGGCGGCACAGCCCATGGTGGACAAAGCTGGAGCAGCGGCACCTATGCGCTCAGTGTGGATGTGATCACCATCATCAACACCGGATCAGACACCGAGCAAGGGGGCGGCTCGGGCGGCGGAGCAGGCGAAGGCACGGTAGACACACCGTCCGCCGACACATCGCTCGAAGCCGCTGCAGCCCAGGCCACCAACGCACGCGCCACACCCGGCAGCGCGGTGCCGCCGCAGATGATTGCTGCCATGGCGCGCGGATTTGCCGAATTCGACGTGCGCGGCCTGAGCATCGATGTGGTGGCGGGCAGCCGCGATGTGGTTTGGGTGGATCGCGCCGCATCCGGGGGCAGCGATGGCACGTGGTTTGAGCGTGCCAACAACATCCAGCCCCTGCAATGGCTGCTCGATCAGATTCAGGGCAACCGGCTGGCCCGCAGTGATGGCGGTGCGCCGACGCTCGTATCGACACAACTCATGCGCTGGAGCGACGCCGATGGCGAGCAAACCGTGCAGGCCGTTGAAGCCGGCGTCAAAACCGGCAGTGTGGCCGTGTCGGTGGGCATGGTTTGGTGGGCCACGCGGCTGTCGGGGTTGATGACCGGCCTGATAGCCAGCACCCCGGCATGGCGCACGCTTGATCCCCTGCCCATCGTGGGCAGCCTGGGCGCAGACGATGCCAGCTCAGGCGGGCCAGATGATGAATTTGAAGACGATGGCAACTCGGTGCTGGGCGACACCCCGGGGGCCCGCGCGCGGCCCCACGCTGGTGATCTGTTTGCCTACGCACCCGATACCGTGCCCTTGCGTACAGGAGATCCTTCTTGAACAACTGGCGCTTGCCCTCGTGGATAAAGCTCGGTGTCACGGCGCGCGTGGCACTGGGGCTGGTGTCGCTCACCCTTGTGTTGGTGCTGGTGCTCGATCTGGTGTTCAGATTGATGCCCGACGCGCGAACACAGGCGCAAGCCGCGCGCGAGCGTCAGGCTGTCAACCTTGCGCTGCAAACTAAAACGGTGCTGGCCAATCCGCAAACCTCGTCGCTGCTGCAGCCCATGCTCAACGACATCGTGGCCCAGGCGCGCCAACAAGGCACCGAGCTGCTCTCGGTGGGCGTGCGCCGTGCCGATGGCGTGCTGCTGCTGTCGTCGCCGGGGCATCAACAACATTGGCACACCCCGGTGGGCGGCTTGTCGACGCTTACCTCGGTGGTGGTTCCGCTGTATGGCAAGCAGGGCCAAACCTGGGGTGCGCTCGAAGTGGCCTACGCCGATATGGCCCCGCGCACCGTGCTCGATTGGCTGCGCCAGCCGGCATCCATCCTGATCCTGTCGCTGTCGTCAGCCGGGTTTATCGCGTTTTATCTCTATCTGCGCCGTGTGCTGCAGCATCTCGACCCCAGCCGCACCATCCCCGATCGCGTGCGCGCGGCTTTCGATACCCTCACCGAAGGCGTGATGGTGCTCGATGCGCGGGGCCATGTGCTGCTCGTCAACAACGCGTTTCGCGGGCTGCATCCGCTGGCGCGGCAAGCCCTCATTGGGCGCCGTGTTGGGCAACTCGATTGGTTTGTTAATAGCATCAAAGCCAAGCATGGGGTGGCGCCCTGGGTGCAGGCCATGTCGCAAAGCGAGCCGGTGCTGGGCACGCCGCTTGAGCTCAATGTGGATGCTGGTGAGCCACGCCACGTGTTGCTCAACTGTGCAGCCATTCGCGATGCAGGCGGCAACCCGCGCGGTTGCCTGCTCACGCTCGACGATGTCACCGATCTCGACCGCGCCAGCGCCGATCTGCGCCAGGCGCTGTCTGAGCTCGAAACCTCGCGCGATCAGATTCAGCGCCAAAACGAAGAGCTGCAACTGCTGGCCAACTGCGATCCGATGACGGGCTGCTTCAACCGCCGCGCCTTCTTTGGCCGAGCAGAGGGCCTGCTCGCTCATGCCCAGGCCAGCGGCGAGCCGCTGTGCTGCCTGATGAGCGATATCGATAAATTCAAAGCCTTCAACGACACCTATGGCCACGCCGTGGGCGATCTGGTGATCCAGCAAGTTTCAAAAATCTTGCGCACATCGATGCGGCCTCAAGACGTGCTGTGCCGCTATGGTGGCGAAGAGTTTTGCGCCTTGCTGCCCGGCCTCACGCAAAGCGAGGCCATGGTGGTGGCCGAGCGCATTCGCGCACGCATTGAGGCCGAGGCCGGCCCGGGGGTGGATGCCGTGCCGGGGCTGCGCATCACATCAAGCTTTGGCGTGGCGCAACTTGGCGCTGCCGGCGTGCGCGACATCCTGCCCCTCATCGAGCGCGCCGATCAGGGCCTTTATGCCGCCAAAGAGCATGGCCGCAACCAGGTGCAGTGCATCGATATGTTGCCCGCCGAAGAAACCGCAGCCGCCGAGGGCTGATGCGGCACGGGCGACAATCGCCCCATGTTCACCCCCAATGCCCACGATGTTCGACGTTTCTTCTGCGAAGTGCAGCGCAAGCGTCTGGCTCACGAGCCCCTCACGCCCATTGAGGCCCAGGCCGCCGATTGGGTGGCCGCGCACCCCGAATACCACGACGAACTGGCCGACGCCGAGGCAGCCGTGGCCCGCCGCTACGACATCGAGCAAGGCCGCACCAACCCTTTTTTGCACCTATCGATGCACCTCACGATCACCGAGCAGATCAGCATCGATCAGCCCCGCGGCATCCGGCAAGCCGTCGAACTGCTGGCCGCGCGGCGTGGCTCGCTGCACGAGGCGCATCACGATGTGATGGAATGCCTCGGTGAGATGATCTGGACATCGCAGCGCACCGGCCTGCCGCCCGATGGCCACGCCTATCTCGATGCCGTGCGCCGCCGCGCCACGCGATAAGTGCGCTGCACACACCTACCGATCACGCCCACCGATTTTTGCCCCCCCTTTTTTTTCTTCTTCCTTTTCTTCTGCCCCACGCTGCACCATGAAATTCGAAGGCTCACAAAACTACGTTGCCACCGACGATCTCAAACTGGCCGTTAATGCCGCGCTGGCGCTCAAGCGTCCGCTGCTCATCAAGGGCGAGCCCGGCACCGGCAAAACGATGCTGGCCGAAGAGGTGTCTGCCGCGCTGCGCATGCCCCTGCTGCAGTGGCACATCAAATCAACCACCAAGGCGCAGCAAGGCTTGTATGAGTACGACGCTGTCAGCCGCCTGCGCGACAGCCAACTGGGGGATGAGAAGGTCAAAGACATCCACAACTACATCGTCAAGGGCGTCTTGTGGCAGGCCTTTGAGGCTGATCAGCCCGTGGCGTTGCTGATCGACGAAATCGACAAGGCTGATATTGAGTTTCCTAACGATCTGCTGCGCGAGCTCGATCGCATGGAGTTCTACGTTTACGAAACCCGCCAGCTTATCAAGGCCCGCCATCGCCCGCTGGTGGTGATCACCTCAAACAACGAAAAAGATTTGCCCGACGCCTTCTTGCGCCGTTGCTTCTTTCATTACATCCAGTTCCCCAACGCGGGCACCATGAAGAGCATCGTCGACGTGCACTACCCCGGGCTGCGTCAAGAGCTGCTGGCGGCGGCGCTCAAGAGTTTTTACGATGTGCGCAACCTGCCTGGGCTCAAGAAAAAGCCGTCAACCAGCGAGTTTCTCGATTGGCTCAAGCTGTTGGTGGCTGAAGAGATTCCGGTCGAGGCGCTGCGCAGCAAAGAAGATCAGGTGGTGATGCCGCCGTTGGTGGGCGCGTTGCTCAAAAACGAGCAAGATCTGACGCTGTTCGAAAAGCTCATCTTCATGCAAAAGCACCACCGCTGATTTAAAAATCAGGGGGCGGCATGCCCGCCACACTCACTGGCGAGGCAAGGATTACGCGGTCGCGCCCCTGGGCCTTGGCGCGATACATCGCCTGATCGGCACGGTGCAGCAAGGCCTCGACCGTTTCGGCAGGATCGCTCGCTGCGGCCACGCCCACGCTCACGGTGATTGGCAGGCGTTGATCCTCCCACTCAATGGGTTGTTGGCGCACGGCAGCCCTGAAGCGCTCGGCGGCCTGCAGCGCCCCTTCGCGTTGGGTGTGCGGCAACAGCACGCAAAACTCTTCGCCACCAAAGCGCGCCACGCGGTCAACCTCGCGGGCCTGCTCACCCAGCAGTGCGGCCACGCGCGTGAGCACCACATCGCCCACGGCATGCCCGAGCTGATCGTTGACGCGCTTAAAGTGATCGATATCAACCAGCAGCACCGCATAAGGCTGGCCAAAACGCTGCAAGCGTTGTGCTTCGCGATCGAGCAGTTGCTCCATGGCGCGGCGGTTGAGCAGCCCAGTGAGGCCATCGTGTTGCGACAAATGTCTCAGCTTGCCCACCAGCCGCATCACCACCACGTAGCCCAGCGCAAAGTTGATCGTCACGGCCAGCGCCATGAGCAGCATGATCAGCACGATTTGAGCAATCGAGTTGTGCTCCCACATCGGCATCGTGGCTCCGACGTTGAACACCACGTAACCCACCCGTAGCAGCATCATCCCCATCACCACGCCCAGGGGCGACACCACTACCCAGGGCGTCAGGCGGCCGAATTCGCTTTGGATGATCGTGTGTGATTCGAGCGCCGCACGCATGCACACCCAAATTGTGGCAACCGCCACCAGCACGGCACTGGCGGCGGGCAGATCGAATGGCATGAACACAGTGGCCGCCAATGCAGTGGTGACGGCGCCGATGAGCAGGTGTTCGAGATCAGTGCGCGGCTTGCGCATAAACCACTGCAGGCCGCGCCGCATGGCAATGAAGCCCAGCACCACCAGCGCATCGCCCAGCACCACATGGGCCGAGCCGTGCAGGCGGTAATCGAGCAGATACAACGCCAGCGCAGTGCAGTGCGCCATGGCGGCCACCATCCAGTGCCCGGCGGCTTTGGTTGAAAGGCTGAGTTGCGAGGCGGCGGCCCACCACACACCCACGATCACCAAGTGGATGGTTAGCGCATACAACAGCAACAGATCGCTTAACGTCATCGCAGGCCGGATTCAACTTCGGACGCCCGCATTGTCGGGCACTCCGGGTAACAATAGGCGCCAAGGTTTGGGGCCATTATGTTGATCGATTTTTTCTTCACGTTGCGCGCGGCAGGGCTGCCGGTGACGATTCCTGAATATCTGGGCCTGTTGCAGGCCTTGCGCGAGGGGCTGATCGGGCAGTCGATTGATGAGTTTTATCAGCTCTCGCGCATGATGCTGGTAAAAAACGAGGCGCACTTCGATAAGTTCGATCGCGCGTTTGGCGCCTACTTTAAAGGGGTTGAATCGCTGGCCGATCTCACGCGGGCGATTCCGCTCGATTGGCTGCGCAAGCGCCTCGAAAAACACCTCTCACCCGAAGAAAAAGCCCTCATCGATAAGCTGGGTTGGGACGATCTCATGCAGCGTCTCAAGCAATTGCTCGAAGAGCAAAAAGAGCGTCACGAGGGCGGCAACAAATGGATCGGCACCGGCGGCACCTCGCCGTTTGGCGCGCACGGCTACAACCCGCAGGGCATCCGTATCGGGCAAGACCGTTCGCGTCACCGCAGCGCGGTCAAGGTGTGGGATGAACGGCAGTTTCGTGATTACGACGACAGCGTTGAGCTGGGCACGCGCAACATCAAGGTGGCGCTGCGTCGGCTGCGCCGGTTTGCCCGCGAGGGGGCGCACGAAGAGCTCGATCTCGATGACACCATTCACAGCACGGCGGCCAACGCGGGGCTGCTCGACATCAAGATGGTGCCTGAGCGCCATAACAACGTGAAGGTGTTGCTGCTCATGGATGTGGGCGGCACGATGGACGATCACATTCACCGCGTTGAAGAGCTGTTTTCGGCGGCCAAGAGCGAGTTCAAGCACCTTGAGTTTTATTACTTCCACAACTGCGTCTACGACTTCGTCTGGAAGCACAACTTGCGGCGCGGCAGCGAGCGGATCTCGACCCTTGATCTGATTCGCAAGTACAACAAAGATTACAAGCTCATTTTTGTGGGTGATGCCACCATGAGCCCTTATGAAGTGCTGCAACCTGGCGGCAGCTCTGAATACAACAACCAAGAGGCCGGCGCGGTGTGGCTGCAGCGGCTCACGCATGCCTTTCCCAAATTTGTCTGGATCAACCCTGAGCCGCAGGGCGTGTGGGGTTATCGGCAAAGCATCAGCATCATTCAAGATCTGATGAACCAGCGCATGTTTGCGCTCAACGTGAGCGGGCTCGAATCCGCCATGCGGCTGTTGAGCAAGTAGTGCGTGGGGCGGGGCGCGTGATCATCTTGGGGGGGATTCGGCTGGCGTGGGGCGGGGCGCTGGCCGCGTGGTTGCTGGCGGGTTCGCATGCGGCGGCACAGCCGCAACAGGATGCGGTTTCGGGCGAGCGCCGAGCCGTGGCTCGCTGGCGGGTTGAGATCGAGGCTCCCGATACTCTCAAGGGGCTGCTGCTCAATCACCTTGAGGTGTCGCGCTACCGCGAGCAGGTGCTGGTGGGGGGCTTGGGGCAAGAGCCTGCTGGGGGTGCGGCTGCATCGATCACCGCCGGCGAGCTGCGGCGCCTGGTGGCCAACGTGCCCGAGCAAACGCGGCAATTGCTGGCCACCGAAGGGTATTTTTCGCCTCAGGTGCATGCAGCTTTTGAGCCGGCAGTGGGGCCGGATGCTGAGGCGGTGGTGGCCGTGCGCGTCGAGCCCGGGCCGCAAACCGTGGTGCGTTCGCTGGCGCTGCGCTATCAGGGCGAGCTGGATCAGCGTGTTGAGGCGCACGATCTGGCGGCGCAGGCGCTGGTGTCGCAGATCGCGTCGCGCTGGGCTTTGCCGGTGGGGCGAGCGTTTACGCAAAGCACTTGGGCTTCGGCCAAATCAACGGCATTGAGCACGCTGCGTGCGCAGGGGTATGTGTCGGCGAGCTGGAGCGGCACCTCGGCGCGCATCGATGCTCAAGCGCCCGCTGTCGATCTGTTTTTGATGGCCGACAGCGGCCCGCTGTATCGGTTTGGCCCGCTCATCATCGAAGGGCTCGATCGCGTGCCGCCCGAGGCCGTGCGCCATCTGTGGGACGCTGAAGAAGGCACCCCCTACACCGACAAGCAGCTGTTTGATTTTCAAGAGCGGCTGCGCAAGGTGGGCCTGTTTGCCGGGGTGTCGGCCACGGTCGATCCCAACCCCGATGTGGCGGGCGCGGTGCCGGTGCTCGTGAGGCTTAAAGAACAGCCAATGCAGCAATCAACCTTTGGTGTGGGCTACAGCGCCAACACGGGCGCACGGGTGTCGCTCGAGCAGGTGAGCCGCAGGGTGTTTGATTTCGAGTGGCAGGCCAAAACGGTGCTCGAGCTGGGGGCGCAGCAAAGCACGTTCAAAACCGATTTCACCTCGTATCCCTTGCCCGATCTGCGCCACAACCTGCTCTCGGCGGCCATCGACCATCTTGAGGCTGCGGGCGCATCAACGCACAGCCAAAGCCTCAAGGCAGGCCGCAGCCGCGAAGAAGAACGCCTCGACCGCACCTGGTATCTGGCGTGGCAACGGGCGCGTGTGATGGGCGACGGCAGCTCGACCGAAGCCTCTGCGGTGTCGGCCAACCTGCTGTGGGTGAGGCGTGCGCTCGACAGTGTGATGGCGCCCACTCGGGGGTTTGCCACCTCGTTTGAGGCCGGGTTGGGGCAGTCGTTTGCCACGGATCAGCGCAATGGCCCGTTTGCGAGGTTGCTGTGGCGCAACGTGGCCTATCTGCCCTTGCCGGCGGGCTGGCAGACGAGCGGCCGCATTGATGTGGGCCGGGTGCAATCGCGCCCCGGAGTGGGGGTGCCCGATACGCTGTTGTTTCGCACCGGCGGCGACGACACCGTGCGCGGTTACGCCTATCGCGCCCTTGGCCCCACGAGAGATGGTGTGGCGGTGGGCGCGCGCTCAATGGTGGCAGGCAGCGTTGAATTGGCGCGCCCGATTTGGGCGCATCGCCCGGCTTGGCTGTGGGCGGTGTTTTTTGATGCAGGCGATGCCGCCGACGATGTGCGCGATCTGCAGCTCAAAACCGGCTATGGCGTGGGCGTGCGCTGGCGCAGCCCGGTGGGATCGCTGCGTATCGATCTGGCCCATGGGCAGCATGTGCACGAAACCCGGTTGCACCTGAGCCTGGGCATGGCGTTTTGATGATGGACGAGCCAGCCGCTCCCGCAGCCAGCGCCGCAACAGGGCTGGCCCGCGTGCGCCGTTGGGGGTGGCGTGTGGTGCGCGTGCCTATGGTGGGCCTCACGGTGCTGGCCGGTGTGTTGGCCGCGCTGCTGTTATTGGCGACGCTACCTGTGGGCACGCGCATGCTGTTGGGGGCGGTGCCGGGGCTGCAGGTGGTGCAGCCACAAGGATCGCTGTGGCGAAGTTTCAGGGCGCAGCGCGTTGAGTTTGCGCTGGCCGGGTTGCCGCATGTGGTGTTTGATGATCTGGCTTGGCTGGGTTTTGAGTTTGAGCGCGTGCCTACAGCCTCAAGCGGTTGGGGCGTGGCGCTCAAGACACTGAGCGCGCGGCGCGTGGTGATCGATCTGCCCGCGCAGGCACCACGTAGCGCACCGCTGGCGCCACCGGTTTCGCTGGCCCTGCCTCTGGGGGTGCGCGTAGGGCAATTGCGTATCGATGCTTTGCAGCTCTCTGCGTTGGGGGCAGAGCCGGTGCGCGATCTGCGTGCGAGTGTGGCGCTGCAGCATTCAGACAACGCCGGTGCTGTCGGCAGGGCGTTGGGTGCGCATCGTCTGGAGGGGCTTGCACTGCGCTGGCAGCAGTGGTCGATCGAAGGCGCGGCCCGCGTTGTTGCGGCGCGGCCTTTTACGCTGCAGGCCGATGTGGCTGTGAGTGCGGCGGCAGGCGGTGCGGCGCGGCTGTCGGTGTCGGGCACGTTGACGCAGCTGGCCGTGCAGGCTCGTGTCGATGCACACGGCCAGCATGTGCAGGCCACGGCAGAGATCCACCCTTTTGCTCCTTGGCCCGTGAGCCGGCTGCAGGCCAGCGCCCAGGCTCTGGATTTGGCAGCGCTCGATGCACGCGCCCCGCGCACACGGCTCAGTGGGCAGGTGCAGGTGTTGCCTGAGCGCCGGGCCGAGGTGTCGCCCTCGCCGACATCAAAGCCGACACCATCGGGCGCCACGCCCACAGCGCGCCTGCCCCAAGAGACGATGCTCGTGATCAGCGGTGCGTGGCGCAACGAGGGTGCGGGCCGGTGGGATCAGGGGCGCTTGCCGGTGCGTGCGCTGCAGTTTCAGGCCCGGCTGGCCGCCAGCGATGGACGTGTGGGTGCGTTGCAGCGGGTTCATATCGAGCTGGGCACCGAGGCGGCTGCAGCGGGGCGCGTGCAGGCGCAGGGGCAATGGCAGGTGCGGCAATCCACGATGCAGCCCATGCCGCTCGCAAGCGGCGCCACGGCGCCCGGCTGGCAACTGTTGTTGGCGCTCGATCAACTGCAGCCCGCGCTGCTCGATGCTGGCGCACCAGCGATGCGTGTCAGTGGCCCGCTGCAGTTGCGCGGCCAAACGCTGTCGTGGGCGCCGCTGCAGGTGTCGGCAAATCTGGCCGGGCAGCTCGATGCAACACAGGCGAGGCCACGCGAGGGGCATGAAGTGCGCGTCAAACTTGCAGCCGATCTGGCGCCACGCGAAGTGCGTGTGCAGACCCTGCAAGCGCAGGCTGGCGCGGCAATGCTGTCGGCGCAGGGGCAGGCCGTTGATGCCGGCGGGGGCACGTGGCGCTTGCGGGCCGGCGGGCAGTGGTCGCGCTTCGATCCAGCCGTGTGGTGGCCGGCGCTTGCGGCGGGCGATGGTGCCAGCGATTTGCAAGGCCGGCTCGATGCCGATCTCACCTGGCACACCCGCGCAGCCGCATCGGGCGCCACAGGCGATGCCCTGGCCGATATGCTGTCTCGCGTGCAGGGGCAGGCCAACGCGGCGATCGAGCGCAGCACGTTGCTGGGCGTGCCGTTGTCGGCCCGGCTGAATCTGAGCAGCGCAGCAGGTTCATCGCTCACATCACTTGATGCCATGCTGCATCTGGCCGACAACCAACTCACCGTGCAAGGGCAGGTGGATGCGGCAGTATCTGCGCGTGATCGCTGGAGCCTCGCCCTCGATGCGCGTGAGCTGGCCGCACTGGCCCCGCTGGCGCGCCGGTTTGGGCTCGATACGCTGCGTGGCCGCATGCAGGCCCAGGCCCAGGCCCACGGACGCTGGCCGCATCTGAGCACCCAAGGGCAGTGGCAGGCCAGCGCAATCGACCTCACGATGCGGCCTCTCAGCGCAAACAGCAGCACATCAACGCCGCATCGGTTGGCCTTGCAGCAGGGCAGCGCACAGTGGCAGTGGGGGGCCGTTGCCACCGAGGCCACGGCCCCGATGCAAACCACGCTGGCGCTTCAAGGTGCTGTGCTTGATGCATGGCAGATCGAGCGTTTGCAAGCGCGCACCCAAGGCAACGCAGCCCACCACCAGGCCAGCCTTGGCATCAATGCGCTGCTGCCCCCCGCGCTCGCCCAGGCACTGCAAGGCACCTTGCAGCGCCGTGACGCCCAGGCGCCGCTCAGGCTGTCGGCCCACCTTGCACTCGACGGCCAATTTGGGGGGCAGCCCGCAGCGCAAAAAAACACCCCGTGGCGCGCGCGCTGGCAGCAGTTTGAGCTGGGCCCCGATACGCAAAGCATGGCCGGATCTCCCCTGGGCACGCAACCCTGGCTGCGCATCGAGCCCTTCGATTTGAGCTGGGATCAGGCCGAGGCACGCACCCACTGGCGCGCATCGGCCACGCGATTGAGCCTGCTGGGCGCCCAACTCGCGCTGGCACCAACACAGCTCAGCCACGGCGATGCGCGGCCCGCATCCATCGAGCTCAATGCGCGCCTTGAGCCCATTCGTCTGGCCAGCGTGCTCGCGCTGCTACAGCCGCACACGGGCTGGGGCGGCGATCTGCTGGTGGGCGGATTTGTGCGCTGCCGGCGAGGCGACGGAGCCTCGCCCCCCCTTGAGCTCGATGCCGAAATCGCTCGCCAAAGCGGCGATCTCACGCTCACCGATGCTGCGGTTGAAGGCGGTGCAGTGCAGCCGCTCAGGCTGCAGGCCTTGCGCTTGGGCGTGTCGGCGCATCAAGGGGTGTGGCGCCTGCAACAACAGCTTGCAGGCGGGCGCATCGGCACGCTGCAGGCCGATCTCGGCACACACACCGATGCCCAAGCGTGGTGGCCGGGCGCGCAAGATCCGCTCGATGGCCGCATCGATGCCAACGTCTCCAACCTTCGCTTGTGGGGCCTGTGGGTGCCGGCTGGCTGGCGTTTGTCGGGCCAGATGCAAGGGCACCTCGATCTCAAGGGCGTGTGGGGGCAACCCATTGTCAGTGGCGGCATCACCGGGCAACAGCTGGGCGTGCGCAACCTGCTAGAAGGCGTTGATTTTGAACGCGGCGAACTCGATCTGGCACTCGATGGCACCCAAGCCCGGCTCAACCGCTTGATCCTGCACGCCGGGCCTGGCGAGCTCATGCTCACAGGCCAGGCGCGGCTTGATGCCCAGCCCGAAGCCCTGCTGCAACTGAGCCTGCAGCGCTTTGCGGTGCTGCAGCGCATCGACCGCCGCCTGCTGCTCAGTGGCCACACCGAACTCGGCCTGCAAGCCGACAGCCTCTGGGCGCGCGGCGCCATCAACGTCGACGAAGGGTTGTTCGACATCAGCCGCGCTGGCGCCCCCACGCTCGACGACGACGTGCGCCGCGCCGGCATCGACGATCAACTCAGCGACGATGCGCCGGCTGCCACCGCCAGCCGCTGGCGCAAGGCCCTGCTCGACATCGCCATCGATCTCGGCTCGCAACTGCGTTTGCGCGGCTACGGGCTCGACACCGCGCTCACTGGCCAACTCAAGCTCAGCCACCATCCCACCCGCTACAAACCGCAACTGCACGGCACCGTGCGCACCCACAACGGCACCTTTGCTGCTTATGGCCAAAAACTCGTTATTGATCGCGGCCTGATCCGCTTCAATGGCGTGATCGACAACCCAGGCCTGGATATCGAAGCCACACGGCCGCCCACGCGCATGGCATCGAGCGCCAGCCTTACCGCCACCACAGCCGACAGCGATGTGCGCGTGGGCGTGGCCATCACCGGCACGGCGCAAAACCCGCGCATCCGGCTGTTTTCTGAGCCCGAAATGTCAGAAACCGACAAACTCTCGTGGCTGATTCTGGGCCACGCATCGGGCGGGCTTGCGGGGGCCGACATCGCCTTGCTGCAGGGCGCGGCCAGCGCATTGATGGGGGGCGACACCAGCAGCCTCGGGCAAGGCTTGTTTCAGTCGATCGGGCTCGATGAAATGAGCGTGCGCCAAAACGATGGCAGCTCAGGCGACACGGTTGTTACCGTGGGCAAGCAATTGTCCAGACGCTGGTATCTCGGCTACGAACGCAGCCTCAACGCCACCGCCGGCACCTGGCAGCTCATATATCGTCTGGCGCAGCGTTTTACAGTGCGTGCGCAAACGGGGCTCGACAACTCACTCGATTTGATCTGGGTGTGGCGCTGGGATTGATGCTGAACGCGAGCAGTATCAACGCCGTCGATACTGTTCGCCACCCCACAACGCCTCGCGTGCGCGGTCGGTATTGAGAGGCTCGCGCAAATCGGTCAGCACCTCAACACCGCGCTGCACCGCTGGCCGCGCGGCAATTTCGTCAAACCAGCCCTTGAGGTGCGGATAGTCGGCCCAATCGATACCCTGGTTTTTCCAGGATCGCAGCCACGGAAACACCGCCATATCGGCAATCGTGTAATCGTTGCCAGCCAGATATCTCGATTGCGCCAGCCGCCGATCCATCACCCCATACAACCGCTTGGCTTCGTTGGTGTAGCGATCGATGGCGTAATCGATTTTTTTGGGGGCATAAATTCTGAAATGGTGTGCCTGCCCGAGCATTGGCCCCACGCTGGCCATTTGAAACATCAGCCATTGCAGCACTTCGTATTTGCCGCGCGTGCTCTCGGGTAAAAATTTTCCGGTCTTGCCGGCCAGATATAACAGGATCGCGCCCGATTCAAAAAGCGAAATAGGCTGCCCATCGGGGCCATCGGGATCAACAATGGCTGGCACCTTGTTATTCGGGCTGATCGCCAGAAACTCAGGGGCGAATTGTTCACCCCTGCCAATATTTACCGGAATCGCTCGATAAGCAAGGTTGCACTCCTCCATCATGATGTGAACCTTGTGCCCATTGGGCGTTGCCCAGGAATACACTTCAATCATCTTTTCCGCCTCGTGGATTAGGGTGTTTGTTGTGTAGGTGATGGGGCGGACTCTAGACCAAGACGGTGCATCATGCTTGGCAATCTCAAACGCTGGATGTCCGGCCCACCCGTGCCCGCCGATGCGCGCGGCCTGTCGAACTGGGCACAGCAGCACAACCAAGTTTTCAAAACCGTGCGCGATGAGCGCGGAGGCGTCGTCGAGTGCGATGCCGACGGGCGCCAATGGCGCATTGAGTGGGGCGAGCCGCAACGGCGCTATATCGCCACATCTGAGCTGCGGCTACGCGAAGAGCTGGGGCTGTCGCCCGATTTCCAGATGCTCGTGATATCGCGCACGCTGGCCGAAAAACTCGAAGCCGATGTTTTCGAGCGCTTCACCGAGGCCATGCAAACGCAGATCGATCACAACATGCCCGAAGAAATGCGCTGGTTGGCCATGCTGCCCAAGGTGGGCCTCAGCGCGTTCAAGCCTTTGCGTCAACGTTTGCTCGTGCTCAGCAGCATGGCTCCGGTTGCCGAGGGCTGGCTGCAAGGCGAAGTGGCTCAGGCGCTTGAAGCCGCTTTGGGCGGCCTGCTCGCTGGTGATCCGCCCTTTGTGCTGATGGTGTTGCGCGGCCGGCTCTATTTGCGCATGGAGGCCGAAACCCTCGACGAAACCCTTCTTGATGCGGCCAACGTGTTGTTTGGCGTGGCCAGCAGCAAGGCGCGGGCGCTGGCTGATATCGTTACCGAGGGGGGTGATGCCGGGCCCAATTCGAGCACGTGGTCGAGCACCTCATCGACCACAGCGTGGCAGTCGCACAGTTCGATGCTGGAGCCAGATACCGACGCTGCATCGCGCACCGATCGCCGATAGCCGCTTTTCAACCGCGGCTATTCAACAAAGCGCGGCGCGCGCTGTTCGAGCCAGGCGTGCAGGCCTTCGCCAGCGTGGGGCTGCCCGAGGTTGTTGATCAGGTGATCGCGCTCGCAGTTGAGGTGCGCGCGTAGCGTTGCGCCGTGTGCCTGGTTGATCAGCTCTTTGAGGCTGCCCAGCATAGGCGCTGGCAGCGCAGCCAGTTGTTCGGCCCGTTGCAGCGCCAGCGCCAAGGCCTCGCCCGGCGCGCTCAGGCGGTCGATCCAACCCAGGGTGTGCAGCTCGTGCGCCGATAGCGATTCGCCCAGCCACAGCAGCCGTTGCACGCGCGGGCGCGGCAAGGTTTGCAACACATGCCAGAGGGCTCCGCCCGTGGGTGTGAGCCCCATGAGGCTCTGCGGCAGTGAGAAACAGGCGTTGTCAGCCGCAACCAGCAAATCGCAAGCCAGCGCCAGTGCGCAGCCACTGCCACGGGCGTGGCCTTCAACCGCAGCAATCACCGGTTTGGCAAACGTGCGCAAGGCTTCGATCCAATCGTGAAAACGCTCGATCTGGCGTGCCTGCACGGCTGGCCCGGTGTCTGCGCCGGTGTGTCGCTGGGCGGCAAGCTGGCGGATGTCGTCGCCGGCGCAAAACTGCCGATCAGCACCGGTGAGGATCACGCAGCGCAGCGCAGGGTCGGATTCGGCCACCGCCAGCGCCTCAATGCCCGCATCAATCACCTGGTTTGACAACGTGTTGCCCAGCGCCGGGTGGCTGAGGGTGAGGATCAGTGTGGTGCCGCGCCGCTCGGCGCGCAATTCGGCGGTCATTAAAAACACTCCATATAGGTATATGCCCGAAGGGATTTTGTCATGGCGAATTCGCCCTCATATTCCGCTGAACATGCGGTCGACACTTCATGCTAGAGTCATTCGCCAATAGGCCAACAAGTGTGTTTGCAAGGCGAATTTCTCTTCTATTGGGTCGATAAAAATCATGAAACGACCATTCCCCAAGTTGGCTACTGCGATGATGCTGTGCGGTTTATACGGCAGCGTGTTTGCATTGGGTTTTGGCAGATTGAGCCCGACGGCAGTTCTGGGGCAGCCCCTGAATTTGACGATTCCGGTTCGGCTTGAGCCGGGTGAAGATCTCAATCCGACGTGCGTTGTCGCCGATGTTTATTTTGGCGATGGCAAATTGCTGCCCGATGTGGTGCAGGTGCGTGTTGAGGGGCAGCCTCATGTGGTGTCTGAGCGCACGTTGCGGGTGTTGACATCGGTGCGTGTCAATGAGCCCGTGGTAACGGTGTATCTCGCAGCGGGCTGCCAATCAAAAGTAACGCGCAAGTTTGTGGCATTTGCCGATCCGCCGCTCGTGGCCGAGCCGCCTGTGGTGGCGCCGTCGCTCGAAGGGCCGATCGGGGCCGCATCGCCGCAGCCGGGTGCTGTAGCCGCGGCGGTCGATGCATCAACCGCAACAGCAGCAATACCCGCGGCGGCGGCGTCGGCGCCTTCTCGGCGCGTATCTCGCCCAGTATCTCGGCCATCGCCTGCATCTGTGTCGGCATCTGCATCTGTATCGGCCCCTCTGGCCGTCTCTGGGCTCGATACCCGGGGCGATCGGATTGCCGCCAAGGGCAAGCGTCGTTCGCCGAGCCGGGCACGCAAGCCGGTGGGGGATCAGGCCCTGGCAGGGGGGGATCGGCTGATGCTCGATCCGATCGAGAGTGAAGCGCTCATCGAGCCCACGCTGCGTTTGTCGAGCGAGCTTTCGCGCGTGGATGATGACAGCGGTGCGGACGGCACAGCGGTGCGGCAACGTCGTGAGGCTGCGGCGGCGTTGTGGCGCGCGCTCAACGCCTCGCCCGAGCAAATGGCGCAAGATCGGCAGCGGCTGCAAGAGCTTGAGGCGCGGCTGGCACGCATGCAATCTGAGGGCAATGCAGCGCAGGCGCAGATTGCTTTGCTGCAGCAGCAGGTGGTGCGTGCTCAACAAAAGCAGCAACGCGGCCACGGGTTGGGCTATCTCTTTGCTGCGTTGAGCACGGCGTTGGCCGTGGCTTTGGGGTGGATGCTTGTGCGCCAGCGCCGCGAGGCACGCGCGTGGTGGCAACAAGAGCAGGCGGCTCAGGCCAGCCGGGGTGGCAGTGAGGCGACTCCGAGCCGTTTGATGTCCGCCAGCAGCTCGACCGCCCAGCCGCACGAGTTTGCGCCCAGCGGCACCGATCTGGCGATGGGGTTGTCGGCGGCCAGCTTGCTCAAAACGGTTGATGCGGCAGATCTGCCCGCCACGGGGCTTGCAGCAGATCAACCCGAACACATCGATCGTCCTGAGTTGCGCTCAGGCGTTAAGCCTCAGGCTTTGAGTGGCAGCAGTTCACAGCCACTTGCGGCGGTCGCCACGCCCGCCAAGCCGGTGCTGCGTGAGGTGTCGGTTGAAGAGTTGATCGACCTTGAGCAGCAGGCCGAGTTTTTTATGGTGTTGGGGCAAGACGACGCGGCCATCGATTTGCTAGAGGGGCATATCGATGGCACGGAGGGCACGAGCCCGCTGCCGTATCTCAAATTGCTCGAGCTGTATCAGCGGCTGGGCAATCGCGAGGCGTATGAGCGCATTCGCGAGCGCTTTAACACACGCTTTAACGCTTATGCGCCTGAGTGGGATGCCGATCTGCAGCAAGGCCACGCGCTGGGCGATTACCCCGGCGTGATCGAGCGTTTGCAAGCCTTGTGGGACAGCCCCGAACAGGCGATGGAGGTGCTGCAGGCGTCGCTGTTGCGCCACGATCCGGTAGCCGATACTTTTGATTTGCCAGCGTATCGCGAGTTGCTGTTTTTGTATTCGGTGGCGCGCGATCTGTGGGAGCACTGTGGTGAGCGGGTGGCGGCACGCGCTGCGATCCACCCATCGGCGGCGGTAGATGTGCTGCTGCCGTTTGCCAATGAACCCAACACGCCAGCGGTTGAGCCGTTGGTGGCTACGCGGCCCAACAAACCGTTTGTGTCGAGCCGCTCAGCGCCGCTGCAGGTGGATGTGACGCTTGATGAGGTGGTTGATCCGTCTGAGGTGAATGCGGCCTCAGCTGGTGACACCCCACGGGCCTGAGGATGCTGCTCGCGCGGCGCGGGCCTGATCCTGCAATCGTTTGAGATCAATGGGCAACCAGCCGCGCACGCTGTTGAAAAACGCTGCGGCATCGGCGCGCAGCACATCGGCAGGGCTCAGGCGGGCCTCGTGCAGATCGCCGCGGGCCAGCAACCGCTGGCGGTAGGTGCCACCCAGCAGGCCAGCGCTCAGCGGCGGCGTCAGCCAGCGGTCTTGCAGGCGCAGCGCCAGGTTGCCGATGGTGAACTCGGTGAGCTCGCCATTGAGGTTCCAGAGCAGGGTATCAAACGCACCGTCTTGCGCCACATGGGCGGCATAAACCTCACGCCGGGTGGTTTTGTGCCGGATGAAATCGTTGATCGGGCTGTTGGGCGCGTCGTCGCGCGTGGCCATAGGGTGACGCGCCAGATTGACGCGCAGCGGCACGCTCACCGGCGGCAGGGGTTGCACGTCGATTTCGATGCGTTTGCTGGGCCAGGTGAGCAGGCGGATCTTGAAGCAGCCTTGCGGATGGCGGTGCGCGGCATCGGTGAGCGCGTGGCGCACGGCATCAAGATCGAGCGGGTGGTTGAGCTCGCGGGCGCTGCGGTTGAGGCGGTCGAGGTGTTCGTCGAGCAGCCAGAGTCGGCCGTCTTCGAGCCGCAGAGATTCGAGCAGCTTGAAAGGCCGCGCTGCGCGCTCGAGAAAGCGCTGTTTGTGGCGCCACTCGATGGCTTCGTGATCGGCGCGTGCGTCGAGCGTGATGCCGCTGCCGATGCCGCAACGCAGCGAAGCAGGTTGTGGCTCATCGCGAAGCACCACGGTGCGGATCGGCACATTGAATGTGGCATGGCCGCCCGGGCGCAGCACCCCCACGGCGCCGCAATACACGCCGCGCGGGCCGGGTTCGAGCCGGGCGATGTGATGCATGGCTCGCACCTTGGGCGCGCCGGTGATTGAGCCACACGGAAACAATGCGGCAAAGATATCCGACAAATGCGTGCCCTCACGCGTGGTGGCGCGCACGGTTGATGTCATCTGCCAAACGGTGGGCAGCGCGTGCAGTTCAAACAACGTGGGCACCTCGACGCTGCCGGTGCGGGCCACGCGTGCCAGATCGTTGCGCAGCAGATCAACGATCATGAGGTTTTCGGCGCGTTCTTTTTCGCTGGCCAGCAGTGCTTGTGCGGCGAGTTTGTCGGATGCCTCATCGATGCCGCGTGCCGCTGTGCCCTTCATGGGTTGCGTGGTTAGCGTGCCGTTGTGCCAATCAAAAAACAGCTCAGGCGATACGCTGAGGATGCGTTCGCCATGGGCATGTGGCGTGGCGCCTCGGGCATCGAAATGCACGCAATAGCCGCCCGGTTGGCTGCGGCGCAGCGCATGAAAGTAAGCGTGAGGATCGCCGCTGAGCTGGCTGTGCAGCAGCGTCGTGAAATTGATCTGGTAGACCTCGCCGTTGCGGATCAGCTCATGGATCTCATCGATGCGGCGCTCAAACTCAGCGGCGCTCAGGGGATCGCGCCAATTGGCGCTGCAATAAGGGGCATCGACCGTATCGAGCGCGGATTCAGCCGTGGCCGGGCGCACCTCATCGGCATTGAACACTGCAAAGCACACCAGCGGGCCATCGGTCGGGTGCGTTTGCAGTGCGCGATCAAATGCCGGCGCGGCCTCGTAGCGCACGTAGCCCACGCACCAGGCGCCATGCAGCGCAGCCTGGTGGGCCGTGTCGATGGCGCGGCGCACATCGGCGGGGTTGTGCGCGATGATCCAGCTGCGCGGCGCACCGAAGATCCAGCGCGAACGCTCGCTGCTGCCGCGAGGGTGCGCCGAGCGCGACGGAATATCGATGTAAGCCGTGAAGGGGCTCATGTTGTCGTTCAGCGACCGCGTTGCACGAACACCGCAACGGCGCCCAGCAACAGCAGCGCAAACAGCGCAAAGCTCCAGAGTTCGAAGGGCACACCCAGGATGTTGGCGGTGGCCTCGGCACACGATGCGCGCACCTCGAACACATCGGGCCACGAAGCATCGAGCTTGAGCCCGCTCACGATGCGATCAGCCAGCGTGAGATCGCACGATGCCGATTGAGAGGCCACACGGTTTTGGTACAACGCTGCCGCGCCGCCAGCCAGGCTCAGCAGGCCGATCATGCCGCTCAGCATCTCGCGCAGCAGCCGCGTGGGCACCAGCGCCCCAATGGTGCCCAGCAGCCCCACGGCAATGAAGAGCGCACGCTGCAGCACGCACCATGGGCAAGGCTGCATGTTGTAAACGTGCTGCGCCACCAGCGCGCCGCCTACCGAGGCAAAGCACGCCAGCGCGCTCAGCGCCAGCAGCAAACGAGCGCTGGGCAAAGCGCGCAGCATCTCAGGCCACCTCGGCAATGAGCTCAATCTCGACGCACGCCCCCAGCGGGATCTGCGCCACGCCAAAGGCGCTGCGCGCGTGCGGGCCAACCTCGGGCCCAAACACCTGGGCGAGCAGCTCAGATGCGCCGTTGGTAACGAGATGGTGTTCGGTGAAATCGCTTGAGCTGTTCACCAGGCTCATTACCTTAACGATGCGCCGTACTTTATCGAGCCCGCCGCAAGCAGCGTTGAGTGTGCCCAGCAAATCGACGGCAATGGCGCGCGCAGCCTGCTGACCCTCGGCGGTTGTCATCGTTTTGCCCAATTGGCCCACCCACACCTGGCCATCGCGCTTGGCGATGTGGCCCGATAAAAACACCAAATTGCCCGTGCGGACAAACGGAACGTAGGCAGCAGCCGGAGTGGCCACGGGCGGCAGCGTGATGCCCAACGTGGTGAGGCGGTCTTGAATCGACATGGCTATGAGGCAAAAAACAAGAAGTGATGGGCATCCTACACTGCGCGCCATGCGTAGCGCAGGCCGGCTTATGACGGCGTCGGGCGGGTGGTTGCTGGGGGTGTGGCTGCAGTTGCAGCAGGCCTCGTTGAGCGGGCCACGCGCTTATCGTCTGGCCCTGATGGTGGGCGTGATCGGGTTGCTGGTGGGCCTGAGGCCGGCGCTCGCCCAAACCCGTTGGCGCAACGAGCTGAGCCGCCACAACCTGATCGTTGCTGCGCTGATGGCTGTGTGCGCGATGGCGGCAGCCTGGGGCTGGGCGGGTGAGCGGGCCACCGAGCGGTTGGCGCAGCGGCTGGCGCCCGAGCTGGTGGGGCAAGACATCGAGCTCACCGGGCGCGTGATTGATTTGCCCCGGTTGCGGGATCGTGGCAGCGCCTTGCTGTTTGAAATCGAATCTGCGCGCCGCACAAACGGCGTGGATGCGGCTGGCGATGGCCTGGGTGTGAACGACACACTCAACGTGCCAACGCAGGTGCCCGCGTTGATTTCTTTGAGCTGGCACGACGATAACGTTGAGCAGCGCGCCGAATCGGGCGGCGCGGTATCGGCATCCCACCAAACGTTGCCGCCCGTGCAGCCCGGCCAGCGTTGGCGCCTCACGGCACGGCTCAAGCAGGTGCATGCATCGATCAACCCACATGGTTTCGATGCCGAGTTGTGGTGGTTTGAGCGCGGTGTGCGGGCCATGGGGGTGGTGCGTGTGCGGCATGCAAACGCGCCGCAGTTGCTGGCCGAGCGAGAGGGCTCACCCGTGCCACGTTGGCGCCAGGCGTGGCGGCGGGCCATCTACGAGCGCGTGGGCGATGCGCCGGTGGCCGGTGTGGTGGCTGCGTTGTCGATGGGGGATCAGGCTGCGATCGATCGCGACGATTGGACGGTGTTTCGCCGCACAGGTGTGGCGCATCTGATGTCGATCAGCGGGTTGCACATCACGATGTTTGCGTGGCTGGCGCAGTGGCTGGTGCGCTGGAGTTGGGCACGCAGCACCCGGTTGTCGCTGTGGTGGCCGGCGCCACAAGCCGCGTTGCTGGGAGGGGTGGTGCTGGCCTGGGGCTATGCGGTTTTTGCCGGGTGGGGGATTCCGGCGCAGCGCACGGTGTTGATGCTCGCGGTGGCCAGCCTGCTGCAGCTGGGTGGCGTGCGCTGGCCGTGGCCGATGATCTTGATCGTGGCGGCAGTGGCTGTGGTGGCGGTGGATCCGTGGGCCTGCCTGCAGGCGGGGTTTTGGCTGTCCTTCATGGCTGTGGGATTGCTGATGGCGTCGGGGCCGGCGGCGGGATACGGCTGGAGCGATCGGCACAGCGAGAAAGACGCACGGCAAGCCTCAGGTTGGGTATTGCGCACGAGGGCCGCCGTGGCCAATGGCTTGCGCACCCAGGTGGTGGCCACGTTGGGGCTGGCGCCGCTGACGCTGATTTTTTTCAACCAGATTTCGCTGGTGGGTTTTGCAGCCAACGTGGTGGCCATACCGGTGGTGAGCTTTGTGATTACCCCGCTGGCCTTGGCGGGTGGTGCCTGGGCGCCCCTGTGGAGCGCGGCGGCCTGGGTGGTGCGTTGGCTGGATGCGTATCTCTCGTGGTTGAGCAGTGTGCCGTGGGCCACCTGGAGCGCCGCCTCAGCGCCGGCCTGGGCCAACGCCTTGTGCCTGGCCGGCGCTGCGCTGTTGGTGATATGGCGTGCCGACACGCGCTTGCGTTTGTGGGGCGTGAGGGCGTTGGCGCTGCTGCTGATGCTGCCGCTGCTGCTTTACTCACCCACACGGCCCGGCGTTGGGCGCTTTGAGCTGGTGGCTGCTGATGTGGGGCAGGGCACGGCGGTGCTGGTGCGCACGGCGCATCATTTGCTGATCTACGACGCCGGCCCGTTGTATGGCTTGCGTGGTGAAGGCGGCGACGCAGCCGGCAAAGTGCTGCTGCCGTTGCTGCATGCGCGGGGCGAACGCGCGCCCGATGTGTTGCTGCTCAGCCATCGCGATACCGATCACGTGGGCGGGGCACGCACGCTGATGGCCGAGCTGCCGCCGCGCCAATTGCTGAGTTCGCTCGAAGACGATCACCCGCTGCGCGCGTATGCCCGCAAGGCCGGTGTGCAACTGGCCACCTGCACCGCCGGCCAGCGCTGGGTGTGGGACGGCGTGCGCTTCGAGGTGCTGCACCCCGATACGGCCCAACCTGAAGCTGATCATGCCAGCTCAAATGGCCGCTCATGCGTGCTGCGCGTCAGTGGCGAGGCCGGCAGCGCCTTGCTGGCCGGCGATATCGAGCGCGAACAAGAAACCCAGTTGGTGGCGCGCCTGGGTGATGCGTTGCGTGCCGATGTGCTGGTGGTGCCGCATCACGGCAGCCAGACCTCATCCACCGAGGCTTGGCTCGATGCCGTGAGCCCGCGCGTGGCGGTGATCCAGGCGGGCTACCTCAATCGCTACGGACACCCGGCGCCAGTGGTGCTTGAGCGGCTGCGCGAGAGGCACATCGAAGTGGTCGACAGCGTGGCCTGCGGTGCATATTCGTGGTGGGGCGTGGATCGCGCCGATGCCTGCCTGCGCCGGCGCGCATCCCGTTATTGGCGTGCGTTTCAGGCCGAAGGCGGCACGTAGCCCTGCACCTGCTCGGCGCCGCCGCCAAAAAAGAACTGCTCCATCTGCCGCGCGAGGTATTGCCGCGCTTTGGCATCGGCCAGATTCAGGCGGTTTTCGTTAACGAGCATGGTTTGGTGGCGTAGCCACAGCTGCCATGCCTCTTTGCTGATTTCGTTGTAGATGCGCTTGCCCAGCTCGCCGGGATAGGGCGCGAAATCGAGCCCCTCGGCTTCTTTCTTGAGATAGCTGCATTGCACAGAACGGGCCATGGCGTTGTCCTTTCGGTCGAAAAACAAAAGAGGGTCAAAAAGGGGATACGGTGAGCATGCGCTGCCTGAGCAGCGTCTCACTTGAGATGTTTAACGAGCACCACCGAGCGGCGGTCCCAGTTGTATTTGCGTTTGCGGGCCTCGGGCAGCCAAGCCGGATCAACCTGCTGAAACCCGCGTTTGATAAACCAATGCATCGTGCGCGTGGTGAGCACAAACAGGCTGTCTAGGCCCATCGCCTTGGCGCGCTGCTCAACGCGCTTCAAGATGCGCTCACCATCGCCCGTGCCCTGCACTGCCGGCGATACGGTGAGCGCGGCCATCTCGGCGGTGCGTGCCTCGGGGTAAGGGTGCAGCGAGGCGCAGCCAAAGATCACACCGTCGTGCTCGATCACGGTGTATTGATCGATATCGCGCTCGATTTCGGTGCGGTCGCGCTTGATCAGCGTGCCGTCGCGCTCAAAGGGCTCGATGAGCTGCAAGATGCCGCCCACGTCGTCTACCGTGGCCTCGCGCAGGCTCTCGAGTTTTTCGTCGACGATCATGGTGCCCACGCCATCGTGGGTGAACACCTCCATCAGCAGCGCGCCATCGAGCTTGTAAGGAATGATGTGCACGCGCTCGACACCGTTTTTGCCTGCCTTCACCGCGTGCTGCAGGTAATAGGCCGTATCGGTGGGTTGTGTCGGGTTGGGCAGCGCGGCGAGGATGCGTTCGGCATCGGCCAGCGACAGCTCTTGATCGATCTCGCAGTTGGGGTCGTCGGCCTGGGTGATGTCTTGCGGCAGGCCGCGCACCTCGGTAACGAAGATCAGCTTGTCGGCCTGCAGGGCAATGGCCGCAGCGGTGGCGACGTCTTCCATGCTCAGGTTAAAGGCTTCGCCGGTGGGTGAAAAACCAAAAGGCGGCAGCAGCACCATCGCACCCGAATCAATGGCGCGGCGGATCGACATCGCATCGATTTTGCGCACCAGGCCGGTGTGCATGAAGTCGATGCCATCAACGATGCCTACCGGGCGTGCGGTGATGAAGTTGCCCGAGAGCACGCGCACTTGCGCGCCGGCCATCGGGGTGTTGGGCAGGCCCTGAGAAAAGGCCGCTTCAATCTCATAGCGCAACTGGCCGGCGGCTTCTTGTGCGCAATCGAGCGCCATCGAATCGGTGATGCGCATGCCGTGCGAGTAACGCGAGGCATGCCCTTTTTCGCGCAGTTGCTCTTCAACCTGAGAGCGAAAACCGTGCGTGAGCACCACCTTGATCCCCATCGCCTGCAGCAGCGAGAGATCTTGCGCAAACGTGGCGAGCTTGCCCGCAGCGATCAGATCGCCCGAAATCGCCACCACAAAGGTCTTGCCACGATGGGCATGGATGTAGGGCGCCACCGAGCGAAACCAGGGGACGAAGGTGTGCGGAAAAACCAGATCCATGAGCGGCGGTGCGAATGATCGAATGAAACAGTGAAGCGGGGGCGGCGAACTCAGTTTGGCAATGGTAAGGCGTTTGCCGCCGCCACAAAGGCTGCGGGGATCAAAGCGCGGGGCGGCGCTCAAACCAGGGCTGGGCGGATTCGAGTTGCGCGGCAAGTTGCAACATTCGCCCTTCGCTGTTGAGCGGGCCCACGAATTGCACGCCCAGCGGCAGGCCGTCGGCTGTCCAGTGCAGGGGCACAGACATGGCCGGGCGTCCGGTGAGGTTGGCGAGCTGGGTGTAGGGTGTCCAGCTCAAATTGGCGGCCACCTGACGCTTGTAGGTGGATGAGTGGCGAATGCGTCCGGCCAAACCCAGGCGCACGGCCAGATTGCTCAGCCAGTTGAGCACGGCGGGCGTGTCGAAGTGGCCAATGGGCACGGGCGGGCCGGCCAATGTGGGCGACAGCCATAAATCGTAGCGGGCATGAAAATCACTCAGCCCCTGCACATGCTGCTGCCAGCGGCTTTGGCCACGCATGAAATCAACCGCTGAAAGGCTACGGCCCACGGCAGCCATCATGCGGGTGTCGGGCTCGAAATCGGCGGCGCTGGCGTTGCTTGTCTCGCACACCAGATCGATGAGATAGGCCTGGGCCACATACCAGGCGTTCAAGAAATCATCGGCCAGCGCGCGGCCATCTACAGGCAGCGTGGCTGGCTCGACGTGGTGCCCGAGAGATTCGAGCAAGCGGGCGGCGTGCTCGACGGCGCGTACGGCCTCGGGGTCGACCGGCGTGCCGATGGGCGATGCGGTGCTCAAGCCGATGCGCAGCGGGCCCGCAGGGCGCTCGAGCATTTGCAGATAGCTGGGCGAGGGTGGCGGCATGTAGTAGGGCGCATGCGGCTCGGGGCCTTGCATCACATCGAGCATCGCGGCGCTGTCGCGCACGCTGCGGGTGAGCACGCCCTGCACGGCGGCGCCGTTGAGGCCTTCGCCCACCTCGGGGCCCAGAGAGATGCGGCCGCGTCCGGCCTTAAAGCCAAACAGGCCGCAGCATGCGGCGGGGATGCGGATCGAGCCGCCTCCATCGCTGGCGCCTGCCGCCGGCACGATGCCTGCCGCCACAGCAGCCGCTGAGCCGCCCGAGGATCCGCCCGGGGTGTGTTGCAGGTTCCAGGGGTTGCGCGTAACGCCCAGGGCGCGGGGCTCGGTAACGCCGCGCGAGCCGAACTCGGGGCTGTTGGTTTTGCCGAACACAACCACGCCGGCGGCCAGCCAGCGCCGCACCACATCGCTCGTGTGCGGCATGGGCACGCTCAATAACGCGCGGCTGCCGCACGAGGTGGGCAGGCCGGCGATGTCTTGAAACAGATCCTTGAGCAAGAAAGGCACCCCCGCAAAGGGCGCGGGGCCGTTCGGGCCCTCGAGATCAAAGGGCTGCCGGCAACGTTCGCGGGCCAGATCGTGCAGTGGTGCCACGATGGCGTTGATTTTGGGGTTGACCTCAGCGGCGCGTGCGATCGCGAGATCGAGCAGCTCTTGGGGATGGGTTTCGCGCCGACGCACCAGCTCAGCCAGGCCGAGGGCGTCGTGTTGAAGGTATTCATCGAATCGCATACGGCAAGACAGCAACAGCGTAAAAGGCGATGGTGGGGCGGGTTTGAAGGCGTGGCCTGCCGCGCCCATTGAGCGCGCGGCCCCCTAGATAATCGCTGCCTGATCGATCGTGTGTCCCCCCGGACTTCCCTCATTGTGTCGTTGTCTTTCAGCCTGAATTTCCCTGAGTCGCTGCCCGTGAGCGGCAAGCGTGCCGACATCGAAGCCGCGCTGCGCGAGCACCAGGTGGTGATCGTGTGTGGCGAAACCGGCTCAGGCAAAACCACCCAGCTGCCCAAGATCGCGCTGGCCATGGGGCGAGGCGGCTGGGGGCAGCCGCGCGTGCCGGGGCAGCGTCGCCAAATCATTGGCCACACGCAGCCCCGGCGCATTGCAGCATCAAGTGTGGCCAAACGCATCGCCGAAGAGCTGAACACGCCGCTGGGCGAGGTGGTGGGCTACAAGGTGCGCTTTCAAGACCGCCTGCAGCCCGGTGCCAGCGTCAAATTAATGACCGATGGCATCTTGCTGGCCGAAACCCAGGGCGATCCCGATCTGCGCGCCTACGACACTCTCATCATCGACGAGGCCCACGAGCGCAGCCTGAACATCGATTTCTTGTTGGGCTACCTCAAACAGTTGTTGCCGCGCCGGCCCGATCTCAAAGTGATCATCACCTCGGCCACGATCGATGCCGAGCGCTTTGCTCGCCATTTTGAAAGTGCCAAAGGCCCGGCGCCGGTGATCATGGTGTCGGGGCGGCTTTTTCCGGTTGAGCAGCGCTGGCGTCCCTTTGAAGATTCGCGCGAATACGATCTCAACGACGCCATCGCCGACGCCGCCGATGAGCTCTGGCGCGAGGGTGGATCGGGCTCAGGCGACATCCTCGTTTTTTTGCCCGGCGAGCGCGAGATTCGCGAGGCGGCTGATCATCTGCGCAAAAAACAGCATGTGGGCGTCGAGATCCTGCCGCTGTTTGCGCGGTTGAGCCAGCAAGAGCAAGACCGCGTGTTTGAGCCCCATGGCGCGCGGCGCATCGTGTTGGCCACCAACGTGGCCGAAACCTCGCTCACGGTGCCTGGCATCCGCTACGTGATCGATGCCGGCACGGCGCGTGTCAAGCGCTACAGCTATCGCAACAAAGTTGAGCAGTTGCAGATCGAGCCAGTGAGCCAATCGGCGGCCAACCAGCGTGCTGGCCGCTGCGGCCGCGTGGCCCATGGCATTTGTATTCGGCTGTACGACGAAAAAGATTTTGCGGGTCGCCCACGCTTCACCGATCCCGAAATCTTGCGCTCGTCGCTGGCTGGCGTGATCTTGCGCATGAAAGCGCTGCACCTGGGGTTGGTGGATGAGTTTCCGTTCATCGAACCGCCGCCGCGCAAGGCCATTGCCGATGGCTACCAACTGCTGGCCGAGCTGGGCGCGGTGGATGAGCACAACGAGCTCACGCCCATTGGTGCCGAGTTATCGAAGCTGCCGCTCGACCCACGTGTGGGGCGGATGATTCTTGAGGCACGCAACCGCCACGCCCTGAGCGAAGTGCTGGTGATCGCCTCGGCACTGAGCGTGCAGGATGTGCGTGATCGGCCCATTGAGCAGGCCCAGGCTGCCGACGAAAAACACAAGCAATTCGACGACGAACGCTCTGAGTTTTCCGGCACGCTCAAACTCTGGGCATGGCTTGAGCAAACGCGCGGATCGCAAAGCGCTGGCCATGCCGAATCCCAACACCAGGCTGAACACAAACTCTCGCACCGCAAACAAGAGCAACGCTTGCGCGAACACTTCATCAACCCGCGTCGTGTGCGCGAGTGGCGTGATGTTTACGCACAGCTGCACACCGTGGTGGCCGAACACGGCTGGCGCTTAAACACTGCGCCTGCAACGTATGAGCAGCTGCATCTGTCGATGCTGGCGGGCTTGTTGGGCAACATCGGCTGCAAAAGCGATGAAGACGAGTGGTATCTCGGCGCACGCGGCATCAAGTTTTGGCGCCACCCCGGCGCCAATCTGTCGAAAAAACCGGGGCGCTGGCTGGTGGCTGCCGAGTTGGTTGAAACCACCCGCCTGTATGGGCGAGGCCTGGCCGCCATCGATCCGCAGTGGCTGCCGGGCATCGCTGCGCATGTGATCAAAAAACAGTTGCTCGAGCCGCACTGGGAGAAAAAAGCCGCCGAGGTTGTCGCCCTTGAGCGCGCCACGCTCTACGGCATCGTGCTCTACAACAACAAGCGCGTGAACTTCGGGCGCATTGAGCCGGCACAGGCGCGCGAGATCTTCATCCGCGAGGCGTTGGTGCAAGGCGAGTGGGACACGCGCCTGCCGTTTTTTGCTCACAACCGCAAACTCATCGCCCAGGTTGAAGCACTCGAACACAAGGCGCGCCGGCAAGACGTGCTGGTTGATGATGAGCTGATCTATGCCTTCTACGATGCGCAAATACCGCCCGAGGTGATGAGCGGGGCCACGTGCGAGCGCTGGTATCGCGAGGCCAGCAAACACGAGCCCAAGCGCTTGATGCTCACGCGCGATGAGCTGATGCGCCACGAAGCGGCGGGCATCACCAGCGCGGCGTTTCCTAAAACCATTCGCCTGGGCGGTGTCGATTGCACGGCCACATACCTGCACGAGCCGGGCGACGCGCGCGATGGCGTCACCGTGAGCGTGCCCATTTACGCCCTCAATCAAGTGAGCGACGAGCGCGGCGAATGGCTGGTGCCGGGCATGCTCAAAGACAAAGTGCTTGCGTTGATCAAGAGCCTGCATCAACGGCCACGCTCGCGCCTGGTGCCGCTGCCCGATTACGTCGACCGCTTTGTAGCTGCGCAACCGTTTGATGATTACCTGAAAACCGGCGGCCTGCTCGACGCACTGCTCAAGGCCGTGCGCGACACCACCCAGCTCGACATCAAACGGGCCGATTTCAAACTTGAGCTGGTGCCCCAGCACCTCTTCATGAATTACCGCGTGGTGGATGAGCATGGCCGCCAATTGGGGCAGGGCCGCAACCTTGCCAGCCTCAAGGCCGAGCTGGGCGCCCAGGCGCGCGGTGCGTTTCAGGCGCTGGCTGCGCTCAAAGGCGCGGTGCGCAGCGAACCGACCGCCTTGCATTCGGGCGCTGCAGTGATCGCGCCTGCGCCCACGTCGACCCGTGCCGCATCCCCCATCGATGCTCGCTCGCGCACCACCATGGCCAGCTACACCGATTGGACGTTTGGCGAGCTGCCCGAATTGATGGAGATTCAAAAAGGCAGCCAAACGCTGGTGGGTTTTCCGGCCCTGATCGACAAAGGCGCACACGTTGAGCTCGAGGTGTTCGACGAGCCCGAAGCGGCGGCTGGCAAGCACCACGCCGGCTTGCGTCGCCTGGTGGCTCTGCAGCTCAAAGAGCCGCTCAAATATCTCGAAAAAAACATCCCCGATTTGCAAAAAATGGCCATGGCCTACATGCCGTTGGGCACGGCCGACGAGCTGCGCGAGCAGATCATCGATATCGCGCTCGATCGGGCCTTTTTGCAAGAGCCCTTGCCGTTCAGTGCGGCCAGTTTCAAGGCGCGGATCGAAGAAGGGCGCACCCGGCTCAACCTGATCGCCCAAGAAATCGCACGCCTGGCGGGGCAGGTGTTGATCGAATACCAAGCCGTCACACGCAAGCTCAAAGACAGCAAGCCGCCCAAAGATGTGGCCGACGATATTGCGGCCCAGCTACAGCGCCTTATGCCCAAACGCTTTGTGGCGCTCACGCCCTACGCGCAACTGCAACATGCGCCGCGTTATCTCAAAAGCATCGTGCTGCGGCTCGACAAACTGCGCGCCGATCCGGCCCGTGATGCGGCCAAGCTGGCTGAGTTGCGTCCGCTCGAGCAGCGCTACACCCGCCGCGTGGCCGAGCTCAAGGGGGCACACGATGCCCGGCTTGATGAGTTCAGGTGGATGCTCGAAGAGCTGCGCGTGAGCTTGTTTGCGCAAGAGCTGCGCACCCCCCAGCCGGTGAGCGCCAAGCGGCTCGAAAAAGTCTGGGCGCAGATAAACCACTGATCGCTGTGTTTGATCGGCGAGCTCAAGTGTGGTCTACAATGCGCCCTCACTCGGGGTGTAGCGCAGTCTGGTAGCGCATCTGCTTTGGGAGCAGAGGGTCGTGAGTTCGAATCCCACCACCCCGACCACACAAGTTAAAGAGCCGATCGATATTGCCGTCGATCGGCTCTTTTTTTGCCGTGTGCGCGGGCGAATCGATGGCTACTCGAGTTGCCCGGCGGCGGCCAGTGCCTTGAGGATGCAGTGGTTGATGTCGCTAAAGCCGGTGATGAGTTGCTCTGCGCCGTGGCGGATTTCGTCAAGCGTTTCGCCTTCAATGGCGCGCACCATATCGCAGTAGGGCTGGTAGGGCCCGGTGTTTTCGGCCAGCGCCATGTAGACGCGCTCAGGCACAGGAATGCTTTTGAGTAGCTCGGCAAAAGGTTGGCGAAACATGCGGTCGAGCAGCGAAAACACGCCGCAAATAAAGATCTCGTTGCGCATTTCTTCGTCGCCGGTGGTGGCGCGCACGAGTTCTTCCATGAGCAGGCCGCGGCGCACGGCGGCAAACATCACCGGGCGCAGGTTGACATCTTTGCTGGCGGTGGCCAGCAGCAGCGCCAGCCAGCGCTTGAGGCGCTGGTAGCCCAGGATCATGATGGCGTGGCGAAACGAGCTGATTTCGACCGACAACCCAAAGGCAGGCGAGTTGATGTAGCGCATCAGCTTGAAGGCCAGGGGCGGATCGCGTTTGAGCGTGTTTTCGAGTTTTTCGATGTCTTCTTCTTTGTGCACTTGATCGATAAGTTGCACGATCACTTGCAGGCCGGGTTGATCGGATGCGCGGGTGGCGCCTTCAATGGCATCGTGGATGGGCCAGCCCAGCACCGCGACGGCACCTCGGCGAAAGCAGGCTTCCATATCGGCCACGGTGCGCACACCGCTTTGCACGTGGGTGATGGTGCGCATCACACCTTGCGGCGCCACCGAGGCAGGATCGACGCGACGGTCATCCGACAAATCGATGATCGAGTGCTTGAAGCATGGCAGCACCTCGCGCGGCAGCTCGCGGGTGGGGCGGCCTTTGAGCAGCATCGTGTTGCCGTTGGCGTGCAGGTTGGTGATGAGCGCGCTGTTGTCGGGATCGCTGGCCATAAAGGCCGGGATCTCGATCATCATGTGTGTGGCCGGCTGCTGGGCGAGGATGTCGTGCAGCAGCGATTCGCTCAGCACGTTGAGCGCTACTTGCGGGCCGCCCACGGGCCAGACTTCAGCAACGGCTTCGAGCAGGCTGGCCGAGTCGAGTTTGGCGCCAGGTTGTAGCGGAAAGATGCTCAGCCGTGTGGCCGTAACGGTGCGGTTGCGATCGATGATGGGCGAGTAAGCCAGTGCGATCTGCCCGAGGATGTTGGCGTCCATGAGTTTTATCGTGATGGTTATAAAGAGAGATCAGCCGCCGATGTACTGGAACAAAGACATCTTCTGCACCATGGCGTAGGTTTGCAAGGCCGCTTGGTAGGCGCTTTGCTCGGTTTGAAAGTCTGAGATGGCCTCGACCATATCGAGATCCACCGCATCCGATTTGGATGTTTTGGCTGCCAGCACTTGATCGTCGAGCCGTTCTTCGATGCCATCGATTCGGTTGAGGGTTTCGCCTGCAGCGGCGCGTGCGCTGCCCATGGTGGCCGAGAGGCTGTCGACGTTGCGCAGCCCTTGGTTGATGGCCTGTGCAATTTGGCCGCTATTGAGCCCGGTGCTGTTGAGCGTGCTGATGGCGTCGTCGAGCGCATCGAAAACGCTCAGGCTGTTGGTCGATGGCTCAATGCTGAAGGTGTCGCCGTTGGCAGGGGTGCCGGCAATCGTGAACGACATGCCATCGACCTGAATGGCTTTGCCCGGCGTGTAAGTTGCGCCCGAAACCACGGTAGAGCTGGCGGTGGTGTCGACGATGTCGTAAGTGATGGTTGAGCCCGAAACGGTGAACTGCACGCTGTAATCGTGGCCGGTGAGCTGCGAGGGGTCGCTCACGCTGCCAGCGTTGATCCAAGCGGTGCCGTTTTGCACGGTCGAGTCGGTGACAAACACGCCGTTGCCGCTGCGTGCCTGCAGCCACGCAGCTTGGCCGTCGATGGTGGTGGGCACGATGTCGCTGGCATCGGCCAGGTTTTGTCCGCCTTGCCCAACAAACTGCACGCCGCCGGTGGCATCAATAAAGGGCGGTGCAGCCGAGCCTTGCCCGCCAAAGAGGTAGCCGCCGTTGCCATCGGGGCTGTTGGCTACCTGAAAAAGCTGTTTGCGGATTTCGCTGAGCTTGGCGGCCAGCGCCTGGCGCTCGGCATCGGTGTAGCTGCCATTGCCGGCTTGCACCAATGTTTCGCGCGCGCTTTGCAGCAACTCGGTGGCATCGCCCAGCGCCGATTCGGACAGCGTCATTGCGTTTTTGGCGGCGTCGGCTGTGCGTTTGTCGGTTTCGCTGCGTGAGAGCGTGGCCTGGGCTCGCTCGGCCCGCGCTGCGGCCACGGGATCGTCGCTGCCTTTGCTCACACGCAGGCCCGACGTCATCTGGTTTTGCTTGGTCGACAGATCGTTTTGCCGCTGCTGCAAATTGCTGACGACTTTGTCGTAGTTGTTTGATGTGCTGACTCGCATGGCGAACTCCAGTCAGGCAATGAGGCGAGGGGGTTACGAGGTCATGTTGAGCAAAGTGTCGAACACGCTTTGCGCGGTTTGCAGCACCTTGGCAGCGGCCTGATAGCTTTGCTGATACTGAATCAACCGCGCAGCCTCTTCGTGGAGGTTGACGCCTGTGGTGTTGGTGAGCGCGTCTTTGGCGGTTTGTGCAATTGAGGCTGACACCTCGGCGGTGCTTTTTGCGCCTTGCACGCGCACACCGATGTCGGCCATGTTTTGAGCGTAGGCAGCGGTAACGGTGAAGCCTTGCGAGCTGCTGCTCACGCCCACCATGGTTTCATCGCGCAGAGCCAGCATGGCGCGGGCGTTGCCGTTGTTGCTGGCAGGGTAGGTGGTGGGTGCCACGGTGATGTCGTCGCCGTTGGCGGGTACGCCACTGAGCGTGAGCTCAAAACCGTTGAGTGAGATCGGTTGGCCGGCTTGCCAGGTGCCCGTGCCTGAGCTCACGACGGTGCTGCTGCTATCGACCAGCGACCAACTATAGGCGCCGCTGCCCGACGTGAAATTGATGTTGGCCGTGAGCGTGGGGTTGATTGATGAGCTCACCACCGTGAGCGAGCCGATGGTTGCGGTGCCCGTGTTGGTGGATGCGATGGTGGCCGTAACGGGCGAGGCGGCGGCGATGCCCTTGGGATCATCGAGCACCCGTTGCATGCCCTGGGCTGCGGTGGTAACAGGCTGGATCAGGTAGCGATCGGTGGCCGCTGGGGCGGGCACGCCGATGCTGAGCGTGAAGCCGTCAATTTCTTGCGCGGGCAAGGCCGAGGGATCGTATGAAATTGAAGCGCCTGACGCCACGCCGCCCGATAGCGGGGTGACGAGATACAAGCCCGCATTGGCAGGGTCGGGCCGCAATTCGTATTCGGTGGCCTGCAATTGGGTGGCATCGGTGACGGTGATGCCCACGGTGGCCGTGAAGTTGCCGGCTGTTTTGTGGTTGGTCGAGGCGGGCAATATGCGTGCATCCCCCACGCTGAAGATGGGATCACCCGCGCTGCCGTTGAGGTCGAGCCCGTAGGATTGCTGCTCGTTGACGCGTGACGACAGCGCTGCCGATATCTGCCCGAGCATGTTGCGGGCATCGGTGAGATCCTGATCCTGAAACTTGAGCAGGCCGGCGATGCTGCCGCCGGCGATGGTTGATGAATCGAGCTCGCGGGCGCCCGAAAAATCTTGAATCGAAATGCGCGCCTTGTTGGCATCGTAGGTGTCTTGCGTCACGCTCAACTCAACGGCTTCGTTGCCGAGCACCAGACGCTGCGTGCCACCGATGAACACCGAGAGCGTGTCGTCTTCAGCCGGGATGGTGGTGATTTGCAAATATTGGCTGAGATCGTTAATGGCTTGATCTCGTTGATCGAGCAAATCGTTGGGGCTGTGGCCGGTGCCGCGGTAGCTGGCAATTTGCTGGTTGAGATTGGCAACCAGCGACGACAGACGATTGATGTCGCTTACCGATGTGCGCAGATCAGACACCACGCCTTGCTGCATGGACACCATTTGCGAGCCTGCCGTGCTCACTTGATTGGCCAGTTGGGCTGCGCGAGACAGCACCACCTGGCGCGCTGCGGCGTCTTGCGGGTTGGTGGCAACATCGGCAAATGCGTTGAGCACGTTTTGCGCTGTCTGGCCGATGCTGTTGCTGCCGGTCGAAAAGAGTTTTTCGAGTTGCTGGAGCTGGTCGAGCCGGGCCTCGTCCATCGACGCTTGCGCACTGGCTTGCGACACCTCACGGGTTAAAAACTCATCCGAAGCCCGCGTCACGGTGCTCACCCGCACGCCACGGCCCAAAAAACCCGCCCCGCTGAACTGCCCTTTTTCGGTTTCGAGGGTGACGCTCTGGCGCGAATAACCCGGCGTGTTTGAGTTGGCAATGTTGTTGCTGATCGTGTTGAGTGCGGCGTAGTTGGCCGCCAGGGCGCTGGTGCTGATGCCAAACAGTGAAGACATGGCGAGGCTCCTGTCGGGATCAGGTTACCGTGCGCTGAACGCGCAGCGCGGTGTTGATAACCTTTGTCAGCTTCTGGGCGTATTCGGGGTCGGTGGCATAGCCGGCTTTTTGCAGGCTCTTGGCGTAGCTTTGCGCATCACCGGCCTGGGCCACGACGTTGCTGTAGCGCGGGCTGTTGGTGATCAGCTTGGCGTGATCGCGAAAGGCCTCTTCATAAGAGTCGTATGAGCGAAAGCGCGCCGTTACCCGCCGCGCCACGCCGCCGATGTATTCGGTGGTGGTGACTTCGGCGACTTTGCCTTTCCAGTTGGCCCCGGCCTTGATGCCGAAGAGGTTGTGGCTGGGCGTGCCGTCTTTGTTTTTGATTTCGTGTTTGCCCCAGCCTGATTCGTGAGCAGCCTGGCCGATCAAATTGGCAGCAGGGATGCCCGTTTCGGCCTCGATGGTTTGTGCGGCGCTGAGGTGGCGGCGCACAAACGTTTCGGTGTGGCGCGTGCGCGAGTTGGCTGGTGCAGTGTTGGCGGCGGTGGCTGCGTTGGCTGTAGCCGCATCGGTGGCGCTTGTTGCTGCAGCGTTCAACGTGGCTTTTACAGATTCGAGTGTTGATCCCAACGATTCAAACAACGGTGCTGTGGGCAGGCCCAATTGCCCGAGAGCCCCGGGCGCCTGGGTGCTGCTGGCGACGTCCTCGGGGTCGATGCTCTGGTTGTTTGATACGGCGCTGCGCAGTGCCTGAAGGCTGAGTGAGGTGAGCGAGGGTGCGTTTGTTTGCGCTTCGGGGGCGGCTTTGCCGATCTGGCGGCCAAGCTGGCGCTCGATGGCTGCACTCAGGCCGCCGGGCAAGCCGCTCATGCGCGCGGCGTATTCGGTATCGAGCATCTCGGTGCCGAGTTTTGTGCCGCTGTTGTCGAGCATGCCGCTGCTCATGGTGTTGGCGCGCATCGATTTCATCAGCTCTTGCATGAACAGCGTTTCGAGCTGGCGCGCGGCGCCCTTGATGGCGGCTTTGGGGTCTTGTGTGGCTTTGGCTTTGAGCGCATCAAGCGAACGCAGCTCAAGCGTCATGCCCGCAAGATTGCCTCGGCCTGCTGGGTTGTCGATGCTCATCAGATCACCTCGAGTTCAGCATGGAGCGCGCCTGCCGCCTTCATGGCCTGCAAGATGGCCAGCAGGTCCTGGGGGGTGGCCCCGAGCGCGTTCAACGCTTTGACCACATCGGTGAGTTTGGTGCCCGCAGGCATGTTGATCAGCGAACCCGCATCCTGCCGCACTTGAATATCTGCCTTTTCGGCCACTTGGGTTGTGCCGCTAGAGAATGCACCCGGTTGGCTGATTACGGGCGTCGAGTTGATCGTGACCGAGAGGTTTCCGTGAGCTACTGCACACGGCCCGAGTGATACGGCCTGGTTCATCACCACCGACCCGGTGCGTGCGTTGATCACCACTCGCGCGGCGGGCGATGCCTGAGAGATGTCGATGTTTTCGATATCGGCCATGAAAGACACCCGCTCGTTGGGCGATGGCGGCATGGCCACGCGCACCGTGCGAGCATTGATGGCCATGGCGCGGCCTTCGCCTTTGGCGGCATTGATGGCGCGAGCCACTTCGCGGGCGGTGTTGAAGTCTTCGGCATTGAGATCGAGCGTGATCGCATCGCCTTGCAGCCAGGGGGTGGGCACCGAGCGTTCGACGGTGGCCCCCGACGGCACGCGGCCAGCGCTGAGATGGTTGATCTGCACCTTAGAGCCGGCAGCACTCGCGCCTGCACCGCCCACGATCAGGTTGCCCTGTGCGAGGGCGTAGATTTGCCCATCGGCGCCCTTGAGCGCTGTGGCGATCAGCGTGCCGCCACGCAGCGATTTGGCATTGCCCAGCGACGATACATTGACATCAATGCTTTGCCCTGGTTGTGCAAACGGCGGCAGTGTGGCCGTTACCAGCACCGAGGCCACGTTGCGCAATTGCATGCTCGTGCCTGCAGGCACCGTGGTGCCCAACTGCTGAAGCATGGCGCTCAGGCTTTGGGTGGTGAAAGGGGTTTGCGTGGTTTGATCCCCCGTGCCATCGAGGCCCACCACCAGGCCGTATCCCACCAACTGGTTGGGGCGCACGCCCTGAATCGTGGCCACCTCTTTGAGGCGCACCGCATGAGCTGGCACCGGCCACCACAGCGCAGCGCTGGCCGCAAAGGCTGCTACGGCGATGAGCCATTTGATGAGCTTTTCTGAGGTGTCCATGAGGCCAACAATCGGGGTGTTTGCCTCATTCTGAAGCGGCTCAGAACGGCAAAACGTTCAAAAAGACCCTGCCCAGCCAGCCTATTCCTTGGGCTTCGGCGCCGGCGCCGCGCCCGCGCTGCTCGAGCCTCACGTTGGCCACAGCGGTAGACGGCACCACGTTACCTGGCTGGATGGTGCTGGGATCGACTTGCCCCGAAAAACGCAGCACGTCGACGTTTTCGTTAACCCCGAGCTGTTTTTCGCCAGAGATCACCAAATGCCCATTGGGCAGCACCTCAATCACCGTGGCCGTGATGCTGCCCGTGAAGGTGTTGCTGTTGGCCGTATCGGCCTTGCCCTCAAACTCGCTGGTGCTCGACGCATCGGCTCCCAAGCGCCCCAGCAGTTTGGCTGAGTTGAGGAAAGGGATGGACGAAACCGATGCCGAGGCCGAACCCTCTTTGTCGATCTTGCTGGTTGAACTTTGCGTGGCCGACACCTTTTCGACGATGGTGATCGTGAGCGTGTCGCCCACCATGCGGGCGCGGTGATCCTCAAACAGCGGACGGTAGCTGCCGTTGTTGTAGATCGATCCGCTCGACACCATAGGCACGATCACCGGCTGAGGCCGCACTGCGGTGGGTTGCGCCACATCGACGCGCGGCGCCATGGTTTGGCAGCCGCTCAACAGCACCGATAGGGCACCGATCAGGTTCAGGGTGAGCGAGGTGGTGCGGCGAATCATGGCCATGAATCGAGGTTGTGATAACAGGGGGATCAGCTGGTGGGCGTGCGCATCAGTCGATCAAATCTGCGCCAGCTTTTGCAGCATCTGATCAGAGGTCTGGATGGCCTTTGAGTTGAGCTCGTAGGCACGCTGCGTCTGGATCATCGACACCAGCTCTTCAACCACGTTTACGTTGGACGTTTCAACGTATCCCTGTGCCAGGCTGCCGTGGCCGTTGCTGCTGGGGGACGCCGTGCTGGGCGTGCCTGAGGCGGCTGTTTCGGCGTAAATGTTTTGGCCTTTTGGATCCAGCCCGGCGGGGTTGATGAAATTGGCGGTTTGGATCTGCCCCAGCGTTTGTGCCGTGGCTTGGCCCGGCAGCGTGGCGCTCACCGTGCCATCGGGGGCAATCGTGACGCTTTGCGCCGTGGCTGGCACCACAACACCAGGTTGCAACACATAGCCGTTGTTGGTAACGATCTGCCCGGTCGAATCGAGCTTGAACGCACCATCGCGTGTGTAGCCCGTGGTGCCATCGGGCATGGTGATCTGAAAGAACCCTTGCCCCTGAATCGCCACATCGAGCGTGTTGGTGGTTTGCTGCAGATTGCCTTGGCTGAACTCGCGCGCCGTGGCCACCGGGCGCACGCCCAGGCCTACCTGCAGGCCCGTGGGCAACTGCGTTTGCTCTGAGCTGCTGGCGCCCGATTGGCGCAGGTTTTGATACATCAGATCTTCGAACACTGCGTGTGAACGCTTGTAGCCGTTGGTAGCGCTGTTGGCGAGGTTGTTCGAGATGTGATCGAGCTGGGTCTGTTGTGCCTCCATGCCCGATTTCGAAATCCACAGTGAACGCATCATGTTCGTACTCCTTTGTTTTCAGCGGGCCATGGCTCAACCGTTCATCGACAGCAGCCGCTGGGCGGCTTGTTCGTCTCTCTCGGCGGTTTGCATCAATTTCATTTGCGCTTCGAATTGCCGGGCAGCGGCGATCATGGCCACCATCGTGCCCACAGCGCTCACGTTCGATCCTTCGAGCGCGCCGTCTTGAAGCCGAGCGTTGGGGTCGGCGCTCAGATCAGCGCCCTCGGCGGATCGAAACAAGCCATCGTCGCCGCGCACCAGTTTGGTTTCGGGCGTCACCATCTTGATCTTGCCCACGGGCGTGCTCTTGCCGTTGGCCTGCTTGGCGCTGATCGTGCCATCGGGTGCAATGCTGGGGGTGGTATCGGGCGGCATCACGATCGGGCCGCCATCGCCCATCACCGGCAGGCCAGATTGCGTTTTGAGATTGCCCTCAGCATCGATCGTCAGTGAGCCCATGCGGGTGTAGGCCTCGGTGCCATCGAGCCCTTGCACGGCCATCCAGGCCCGCCCCTGCATGGCCACATCAAGCGGGCTGCCCGTAACGGTAACAGGGCCAGCCGCATCGTCGTAGCCCAGGGTGGTTTCAAGCGCATACACGCGCGTGCTGGCACCGTCGCCACGCACTGGCACGGCACGATAGGCCTGCATCTCGGCACGAAAACCGTTGGTGGAGGCGTTGGCCAGGTTGTGCGAGAGCACATCTTGGCGCTCCATATTGGCTTTGGCGCCGGTCATCGACAAATAAATCATGCGATCCATGGCAAGCCCCCGTGGCGTTCAGCAATCAAAGGCGCGATCAGCGCATGTTCACCAGCGTTTGCAGCACGCTGTCTTGTGTCTTGATCGTTTGAGCGTTGGCCTGATAGGCACGCTGTGCCACGATCATGTCGACCAACTCGCCCGTGAGATCGACGTTTGACGACTCAAGCGCGCCCGATTGCAGCAGGCCAAAGTTGCCCACGCCCGGGGTGCTCACGATCGGATCACCCGAGGCGTAGGTTTGAGCCCACTCGTTGCCACCCAGCGGCTGCAGCCCCTGGTTGTTGTGGAACGTTGCCAGCTCGATCTGGCCGGCGGGTTTAGATTGGCCGTTCGAGTAGCGTGCCATGATGATCCCGCTCGAATCGACCTGAATCGACGAAAGCTGCCCCGCCGCGTAGCCGCTTTGGGTGATGTTGGTGACGGCAAAAGAGCTGCCGTATTCGGTCATGTCGGACAGATCAAGTGCAATGCCGGTAATGGGTTGGCTTGCCCCGCCGCTGCTCAACGTCACCGACGGCACATCAAACGAAACAGGCGCTGCCGGCAAGGTGGGCGTGCCGCCTGTGGCCGGAAAACTGATCGTTGAGATCAGCCCGGGCGTGGCCGCCGTGGGGTTCACCAAACTGCCGTTGGCTGTGGCAAAAACCTGCCATGTGTTGCCCGTGGCGGTCGACGAAGCCGATTTGCGGAAGTAATACGTCAGGGCCACATCCTGCCCTTTGTCGTCGTACACCGTTTGCGATGTGGCTTTGTAGTAGGTGGTTGGATCGGTAGAGTCGAACGCCGACGTGATGGTGCTCACGCGCGAATCGAGCGTGGCCTCGATGGCTGCCTCGTCGGTAACGTGCGGGTCGATGCCGCCTGTTGGCAGTTGCAGTGGCGCCGCTTGGCCCGGCACGATGGTGCCGCTGGCATCGGCCGGATAGCCCAGCAGGTTGTGGCCTTGGTTGTTAACCAAATAGCCATCGCGGTCTTGCTTGAACTGGCCGTTGCGCGTGTAGAGATTGGGGCCCGAGCCCGTGCTCACCTGAAAAAAACCACTGCCGTTGATGGCGATATCGAGCGGGTTGTCGGTGGTGGTGATGTTGCCCTGCGTGAACTGTTGCGAAATCGAGGCCACCTGCACGCCGATGCCAACGCTGTTGCTGCCGGTGCCGTTCATCGAGTTGGCATACATATCGGCAAATTCAGCACGCGAAGCCTTGGCGCCATAGGTGTTGGCGTTGGCCACGTTGTTGCCGATCACTTCGAGATCGCGAGACGCGGCGTTCAGACCGGAGAGACCTTGTTGAAAACTCATGATGCTTCCTTTCGGGGGTACGGCTGGATTCGGATAAAGACTTCACGCCATCAAGAGGCTATCGAACGGACGGATGTGTACGGCACAGAGCCGCCTTTTTTGAGTTGAAGGCTCAAGACATTGTTCGAGCCAATTGACACGGCATCGATTTGGTCTCGTGAGTACGTTGTTGCGGTCAGTTTTGTCTTGCCCGACTCTGCGGTGATCGAGAACGACACATCTTTTGTGCTCACGCCTTCTTTCGGTGTCCAAGTAAATGTGTGCAGTCCTTTGTCTTGTTTTCCAAGGTCTATGGTGTCGATCACCGTATTGCTTGAATTCATGACGTTCACCTTTACGCTGGTTGCCGATACACCCAGATCAAAAGCGCCTTGTGCGGTGCCAGTGCTTTCAACGTTGAGCGCCGAACCTTTTGCTAAAACGTTGCGGCCAACCAGTGATGCTCCCTGCATAGAAGTCATTGCGCCGATTGAAGAATTTAGTTTTTCGATGCCGGTGACGGTGTTGATCTGCGCCATCTGGCTCGTTACCTCGGCGTTGTCCATCGGGTTGAGCGGATCCTGATTTTTCATTTGAGCCACCAGCAGCTTCAAAAAACGGTCTGAGCCGTCGGTGGATGAGGTGGTGGTCGACGAGGTGCTGCCCGTTGTGGTGCCCGAGGTTGAGCTGGTTGATGTCACGGTGCTCATGAGCGTCTTTCAATGAAGATGGGTTGTTGAGACGATGCCGGCGCCGGTGAGGGCGATCAGCTCTGCCCCATTTGCAGGGTCTTCATGAGCAACGACTTGGCGGTGTTCATGACTTCGATGTTGTTTTGATACGAGCGCGAGGCCGAGATCATGTTGACCATTTCTTCAACCGAGTTCACGTTGCTGTAGGTAACGTAGCCATCGGCGTCGGCTTGCGGGTTGGCTGGGTCGAGCGTGCGCCGCCCGGGGGTTTGCGATTCGGTGATCTGCGCCACCTTGACGCCGGCGGTGCCTGCCGTGCCCATGAGCTGGGTTTGAAACACCACTTGCCGCGCCTTGTAGGCAGTGCCGTCGGGGCCGGCTACGGTGTCGGCGTTGGCCAGATTTGAGGCCACCACATTGAGGCGCTGTGATTGCGCGCTCACCGCGCTGCCTGAGATATTGAAGATGTTGAACATCGACATGGTGGGCTCCTGTTACTGCGGGGTGCCTGGGTGATCACTGTCCGGTGATGGCAGTGAGCAGCGTGCGCACCTGCCCCGAGATGAAACGCAGTGAGGCTTCGTAGTGCACGGTGTTGTCTGCAAAACTGGCGCGCTCGCGATCCATATCAACGCTGTTGCTATCGAGGTTGGTTTGGCTGGGTTTGGCGTAGAGCATGGTGGTTTGCGCCGAGCCGGCAGGCTGGCCATTGAGGCCCAAGTGGCCTTGCGCCGTTGAGCTCAGGGTGACGACGCTGCTGGGGCCGGCGGCCACGCCGCTGGATCGCAACGCTTGGCCAACATCGAAATCGCGTGCCTGGTAGCCGGGCGTGTCGGCATTGGCGATGTTGCTGGCGATCACGCGCTGACGCTCGGCCCGCAGGCTCAGCGCCTGGGCTTGAAAATTCAGCGAGTTGGTCAGTTTGTCCAGCATGATCGTCTCCTGTTGCCAGGGTGCTGCGGGGGCCTTGTTGTGTTGGCGCACCTTGAGCGGTTTGGTGATCATTCTTTGCCGCCAACCGCCCAAACATGAGCCGGATAAGCGCGTTTTTCGGGCGTCAATTCGCTGTCTACTCTTACCGCTTTGAGGCCTAGAGTTCATGTGTCATGAAAGGCTTGGCACGCATCCTCTCGTTGATCGCGCATCGCTGCACCTGCTTGGGTGTGTTGATGGCGTGCGCGTCGGCGCCAGCCATGGCGGCGCTTGAGGTGCAGCTCGATCAGGCGCAAGACGCCTTGCAGCGTGCGCGTGCGTTAGCGGCGATTCCGGTGCCGCCCGATCACATCGAAGCCCGGGTGCTTGATCTGGTGCGGCAATGGGCGCCGCAGGCTGCCCGACGTTTGTCAGCCGATGCGCAAGCTGTGCCGATCAGCCGTATCGAGGTGGCTTGGGGGGTAGTGGATGGCCGGCTCAGGCTGGCGGCGTGTGAAAAAGTGCAGGTTTATGTGCCGGACGGCGCCACGCTCTGGGGCCGCTCGAGAGTGGGCGTGCGCTGCGAACGTGGCGCTGTGCGCTGGAACGTGTTTGTGCCCGTGATGGTGAGGGCCATCGGGCGCGGTGTGGTGCCGGCGGTGCCGCTCATGGCGGGGGCCAAACTCGAGGCGGGTGATTTGCGCTTGGCAGAGGTTGATCTGGCCGCGGATGCCTCTGCCGCTGTGCTGGCGGTTGATGCGGTGGTGGGCCGGGTGCTGGCCCGCAATATGGCTGCAGGGGTGAGTTTGCGCCAGGATCATCTGCGGCCTCGGCGGTATTTTTCGGTGGGCGATCCGGTGCGCCTGGTGGTGAAGGGCAGCGGATTTGCCGTGAACGGCGAGGGGCAGGCCCTGACACCCGGTGATGAAGGGCAGTGCGCCCGGGTGCGCACCGAAAGTGGGCGTATCGTGTGCGGACAGCCGGTTGGCGATCGCCTGGTTGAGTTGTTGTTGTAGTGCCGCTGAAGACGAAGTGTGAAAAAGGTTCTAAAGTTTGCTGCCCGCACGTCGATAAACCAGACGTGACAGTTCGGTTTGAACCGGGCTGAAGGAGAAACGTATGAAAGTCGGCAACCCCTTGGACAAGGCCGTTGGCGGAGTCTCACCCACCAAAGCGGTTGGTGAAGGCTCGGGCTCGGCATCGCGCACGACGGGCAAATCGTCGTCGAGCGAATCCAGCGCCAGCGGCGACAGCACCACCGTGCAGATTTCATCGGCGGCCAGCAGCTTGCTGTCGTCGGTAACGGCAGCCACGGCTGAGTTCGATGCAGGCAAGGTCGAGCAGGTGAAGCAATCGATCAACGATGGCAGCTATCAGGTGAATCATGAAGCGATTGCCGACAAGCTCATCGCCAATGCTCAAGAGCTGTTGAGCAATAAATCACGCTGACGCTGCCTGATCAGCGTTTTTTAGCAACGATTGCCAGAAAGCCGCCATGTTGTACAACGCTGCTGGCCCCACGAACGCTGCCGAGAATCCGGCGTTCAATGATCTTGAGCCTTTGCTGGCTCAGGTTGAGTCGCACCTCGAGTTGCTAGGCCAGGCGCTGGTGCAGCGCGATGCCGAGGCCATTGAGGCGCACGCCACTGAGCTGCATCGCGCTTTGGTGCGCGCGCTCGATGGTTTTGCTCAGGCGGCTCGCAGGGGGCCGGTGCCCAATCCGCTGCGCACCCGGCTGGCTCGCGCCGGCGGGCAGGTGGCGATTCAGCGCGAATGCCTTTCGCGCGCTACAGCAGCACTTGATCGCGCCATCGATGCCATGATGCCGCGCGATGCCTCGGGGCTTTACAACGCTTCGGGCACGGCGTCGCGTTTGTCGTCGGGCGGTAGCGTTCAGGCTTGATGCCTTTTGGGGCGCCGAGGGCTTGCCCTTTATCCTTTAATCACTCAGCGCTTCGACCACCATTTGCACGCGGCTGCGGCCTTGGTATTCGTCGACCGCCAGCCGGTAGGCCATGCGGCCCCGTTCGGGGATGGGCTCTGAGCGGCCAAACCAGATGGCATCGCGCAGTTGCCCGGCGTGGCGCACCTGCAGCTTGAGGTGGCGCTCGCCTACGAGGCGCTGCGAAACGATGTCGACGTTGTCGCTGAACAGCGGCGCATCGAAGGCCATGCCCCACACTTCGCGCTCAAGCAGGCGCACGAGTTCGGGCTCAAACCATTGCGCATCGAGCGGCCCGTCGGTAACCACCTGCCGGGCCAGATGCTCGGGCTGCAGCCAGGCTTGGGCCACGTCGGCAAAGGCGTGGCTGAAGGTGTCGAAATCGCTTTCGGCCACGGTGCAGCCTGCTGCCATGGCGTGTCCGCCGAATTTTTTAAGCACGCCAGGATGACGTTTGCTCACGAGATCGAGCGCATCGCGCAGATGGAATCCTGCAATCGATCGCCCTGAACCTTTGAGCAAGCCGTCCTGCCCGCGCGCAAACACGAAGGTGGGGCGATGCAGGCGGTCTTTGAGGCGCGAGGCGATGATGCCCACCACGCCTTCATGAAAATCGGGGTCGAAAAGGGCGATGGCGGCGGGCGCTGCATCGGGTGAGGTGGTGCGCGCCAGCAGTTCGTCGAGCAACCGTTCGGCCTGCTCTTTCATGCCGGCTTCGAGATCGCGGCGTTCGCGGTTGATGGCGTCGAGCGTGGTGGCGAGCTCGGTGGCGCGCGCGGCGTCGTCGGTGAGCAGGCATTCGATGCCCAGCGTCATGTCGGACAGCCGTCCGGCTGCGTTGATGCGTGGGCCCAGCGCAAAGCCAAAGTCGAACGTGCTGGCGCGGGTGGCGTCGCGGCCTGCCGCCCGAAAGAGTGCAGCCACGCCGGCGTGCATCTTGCCTTGGCGGATACGCTTGAGGCCCTGGGCCACGAGGCGGCGGTTGTTGGCGTCGAGTTTCACTACATCGGCCACAGTGCCCAGAGCCACGAGGTCGAGCAGGGCATCCAGACGCGGCTGGGTGGTGGCATCGAAGGCGCCGCGCCGGCGCAACTCAGCACGCAGGGCCAACAGCACGTAAAACATCACGCCCACGCCGGCCAACGCCTTGCTCTCAAAGGCGCATGCGGGCTGGTTGGGGTTCACGATCACGTTGGCCTCGGGCAGGGCGACGGCACCGTGCTCATCGAGCGCCGGCAGGTGGTGATCGGTTATCAGCACCTTGAGCCCGTGCTGGCGGGCGTGGGCCACGCCGGCGAGGCTGGCGATGCCGTTGTCCACCGTGATCAGCACATCGGGGCGTTGCGCCAGTGCCAGATCAACGATGGCGGGCGTGAGGCCGTAGCCGTGCACCGCGCGGTCGGGCACCACATAGCCGGTGTTTTCGGGGCGTGCACCCAGCAGGCGCAGCCCGCGCAGTGCCACCGCACAGGCCGTGGCGCCATCGCAGTCGTAATCGGCCACCACGCACAGCCGATGTTGGTGTTCGATGGCATCGGCCAGCAGGCGGGCAGCGGCGTCGGCGCCTCTTAGTGCGGTGGGTGGCAGCAGCCGCGCGGGGGAGTCGTCGAGATCGTCGGCGTTGCGGATGCCGCGTGCTGCAAACAGGCGCGCGAGCAGCGGATGTACGCCGGCTTGTTCGAGCGTCCAGGCGGTGCGTGGCGGCACGGTGCGGGTGGTGATGAGCATGGTGCGAATCAAAGCGAGATGAGTGTGGCGGCCACATCTGGGCGGTGCCAGGTGCGTGCCCAGCGCGATAGCCAGCCGCTTGGGCGGTTGTGCCATGTTTGCGCATGCCGCTCGCCGCACAGGGTGATCGATAGCTCATGCCCGCAGCGTGCGGTGTCGAGCGCCTGGGCCAGTGCGCCGGCATCGAGCGATTGCCAGGCGCTGGCCCAAGCGGCCCAGTTGCCACTCAGTGCCGGCTCGCTCAGATCGGCCAGCCATTGCGGCGGCTCGCCCGTGGGGGGCTGATATGTGCCGCAGCCGCTGAGCCAGAAGCTGTTTACCGGCAGCTGCCGACGCGCTTCGCGTTCTTCGTTTACCGGGTGGGTGTACCACACCATCTGCACTTCGCTTTGCAGGCGGCGGATCGTGCGCGCCTGGGGGTGATCGGGCATCCACAGATCGGGGTTGCGACCCACCACGCGGTCGAGCGAGGCTGTGGGCAAATCGCGCAGACATTCGTGCGCGGCATACCAGCGTGTCGGGTGTTGCCACACGAGTATCCAGCCATCGTCTTCAAACAATGGGCGCACAGCGTCAAACAGCGCTTGAGATTCGTCGGCGGCCAGCGCCAGCGCCTCAGGCGCCACCACGCTCAAGTGCTCGCCACCCATGTGCCAGTGCAGCGGGGTGATCGTGGCCCAGGCGAGGTCGAGCGTGTCGATGCCATCTTGCCGGGCCTGCCAGGCCGCCCAGGGCAGGGCGCCATCGGCCCCGTGCCAGCCCAGGTGGCGAGCCCGTGCGCGTTCGTGCGGTGCTGAGAGCTGGTATTCGTTGCCCTCATCGCGCAAGCCAGGGGTGAGCTGTTTGAGCAGGGCATGCAGATGCGGCAGGCGCTGCGCGAGCTGGCGATCCTGCACGGCCTGGTGGCAGCCGGGCGACGGGGTTGAAGCAAAAGGGATGATGAGGTGCACGGGGTGAATTATCGGCGCGCACCACAAGCCAACGCGGCGTGCCCGACAATCACCCTCTTATGAATCCGTCGCTCAGAAATATGCCGTTCGAGTTGCGCATCGGCTGGCGCTACACCCGTGCCGGGCGCTCGCAGCGTCGCAACGGTTTCATCTCGTTCATCTCGGGCGTATCGATGCTGGGCATCGCGCTGGGGGTCGCCGCGTTGATCATCGTGCTGTCGGTGATGAACGGTTTTCAAAAAGAGGTGCGCGATCGCATGCTCTCGGTGGTGCCGCACGTTGAGGTGTTTAACCTCGATGGTTCACCCATGGCCGATTGGCGAGCGGTGGCGCAAGCGGCAAGGCGCCACACCGAAGTGCGCGGCGCGGCGCCTTTTATCGCCTCACAGGTGCTCATTGCGCGCGGTGACGACATGCGTGGCGCCATGGTGCGCGGCATCTTGCCGGCTGATGAAGCGAGCGTTACACCACTGGCAGCGCAATTGCGCGATGGCGTGCTATCAGCGCTCAAGCCTGGCGAATGGGGCATCGTGCTTGGCGCGCAACTGGCGCAACAGCTGGGGGTGGCCGAGGGCGACGCCATCACGATCGTTACCCCCAACGGGCAGGTGACGCCGGCAGGCGTGGTGCCCCGCATGAAACGCCTCACGCTGGCGGGCACCTTCAGCGCCGGGCATTTTGAATACGACAGCGGGATGGCGCTGATGCACCTTGATGATGCGATGCGGTTGTTTCGCACCGATGCCCCTGCTGGCGTGCAGTTGCGTTTGCGCGATGAACAACATGCGCGCGAGGTGGGTGCCGAGCTTGAGGCCTCGCTGCCACGCGAGTTGGGGCGTCCGGTGCTGGTGCGCGATTGGACGCGCACCAATGCGGCCTGGTTCTCTGCGGTGCAGATTGAAAAACGCATGATGTTCATCATCCTCACGCTGATCGTGGCCGTGGCGGCGTTCAATTTGGTGTCGACGCTGGTGATGACCGTTACCGACAAGCAGGCCGACATCGCCATCTTGCGCACGCTGGGTGCGAGCCCGCGCTCGATCATGGGCGTGTTTATGGTGCAGGGCGCGCTCTCGGGCATCGTGGGCACCTTGAGCGGTTTGTTGCTGGGGCTGCTGGTGGCATGCAACGTCGATGTGATCGTGCCGGCCATCGAGCGGGTGCTGCAGGTGTCGTTTTTGCCGCCCAGCGTTTACATCATCAGCCGCATGCCCAGCGATCCACAGGCTTCAGACATCGTGCCCATTGTGGTGATATCGCTGCTGCTGTCGCTCGCCGCTACGCTCTACCCCAGCTGGCGTGCCAGCCGGGTGCAGCCTGCTCAGGCACTGCGTTACGAATGATTTATTGGCAAGGCCACACGAGATGATTTTTGGGATGACCGAAGAGCAGCTGGCTCAGTGGGGCGCCACGTTTGGCGTGGGCGCCTTCATTTGCTACATGCTGTTCATCATCTGGCAGCTGGCCCGCGAATCGAAGGCGGGGCGCTTTGGCACCTTTGTGCTGTTTTTGGTGTTGGCCTTCGGGATGCTCGGCTTCGTGGCCAAGAGCATTCTCACGTGGCTGCTGAAGGTTTGAGCCTCAGCGCAGCCACCGAGGAGAGGATCAGCGCTTGCGCAGGATCACGCTGCCGATCGAATAGCCGGCGCCAAACGAGCAGATTACGCCCAGATCGCCTGTGGCCAGATCGGCACGGTGTGCATGAAAGGCAATGATCGAGCCTGCCGATGAGGTGTTGGCAAACTCGTCGAGGATCAGCGGCGCTACATCGCTGGTGGGGTCGGTGCCGATGAGCTTGCGGATCACGAATTGATTCATGCTCTGGTTGGCCTGGTGCAGCCAGTAGCGGCGCACCTGGGTGGGCTCGATCTTGAGTGTGCCCAAGTGGTTCTCGATGTGCGCGGCGGCCATCGGCACCACCTCTTTAAACACTTTGCGGCCTTCTTGCCTGAAGGTTTTGTCGCGGGCGTCGGCGGGGGTGTCTTCGCAGCGGTTAAGAAAGCCGAAGTTGTTGCGGATATTGTTCGAGAACTGCGTGGCGAGTTTGGTGCCCAGCACATCCCACTGTTCGGTGGCGGTGGCTGTATCGGCGCGCTCGACGATGATGGCGGTGCAGGCGTCGCCGAAGATGAAGTGGCAATCGCGGTCGCGCCACTCTTGGTGGCCCGAAGTGATTTCGGGGTTGACGACCAATACGCAGCGGGCCGAGCCGGCGCGCACAGCGTTAACGGCCTGCTCGAGCGCGAAGGTGGCGGTTGAACACGCTACGTTCATATCAAAGCCGTAGCCGCCGGCGCCCAGCGCTTGCTGAATCTCAACGGCGATGGCTGGGTAGGCGCGTTGCATGTTGGATGCGCCGCACAGCACGGCATCCACATCTTTGCCTTCTTTGCCTGCTTGCGCCAGAGCCTGCCGGGCCGCAGCTACGCCGATCTCGGCCATCAGCGAGAGCTCGTCGTCGCGGCGCGGAGCCAGACGCGGCACCATGCGCTCGGGATCGAGCACGCCGGATTTGTCCATCACGTAGCGGCGCTGGATGCCCGAGGCTTTTTCGATGAACTCGACGCTCGAGGGCTGCAGGGCCTCGCGTGCGCCCGCCACGATTTCATCGGCATGCCGGGCGTTGTAGAGCTCGACATATCGGTTGAACGACTCAACCAATTCGGCGTTCGTGATGATCTGCGCGGGGTGGTACAGGCCCGTACCGCTGATAACAACTGATGTCATGTGAGTTCCTGCCAATGCGCCGCCAGAGGGATCAAGGCCACGCTGTCAAGTGGGATGGCGGATTATGCCGCCGGGTGTGGCGTGGGTCGTTCAGCGCGTGCCTTGAGCTCAAAGCGTGCCGGATCCATGGCATGCAGCAGATCGGATTCGATCGGCGCAGGGCAGCCGGTGATCCAGCTGGCGAGCACGCGCCCCGCCAGCGCCGACCACGTGACGCCTCGCGAGCCCAGGCCTGTGAGCAGATACAGCCCGCTGGTGTCGTTTTGCAGGCGCGGATAGTGGCGGGGATGATCGGCGCGGCGCGGGGTGTTTTGGGGGGTGAGGCGGGCGGCCACCGGGCCGATGATGGGCAGACGGTCGCCGGTAACGGGGCGCCAGGCTACGCGTCCGGCAAAAGCTTCGGGGGTGAGTTGTGCGAGCGCATCGGGGGTGAACACGCCGATCTGGGTAGCGTCTTCGGCAATGCGCAAATGCTCTTGCGGGCGCACGGCGGGATCGGGGTCGTTGTGCTGTGAGGTGGCCCCCAGCACGATGCGTCCATCGTCGGTGTGGATGGCGTAGGCCGCGCCGGTAACGGGCAACTGCGGCACATGGACGCGCGGGTCGGCGTCGGGCAGCCAGCACAACTGGCCGCGCACCGGGTTGAGCTGGATGGGGGCGTGCTCGAGCGGTGCGTGCCCGGCGGGTGCCAGTAACTCGCATGCGAGGGCGCCGTTGGCGATCACGGCCACGGGGGCTTGGGCCAGGCGTTCGCCGTGCTTGCTCCAGGCAATCCACTCACCGTTTTCGTGGCTGAGGCGGTGCACCTCTTGGTGGCCGATAAAACGCGCGCCCGAGGTGTCGAGCATCGTGCGCGCGAGCACTGCCGGTTGCGTCCAGCCGCCTTCGGTGAAGAGCCAGCCGCCACTGGGCACCTGCAGGCCGCTGCGCTCGCAGGCCTGGGCCTGATCCAGCCAGCTCACGTAAGACGCGGGCAGGCCGGTTTTTTGCAGCAAGGCGTGAGCTTCGGCATCGCTCAGGCGTTCTTCGAGCCGCAACAACCCATCACACGATCCGTGGATGCGGCCTTGGGCAAGCCAGGGCCTGAGCACTTGCACGAGTGTGAGTGCCGCAGCCCGATACAGCCGTGCGTGGATGCCGTCGTCGGCATTGAGGATGCCGTGAAACAGGCCCGCCGGGTTGCCCGAGGTTTGCGTGGCGGGCTCGCTCTGGCGATCGAGCACGGTGGCGCGCCAGCCTTGTTCGGCCAGCGCCCAGGCTGCCGAACAGCCCGCCAACCCGGCGCCAATGATCAGCGCGTGGCGTTGCTCGCGCGGCAATTGGGGCGTGCGCGGCGCACCGGCCGGACGCGGGGCATGGTGGTGCGGCGCGTAGCGTGCCGTGAGCATGTCGCGCTTGTCGGCAAAGCCCTCGGTGCGTTGCACCTCGAAGTGCGCGGCTTGCAGGCCATCGCGCACGTTGCGGGCCACGCTCCAGGTGGCGGCGGTGGCGCCGGGTGCAGCCAGCCGGGGCAGGCGCTGCATCACGTGCTCGTTCCACATTTCAGGGTTTTTGGCTGGGGCAAAGCCATCGAGATAAAAAGCGTCAACCTCGGCATCAAGTGCGCTCAGCACGTCGGCCACATCGCCCAGACACAACAGCAGTTGCACGCGGCTGTCATCAAAGTGCAGGGCGTGCACGTTGGGCGTGAGGGTGGGCCAGCGTTCAATCAGCTCGCCGGCCAGCGCAGCCATCTCGGGGGCGGCATGTGTGGCGTGCACTTGGGCAAGATCGTTGCGCGTGAGCGGGTGTTTTTCGATCGATATAAAGATCAGCCGCTCGCAGCGTTGGGCATCGGCGCGCCACGCCGCCCAGGTTGCCAAAAAGTTGTTGCCCAACCCGAAGCCGGTTTCGAGGATCACAAAGCGATCACGCCCCTGCCAGCGCGTGGGCAGGCCGTTGCCGTGCAAAAAGACGTGCCGCGCCTGCTCGTGAGCGCCAGCACTGGCGTGGTAGACGTCATCAAACAGCGGTGCGAAAGGCTGAGGCGCCGCGTTGTCTTGCCAGCGCACGATGGCGGGCGTGATGGGGTGCGTTTTCATGGCCGCCGAATGTAAGCCGAACGGCCCGCATCACGGCTGACGCAAGGCAAACGCGCTGCTGCATTCGATTACAAGGCGATCTGTTGGCGACGCACCCGCGCTTGGCGCGACAGCTGATCTTCGCGGCTGAGGTGGGTTTCGCGATCAGCAAAGCGCGGCGGTTGGTTGTAGCGCAGCTCAATGCTGCCATCGCTGGCGCGGCTGAGCGTGATCTCTACGCCCGATTCGGTTTGCCACACGGCCATGCCGCCGGGTGCAGGCTCGGGTTTGCCGCGGGTAGGTGCGCCGTATTTTTCGCGCAAGGCTTGCGACATCAGCGGCAGCTGATCTGTGGCCGAGATGGCATCGATGCGATACGTCAGGCGTGCCAGGCGCAGCATCTCGTCGTCGGGCGAGCGATCGTAGAGCAGCTCGGCGCTGCTGGCTCCGGGCAGCACATCGCCTGGGCGCCAGGTGTCGACCCAGAACTGCAGATCTGCGCTGCGCGGTGTCATGCCGTGCTCGGCCAGCATGTGCGAAATCTCGGGGCGGAACATGCAAAAAATCGGCGCATTGAGCAGCTTGAACGCATGCTTGTCTTGCCGGCATTTCTCGCTTTGCTCGATGCGATCAAGCAGCAGATCGGCCTGGGTAACGCCTTGAGCGCTGGCGTCTTGCAGCAACTGCCGCACGGCGTTCAGATCAAACGGGCGGGGTGAATGCCCGGCCAGCATTTGGATGGCAGACATGAATTTGCCACGAGGATCGCCCAGTGAGGCCGAGCGTTCAGCATGCGCGATGGCCGCCGAATGATCGCGATAGCCGCGGGTTGAATAGAGTGCGGCCAGCGCGGCGTGTGCCTTGGCGCCCAGGCGCTCATCGTTTTTGAAGCGCGTGCAGCCGCCGATGGCCTCGTTGTAGCGCTCGTTGCGCAGCGGGTGGATGCATTCACGGCGGAAATCATCATCGCTCAGTTGCACAGCAGACGCTGCAGCGGCGGGCTTGCTGCTTTCGATCGGATGCAGGGCCGACACCACCATGGCCTGTTGCGCATTGATCGCAGAGGTGCCTGATGCCGAAAGTTGCTGGGGCTCATCGGCACGAGGCGTGTTTTGCACGGCCATCACCAAGCCCCAGGCCGTGAGCGCCAGCACCGGAATCGCCACGGCAACGGTTGCAAAACGTTTGTCTTGCTTGAATTTTGAGAACACGGCCAGACTCCTGAGTTGAGTCGCGCCCCTGTGCATGCGGGCTGGCGCCCATCACGAGGATCGCTGATAGATCAGGAGTCTGATCCGGCGCGGCGACGCACCTGTGTCGAAGCTGGTGCGTTCGGACTAACGCATGGCCCGGCGAATCGTTCTTTGCGCTTATTCGCTCATTGCGCCAGCCAGCCGCCGTCGACGTTCCAGGCTGCACCTCGCACCTGGCTGGCAGCGGGCGAGCACAAAAACACGGCCAGATCGCCCAGTTGCTCGGGCGTTACGAACTGCAGCGAGGGTTGTTTTTCGCCCAGCAGATCGCGGCTGGCTTGCTCAACGCTGATGCCGCCTTTGGCTGCCCGATCATCAATCTGTTTTTGCACCAGGGGCGTCAGCACCCAACCCGGGCAAATGGCATTGACAGTGATGCCTGTGGTGGCGGTTTCGAGCGCCACGGCCTTGGTGAACCCCACGATGCCATGCTTGGCCGCTACGTAGGCTGATTTTCCTGCCGAGGCCACCAAGCCGTGCGCCGAGGCGATGTTGATCACGCGCCCCCAGTTTTTGGCGCGCATACCGGGCACGGCCAACCGTGTGGTGTGAAACGCCGAGCTCAGGTTGATGGCGATGATGGCATCCCACTTGTCGATCGGAAAGTTTTCAACGGGCGACACAAATTGGATGCCCGCGTTGTTCACGAGAACGTCCACTCCGCCAAAGTCTCTCTCGGCCAGGGCAAACATCTCGGCGATCTCGGCGGGCTTGCTCATATCGGCACCGTGGTATCCCACCTTGATGCCATGCGCGGCGCCGGCTTGCGCCACTGCGGCCTGCGCGGGCGAGGCATCGCCAAAGCCGTTGAGGATGAGGTTGGCGCCTTGCGCCGCGAGTTGCCGGGCCACGCCCAGCCCGATGCCGCTGGTCGATCCCGTAACCAACGCTGTCTTGCCCTTGAGCATCTTCATTCCTCCAACAAGTCGGGTTCAAGGTTTACGATTGAAGCGTTGCTCACGTTAACCCAAAAAAGGTTGCATGCCATGACCGCACACGCCGCCGAACCGCGTCTCGAACACCTGCAATGCCTTGATGCGCTGGGGCTACACAAAATGGCCTACTGGGAGTGGGGCGAGCGCGATAACCCGCACGTGCTGTTGTGTGTGCATGGGTTGTCGCGGCAGGGGCGCGATTTCGATACCCTCGCGCGCGCGCTGAGCACACGCTATCGCGTGGTGTGCCCCGACGTGGTGGGCCGCGGGCGCTCAGATTGGCTCACTGATCCAATGGGCTATCAGGTGCCCGCCTACGTGAGCGATATGGTGGCCTTGATCGCGCGGCTCAATGTGGCGCACATCGATTGGATCGGCACCTCGATGGGCGGCCTCATCGGCATGGGGTTGGCGGCGTTGCACAACACGCCGATACGCAAACTCGTGCTCAACGATGTGGGGCCGCGCATCCAGCCTGAGGCCATTGCACGCATCGGCGCCTACCTCGGGCTGCCCATGCGATTCAAAGATCTCGATGAGGCAGCCGACTATTTGGCCTCGATCTCGGCGGGCTTTGGCAAGTTCACCCACGAACAATGGCTCGAACTCACGCGCCCGATGCTGCGTCCGGTCGACGATGGCCCCGGCCTGCAGCTGCACTACGACCCTGCCATCGGCGTGCCCTTTAAGGCCATGACGCCTGAAATGGCCGCCGTGGGCGAGCAAATGCTGTGGCAGCGCTACGACGCCATCCGTTGCCCCACGCTGCTGCTGCGCGGCGCCGACTCTGATCTGCTCACCCGCGATACTGCTGAAGAAATGACGCGCCGTGGCCCCAAAGCGCATCTGCATGAATTCGCCGGCGTGGGGCATGCCCCCATGTTTGTGGCCGACAACCAGATCACCGTTGTGCGCGAATTTTTATTGGGTTCGGCCTGAGCCTGATCAACGCCGCTTTGCTTTGATTTGAGATTGTTGAGATGAGGGCACGTTACACCGCATGAAAACCGGGTTGCTGGATATCCCTGCCGCAGCGGCACCCATCGTTGCCTTGAGCGATGCCGAGGGTGGCGCCGAGGCACAGGCATTTGAAGACAGCAAACTTGCGCGCGCCCGGGCATTTGCCGAGCCCCTGCTGGCCGGCAGACGTTTCGATACGGGCGAAGACGCACTCGAGCACGCCGAGGGTGTTGCCGCGATCCTGCACGGCGTGGGGGCCGGGCCGGCCATGCGCGCGGCGGCTTATCTTGTCTACGCCAGCGAATACCTCAACCAGCCCGAAGACATCATCGCCCAGGCCTTTGGCCCCAGTGAGGCCAGCCTTGTGGCCTATACGCGCAAACTCGTGCAGGTGCAGCGCAGTGCGCGCGACGCCCTGGCCGACGAAGCCGATGGCGCCATGCGTGCCGAGCAAATCGAGCGTGTGCGCAAAATGCTGCTGGCTTTCTCGCGTGATTTGCGCGTGGTGCTGCTACGGTTGGCCTCGCGCCTGCAAACGCTGCGCTATTACGCGCAAAGCAAAACACCTTGTCCCAAAGTGTTGGCACGCGAGTCGTTGCAAGTGTTTGCGCCGCTGGCTAACCGGCTGGGCATCTGGCAAATCAAGTGGGAGCTCGAAGACCTTGCCTTCCGCTTTTTGCAGCCCGACACCTATCGCGACATCGCACGTTCGCTGCACGAAAAACGGCTCGAACGCGAGCAGATGATCGAATCGGCCCGGCTGCGCCTGATCGACGAACTCGCCAAGGCCGATCTGCCAGCCCAGGTGCAAGGCCGCCCCAAGCATCTGTATAGCATCTGGAAAAAAATGAAGGGCAAGGGCCTGAGCATCGACCGAGTGTTCGATGTGCGCGCCTTGCGCGTGATCGTGCCCACAGTGCAAGACTGCTACGCCGCCCTCAGCCGCGTGCACGAGGTATGGCGCTCGCTGCCCGATGAATTTGACGATTACATCGCGCGGCCCAAACCCAACGGCTACCAATCTCTGCACACCGTGGTGCTTGATGAGCAGGGCCGTGCCATCGAAATTCAGATTCGCACCCAGGCCATGCACGAACACGCCGAAAGCGGCGTGGCCGCGCACTGGGCCTACAAAGAAGCTGGCGCCAAGGGCTACGCTGGCGTGGCGGCGGCCGGAGCCTTTGAGTCTCGCGTGGCCGAAGCGCGCAAAACCGTGCTGCGCCAACTGCTGGCCTGGGAGCACGACCTCAGCCACGCCCAGCCCGATGCAGTGGCTGAGGCCGAAAACGACGCCAGCGCCAACGCGGCAGAGGGCTTGTTCGACGACCGCATCTACGTTTTCACTCCGCAAGGCACGATCATCGAATTGCCCAAAGGCGCCACCCCGGTCGACTTTGCCTACATCGTGCACACCGATTTGGGGCACCGATGTCGAGGCGCGCGTGTCGACGGCGCCATGGTGCCGCTCAACACATCGCTGGCCAGCGGCCAGACCGTCGAGATCGTGGCAGCCAAAGACGGGCAGGGTGCAGGCCCTTCGCTCGATTGGCTCAACCCCGATCTAGGCTATTTGCAAAGCCCTCGGGCGCGGGCCAAAGTGCGCGCCTGGTTTAACGCACTGGCGCTGCAGCAAACCATCGCGCGTGGTCGCGAGGCGGTCGAAAAACTGCTGCAGCGTGAAGGGCGCACGGCGCTCAAGCTCGAAGAGCTCGCAGCGCAGCTGGGCTTTCGCAACGCCGACGCTTTATTCGAAGTGGTGGGCAAAGACGAATTTTCGCTGCGCCACATCGAAAACCTGCTCAAGCCAGCCGAACCGGCCCTCGGTGCCGATGAGTTGCTGGCGCAGCGTTTGGCCCGGTTCGAAAATGCCGCACTCAAGGACACGGCCAAACGCGGGCGCGGGGTGATGGTGGTGGGCATGGATTCGCTGCTCACCCAGCTTGCACGCTGCTGCAAGCCCGCGCCGCCCGACGCCATTGGTGGCTACGTAACGCGCGGCAAGGGTGTGGCGATTCATCGCACCGATTGTTCAAATTTTCGACAGATGGTGGGGCGTGCTCCAGAGCGGCGCATCGCTGTGGCCTGGGGGCAATCTGCAGCCGATGGCAACAGCCGTGAAGCGCTGTATGCCGTTGATGTATCCGTGCAGGCACAAGACCGCCCGGGCCTGTTGCGCGATCTGTGCGATGCCTTTGCCAAAGAAAAAACCCACGTTGTGGGTATGCAATCACAGACACACCGCGATCGTGTCGATGTGTTGCTCACCGTGCAGACCGCTGATGCAGCAAAGTTGGCGCAGGTGCTATCCAGGGTGAAGCAACTGCCGGGCGTGAGCTCGGCGCGGCGACGCTGAGTCGGGGCAGTGAGTGCGCCAAAATCATGTTATAGTCTTCGTCTTTCAGGCGCGTAGCTCAGCTGGTTAGAGCACCACCTTGACATGGTGGGGGTCGTTGGTTCGAGTCCAATCGCGCCTACCAAATTTGGTAGGAATCAAGAGCCCGACACGGATGAATTCGTGTCGGGCTTTTTGTTTGGTCTTCGCTCTGTAAGTGCTTGATTCGACAGGTGTTTTCGTCGCCCTGTTCACGGGTGTCGGAAGCTCACGACAGCTCGGCGTTGCAGGCCTGGAGCAGCTTGAGCGGCCACGCAAATTTATACGCAGCCATTTCTCCGACACTTTTCCGCCACTGCCCGTTTTGGCAACCAAGGAAGTGACAGGAGTAACTTCTACGCCATCTACTAGGACTCGGGCTCACCAGAGGCCGCCTTGAGGCGCTACGAGGCTTGGAGCAAGGATGTGTCGCCAGAGATCAGACCGTACTTCTACGACCTGATCTGGGCTCTCACGAACTGGCAGCCCTTCATCCTCAACTACTTCGAGCACCCCGTTACCAACGCCTAAGGGCAGTGAAGCCTTTGAAAGAGGCCGGCCAACACAAGGCACTACCGCCACCAAAGAACTGTGGGGCGGACATTTCAACACGCATCCGCATGATCGAGGCCGGTAAGCTTTGACTCCGTTTCAACACGCTTTTACGAATAGCCGTTGTTTTTATGAGCTGCGGTTTCAATCCACGGCCGCCATCACTGTCTGGCGACGCGGTTTCTGATAGAGCGGGCCACGTAGCGCACCCAGTTTCTATCCACGCCCGCCATCACTGACGGGCGACGCTGTTGCAGGCGCGGCCGACTTCAAGCTGCTGCCTGTTTCAATCCACGCCCGCCATCACTGACGGGCGACGCCTTGCAGCAGCTCGATAGGCACTGCGATGACCTTCGAGCTGTTTCAATCCACGCCCGCCATCACTGACGGGCGA
>CAZUCW010000002.1:0-77162 GCA_964618825.1 uncultured Aquabacterium sp.
TCATCGCGCGCTCGGAAGGCGAGAAGCAGGCCGTCATCAACAAGGCCCAGGGCGAAGCCGCTGCCATCACCGCCGTGGCCGAAGCCACCGCCGAAGCCATCCGCAAGATTGCAGCGTCAATTCAGCAACCGGGCGGCGATCAGGCCGTGCAGCTCAAAGTGGCCGAGAAAGCCGTAGAAGCCTATGCACAGCTTGCACAAAAGAACAACACCATGATCGTGCCCGGCAACATGAGCGAAGTGTCGGCGCTGATCGGCACGGCGATGGCCCTGCTCAACAAGCCCCGGAGTTAATCATGGCCCTGCCCCATGCAGCACCGGGCGATGCCATCAACACCGCGCCACTGGGCGCCGCACTCACCAGCACACCCACCTCAACGCTGATCAAAACTGCCGAGATCCAAGTGATTCGCGTGGTGTTGGTGCGCAACGCGGCTTTGCCACCGCACAAGGTGCCCGGGCCGATCACCATTCAATGCCTCGAAGGCTGCGTCACCGTTACGCATCAAGAATCCACCCAGCTCAAACCGGGCCAGATGCTGGTGCTCGAAGGCGGCCAAGAACACGCCGTGCAGGCGCACGACGATGCATCGCTGTTATTAACGATCGTGCTGCGCCCAGCTCACTGAGGCGGCGGCGCTGAGGACGACTCGCCATCGGCAGCAGCCAGCAGCGCCTGCAAGCCGGCTTCGTCTAACACGGCCACGCCCAGCTCATGAGCCTTGGTGAGCTTGCTGCCCGCCTCGCTGCCGGCCACCACGAAATCGGTTTTTTTCGACACCGAACCGGCCACCTTGCCACCGGCGGCTTCGATCAGCGCCTTGGCATCGTCGCGCGTGAGCGTGGGCAGCGTGCCGGTGAGCACCAGCGTTTTACCCGCCAACGGCTTGTGCGCATCTGCGGCGGGTTCGCCTTCGGCCCACATCACCCCGGCTGCGCGTAACTGCTGCACCACCTCGAGGTTGTGGGGCTGATCAAAAAACGTGCGAATACTCTGCGCCACCACCGGCCCCACATCGGCCACCTCAAGCAGCTGCTCAAGCGGGGCCTTGATGAGGCGATCGAGCGAGCCGAAATGCCGCGCCAGATCCTTGGCCGTAGCCTCACCCACATGGCGAATGCCCAGGCCATAAAGAAACCGTGGCAGAGAGGTTTGCTTGGATTGGGTCAGGGCATCGATCACATTGCGCGCGCTTTTTTCGGCCATGCGATCAAGCGCGGCCAGCGTGTTCACGTTGAGAAGGCGCAGATCGTAAAGATCGGCCAGCGTTGCCACCACCTGCCCATCAACCAGCTGATCAACCAGCTTTTCGCCCAGCCCCTCAATATCGAGGGCACGGCGCTGCGCAAAGTGCAAGATGGCTTGCTTGCGCTGTGCCGGACAAAACAGCCCGCCGCTACAGCGGTGGTTCATCTCGCCGGGCTCGCGCACCACAGTGCTGCCGCAAATGGGGCACGCCATGGGCATGCGAAAGTTGGGCACGTAGCTGGCGCGCTCGGCGGCGCCGTCGTGGGCCACCACGCCCACCACCTCAGGGATCACATCACCCGCACGCCGCACGATCACAGTGTCGCCCACCCTCACACGTTTGCGGCGCAACTCAAAGAGGTTATGCAGCGTGGCGTTGGTTACGGTTACCCCGCCCACAAACACTGGCTTGAGCCGCGCCACCGGCGTGAGCTTGCCGGTGCGGCCCACCTGCACATCGATGGCTTCAACTTGCGTGAGCTGTTCTTGCGCCGGGTATTTATGCGCCACAGCCCAGCGCGGCTCGCGCGTTACGAAGCCCAAGCGCTGCTGCAGATCGAGCCGGTTAACCTTGTAAACCACACCGTCGATATCGAACGGCAGTTGATCGCGCTTGGTGCCCATTTCGCGATGAAAAGCCACCAACCCCTGGGCGCCCTGCACCACGCGGCGATCAGCGCACACCGGCAGGCCCATCGCCTGCAGCGCATCGAGCACGCCGCTGTGCGTGGCCGGTTGTGCCCAGCCCTGCACCTCGCCCAACCCGTAAGCAAAAAAAGACAGCGGCCGCTGCGCGGCAATGCCTGGATCAAGCTGGCGCACGGCCCCTGCCGCCGCGTTGCGCGGATTGACAAAGGTTTTATCGCCCCGTTCGCGCTGGCGTTCGTTGAGCGCTTCAAAATCATCGCGCCGCATATAGACCTCGCCGCGCACCTCAAGCACGAGCGGTGCGGCCTCAGCGGTGTCGACCAACCTCAACGGAATCTGTCCGATGGTGCGGATGTTTTGCGTGACGTCTTCGCCCACCTCGCCATCGCCGCGCGTGGCTGCCTGCACCAGCACGCCCGATGCATAGCGCAAGTTGATGGCCAGCCCGTCGAACTTGAGTTCGCAGGCGTATTCGATCGGCGCACCGGGTTCAGTGCCGGATTCAGCACCCGCCTCATCCAACCCCAGCTCGCGGCGCACGCGGGTATCAAACGTCAAAGCGCCGCTGGCTTCGGTATCGGTTTCAGTGCGAATCGACAGCATCGGCACCGCATGCCGCACGCTCGCAAAGCCATCAAGCACCCGGCCCAGCACGCGCTGGGTGGGCGAATCGGGCGTAAGCAGCTCGGGGTGGGCCTCCTCGAGAGCCTGCAACTCGGCAAACAGGCGGTCGTATTCAGCATCAGGGATCTCGGGCGCATCGAGCACGTAATAGCAATGTGCGTGGTGATGCAGTTGCTGGCGCAGTTGGGCCGCGCGCTGAGGCAGCGTTTGAGCCCATGCCCCACCCTCGGATGCCGCCGCAGCCTCATCCCCGCCAAACAGATCTGGCTGCGCCATCACCCGCCCTACCCGGCGATCACGAAAACAAACGCCGTGCGGCTTGCGTGCCGGCGGCCAGATCCCGCGCGGCCAAGGCTTCGTAGAGCCGCGCCAACTCTTTGCCGATCGCATCGAATGCCTGGGGCGACAGTGCATTGCCCGCATCATCAACCACATAGGCATCAAGCGTTTTGGCCAACGCCTCACCCGCTGCGCGCCACGCCAAGAAAGGCTCAGCCTCGGGCGCCGTTTGTGGCACATCGAAGGCCAGCGAGAGCTCACGCACCGCGCCCTGTGTGTCGTCTTCGGCGTAGGTGGCCTGCGCATCGAATGTGAGCGTGAGGATGGGCGGCGCACCCTCTTCGGTAGAAGGCAACACCAAGCGCCCCGGAATCACGCCGGGCACAAAGCCGTGCCGTGCCGCGTGCTGCTGCACGTAGCCGGGCGTCCAGGCGCTGGATCGGGCCAGCAGCCGCAAGGCGAGCTGTGCATCGTGCTCACTGGCAAACAGATCAAGCTCACGCCCGCGCGCCACCACATCGAGCATGTCGGGCGCATCGAGCGCGCCCCCCAGCCCATCGGCAAAGGCCTGCAGCTTTTGCACGAACTCTGAGTATTCGATTTCGTTGATGGCGCCGGTGCGATTGGCCAATTGCACGCCGCCCTGAAACTCGCCATAGCGTCGCCCGGCGCGCGGCAGCTCCCACTTGCCGGTTTGTGTATCGAGCCCTTCGATAAAAAAAGGCTTGCCCCCCGCACGTCGCGTGGTGGGCAGATGCGCCAGCGCCTGCTCGCCCGACACCGGCGCGTCGAGCGACACCGTGGCCAGCGCATCGATGAGCGGATCGAGCCGCGGCATATAACGGCGCGCGGCAGCCAGCACCACCGCTGCGCTGCTGGTGTCTGCCGCGCCGACATCCCCCGCCGGTTCGCCATCAAGCGCCACGGGGTTGGGCACGGTGGGCACCTCATCTGAAGCATCGAACACCGGATCGGTGTGCGACGAAGCCGTGTCGGGCGTGGTGGCAGAACGCACTCCGTTTTTGCGAGACATCCAGGTGTTATAGGCCACCAGGCCCGCCAGCCCCAGCCCGCCGAGCACCGCCAGCGACAGTTGGAGGGATCCGCTGCTCATCGCTTGATTTCCTTTTGCTGTGCCACTCAGGCCGCCTCGGCCATGTTCAGTGCGGCTTCCATGTCGACCGCCACGATACGCGAGACACCCTGCTCTTGCATGGTGACGCCCACGAGCTGTTCGGCCATCTCCATGGCAATCTTGTTGTGCGAAATGAAGAGAAACTGCGTGTTGCCCGACATGCTCTTAACCAAACGCGCATAGCGCTCGGTATTGGCATCGTCGAGCGGCGCATCGACCTCATCGAGCAGACAAAACGGTGCCGGATTGAGCTGAAAAATCGCAAACACCAGCGCGATGGCGGTAAGCGCTTTTTCGCCTCCCGACAGCAGGTGGATGGTGCTGTTTTTCTTGCCCGGCGGCTGTGCCATCACCTGCACGCCCGAATCGAGAATCTCATCACCCGTCATCACCAGCTTGGCTTGTCCGCCGCCAAAGAGGCTCGGGAACATGCGGCCAAAGTGTTCATTGACGGTATTAAAAGTGCCACCCAGCAGATCGCGTGTTTCGAGGTCGATCTTGTGAATCGCATCTTCAAGCGTGCTGATGGCGTCGTTGAGATCGCCCGATTGCGCGTCCAGAAAACCTTTGCGCTCACGCGCCGCCGTGAGCTCATCGAGCGCGGCCAGATTGACGGCACCCAACGCATTGATTTCACGCTGGATGCGATCGATCTCGGTCTGAAGGCCATAAAGTTTGACGCTGCCTTCTTCGATGCTGCGGGCCAGCGCTTCGAGATCAACCTCGGCCGCAGTGAGCTGCTCAAGGTATTGCGCGCCGCCCAGCTGCGCGGCCTGCTCTTCGAGCTGCAACTTGGTGATCTGCTCGCGCAACGGCTCAAGGCTGCGCTCAAAGCTCAAGCGTTGTTCATCGGCGCGACGCAATTGGGCCGACAGATCGTCGTAGCGCGCACGCGCCGTGGCCAGCGCCCCCTCGCGCTCGGCACGCACGGCCAGCGCTTCTTCGAGCCCGGCCTGTGCCGCCACATCACTGAGTTGTGCCTGCTCTTGCCGCAGTTGCTCGGCCGATGCCTCGTTGGCCGCCATTTGCTGCGCAGCGGTTTCGATCGACCGCTGCAGCTCGCCACGCCGGGCAGCCAGCGCACGCGCACCAAATTGCGCCTCTTGCGCCTGACGCTCAAGCGAGCGCGATTGCTCGCGCGCATCGGCCAGCTTGCGCTCGGCCTCGATCACGCCCTCTTCGAGCAGGGCGTGGCGCTCTTGCGCATCGGCCAGCGACAGATCAAGCTCTTCAAAGCGTGCCTCACCCGTGGCGCGGCGCTCGCCCAGCTCATCGAGCTGCGCATCGATCTCGGCCAACTCGCCTTCGATTTGAGTGCGGCGGCTGTGGGTTTGCTCAGCCTGCTGGGCCAACCGCAGCGTTTCAACCTGCAGTTGATGCGCACGCCCCTGCTGCTCGCTGGCATCGCGACGCACGACAGCCAGGCGCTGCGAGCCATCGGTGTAGGCCGCCTCGGCGCGCACCACGGCGCTGCGAGCGTCATCAACGATGAGCGCCTGCGCACGCAGCTGTTTGTCGAGGTTTTCGATCTCTTGCGCTCGGGCCAACATGCCGGCCTGCTCGCTGTCGGGCGCATAAAAACTCACGGCAAACGGGCTCACCGCATGGCCAGCGCGCGTCATGATGACCTCGCCGTGCGTGAGCTTGCCCCGATTCGCCAAGGCATCATCCAGCGATTCGGCGGTGTAAACACCTTCGAGCCAATCGTTGAGCAAAGCCTTGAGCCCGGCATCGCCCAAACGCAGCAGATCAGACAAGCGCGGCAGCGTGTGGTGCGTGTTGGCCAATGGAGCCGATGGCACGCTGTAGAACGCCAGCTTGGCCGGTGGAGCATCGTGCTCAAAGGCGCGCACGGTTTCAACACGCCCCACCTCAAGGGCATTGAGGCGCTCACGCAAGGCTGATTCGAGCGCGTTCTCCCAGCCGGGCTCAATATGGATGCGCGTCCACAGCCCGCTCAGGCCCTCAAGCCCGTGCTTGGCCAGCCAAGGCTTGAGCTTGCCTTCGGTTTGCACTTTTTCTTGCAGGGCACGCAACGCTTCAAGCCGCGCGGCCAGATCGGCCTGCTTGCCAGCCTGGGCGTTGAGATCGTCTTGCCGGGTGCGGCGCGTTTCGTCGAGCGCCGGCACGGCATCGGTCAGTTCGGCCAATTGGGCTTCGGCCACAGCCAGGGTTTCTTGCGCGGCTTCGAGTTGCTGGCGCAAATCGGCCAGGCGGGCGTCGTCGGGCGCAGCAAGCCCCTGGCGCTCAGTGGCCAGACGCTCGCGGCGCAGATTGAGCTGGCGCACCTGCTCATCGATATTGCGGCTCTCGGCAGCCAGCAGTTGAATCTGCTGCTGCACCTGGGTTACCGCCGTGCGCTGCTCGTTGGCGCGCGCCCCTGCAGCGCGTACGGCGTCTTCAAACGTGGGCAAATTGGCGGCCAGTTCTTCGGCCTGCGCTGACAGAATCTCGGCTTGCTCTTCGGCAGCGGCAATCTGCTCGGCAATCGTCTCGATCTCAGCCAAAGCATCGGCCCGGCGCGCATCCCACTGTTCGTTTTGTGCCGTGAGCTCAGCCAAACGCTGCTCGACACGCTGGCGACCCTCAACCACATACCGGATCCGCTCTTCGAGCCGGCTCACATCGAGCGCCGCATCGGACAGCGCGCCTTGCGCGGTGTGCAGCTCGTCGCTGGCGGCATAGTGATCTTGCCGCACATGCTCGATCTCGGCCTCAACGTGGCGCAACTCGGCCAAACGCGCTTCGAGCGCATTGGTGGCCTCGCTCACCGCCTGCTTGACACGCGCCTCTTCGCTGGCCGCATCACGGTGCTTTAAGAACCACAACTGATGCAGCTTGAGCGTGCCGGCCTCTTGCAAACCACGATATTGCGTGGCCACCTCAGCCTGCTTTTCGAGCTTATCGAGATTGCTGCCCAGCTCGCGCAAGATATCTTCAACCCGCGTGAGGTTTTCGCGCGTGTCTTTGAGCCGGTTTTCGGTTTCGCGGCGTCGCTCTTTGTATTTGGACACGCCTGCCGCTTCTTCGAGAAACAGGCGCAGCTCTTCGGGCTTGCTCTCGATGATGCGGCTGATCGTGCCCTGGCCGATGATGGCGTAGGCGCGTGGCCCCAGGCCCGTGCCCAGAAACACATCTTGCACATCACGCCGGCGCACCGGCTGGTTGTTGATGAAGTAGCTGCTCGTGCCATCGCGCGTGAGCACACGCTTAACAGCGATCTCGGCAAACTGGTTCCACTGCCCGCCGGCGCGGAAATCTTCGTTGCTGAACACCAGCTCGACGCTCGCACGGCTGGCCGGTTTGCGGTTACCCGAGCCGTTAAAAATCACATCCTGCATCGACTCACCGCGCAGCTCGCTGGCCTTGCTCTCACCCAGCACCCAGCGCACGGCATCCATGATGTTGGATTTGCCGCAGCCGTTGGGCCCCACCACCCCAACGAGCTGGCCGGGCAGCTGAAAGTTGGTGGGTTCGGCAAACGATTTAAAGCCGGACAGCTTGATCGAATTCAGGCGCATGCTTCAATGACGGCCGAGCCGCGGCGAGCGCGTCGCCACGATCCCAACGAGATCCGTAAGTCGTTGATTTATATGAAAATTCCCGCACTTTGGCGGGAATCTTGCGGCATCGGATGATAGCATTGCAGGTTCTTTTGCCCCAACCCTGCAGCCCTTTACTGCAGCCGACTTCGCCATGGCACGACAAACCACCCCCAAGCAACGCCCCGCCCCCGCCAACCCGCCATCGGCCCCGAGCAAAGAACTGCACGTCTTTGACAACCCGGCGCCGCAGCGCGATTACGTGATCCAGTTTCAGGTGCCCGAGTTCACCTGCCACTGCCCGCTCACCGGCCAGCCCGATTTTGCGCACTTCACCATCGACTGCATCGCCGACGCACTCTGCCTCGAACTCAAGAGCCTCAAGATGTACATGTGGAGCTACCGCAACGAAGGCGCGTTTCACGAAAAAGTCACCAACGACATCCTCGACGATATCGTCAAGGCCATCAAACCGCGCTTTTTACGCATCACCGCCAAGTGGTATGTGCGCGGCGGCATCTACACCAATGTTGTTGTCGAGCACCGCAAAAAAGGCTGGAAGCCTCAACCCATGGTGACGCTGCCAGCACACGACACCGAGCGCGGCTTGCTGGGTTGATTGCACACTCCATGAACCCTCTGCTTTCCCGCCTGCAGCCCTATCCGTTCGAGCGGCTGCGCGAGCTCACCAAAGACATCACGCCCTCGCTCGATCACACGCCGATCAGCCTCGGCCTGGGCGAGCCCAAGCACCCCACGCCACCGTTCATCCGCGATGCCCTCACCGCTTCGCTCGATGGCCTGGCCAGCTACCCGGCCACGGCGGGCGAGCCGGCCCTGCGCGAGGCCTGCGCAGCCTGGGTGCAGCGCCGCTACCGTGTCAAGCTCAACCCGGGCACACAGATCCTGCCGGTGAATGGCTCGCGCGAGGCGCTGTTTTCGCTGGCACAAACGGTGATCGACCCCACACAGCACGCCGCCCAAGGCGGGCCAGTGGTCGTCTGCCCCAATCCGTTTTATCAAATCTACGAAGGTGCCGCCTTGTTGAGCGGGGCGTCGCTGGCGCTGGCCAACTCAGATCCTGGGCGCAACTTTGCCGCCGATTGGGCCGCCATTGACGACGCCACATGGGCGCGCACGCAACTGCTCTATGTGTGTTCGCCGGGCAACCCAACGGGCGCGGTGATGCCCATCAGCGAGTGGGCGCGCCTGTTTGATCTCAGCGACCGCCATGGCTTTGTGATTGCGTCAGACGAGTGCTATTCAGAGATTTATTTTCGCGACGACGCCCCGCTGGGTGGGCTCGAAGCCGCGCAGCAACTGGGCCGCACCGATTTCAAAAATCTGGTGATGCTCACCAGCCTGTCGAAGCGCTCAAACGTGCCTGGGCTGCGCTCGGGATTTGTGGCGGGCGATGCGGCCATCCTCAAATCATTTTTGCTCTATCGCACTTATCACGGCAGCGCCATGAGCCCGGCCGTGCAGCGCGCCAGCGTGGCGGCCTGGAGCGATGAGAGCCACGTGGTGGATAACCGCGAGCTGTATCGCCGCAAGTTTGCAACGGTTGCCCCCATGCTCAGCGCGGTGATGGATGTGGCCCTACCCGACGCCGCCTTTTATTTGTGGGCAAAAGTGCCGACCCATGTGTGCGACGGCTCAGACACCGCCTTCGCCCGCGAACTGCTCGCTCAATACAATGTGGCGGTGTTGCCCGGCAGCTATCTGGCACGCGAGGCCCACGGCGCCAACCCGGGCGCGGGCCGCGTGCGCATGGCGCTGGTGGCGGGGGTCGACGAGTGCGTCGAAGCCGCCCAGCGCATTGTTTCTTTTATTCAACGTCATTCAGCATGAGCCAAGATCTGCAAGCCCTCATCGACACCGCGTGGGACAACCGCGCCAACCTCGGCCCCAGCGCCGCCCCCGCCGAGTTGCGCGATGCTGTGGGCCATGTGCTCAATGAGCTCGATGCCGGGCGCCTGCGTGTGGCCGAAAAAATCGGCAACGCCTGGACGACGCACCAGTGGATCAAAAAAGCCGTGCTGCTGAGCTTTCGGCTCAACGACAACACAGCCATCCACGCCGGCGATCTCACTTTTTTCGACAAGGTGCCCACTAAATTTGCCGGCATGACCGAAGAGCAGCTGCGTGCAGCCGGCTACCGCGTGGTGCCACCCGCCGTGGCTCGACGAGGCAGCTTTATCGCCAAAAACGCGATCCTCATGCCCAGCTACGTAAACATCGGCGCTTATGTCGATGAGGGCACGATGGTCGACACCTGGGCCACCGTGGGGTCGTGTGCGCAGATCGGCAAAAACGTGCACCTCTCCGGCGGCGTGGGCATCGGCGGTGTGCTCGAGCCGCTGCAGGCCAACCCGACGATCATCGAAGATAACTGTTTCATCGGTGCGCGCTCTGAGGTGGTTGAAGGCGTGATCGTCGAAGAAAACTCGGTGATCTCGATGGGCGTGTTCATCGGCCAGAGCACCAAGATCTACGACCGCACCACCGGCGAGGTGAGCTATGGCCGCGTGCCGGCAGGCTCGGTGGTGGTGAGTGGCTCGCTGCCCAGCGTCGATGGCAAATACAGCCTGTATTGCGCCGTGATTGTCAAGCGCGTCGATGCGCAAACCCGCGCCAAAACCAGCATCAACGATTTGCTGCGCGCCTGATTTGCCCGGCAGCCCTGCAGCAACCCGACCGAATCCAGACCACAAACCCAAGGAGTCTTCGATGAGCGGTGGAAACATGGAGCGCGTGCTCCGTTTGATGGTTGAAAAACGCGCCTCTGACGTGTTCGTCTCGGCCAATACGCCCATCCTCATCAAGATTCACGGACAGATGCTGCAGCTGTCGGATCAGGCGCTGACGCCGCAACAGCCGCGCCAGTTGCTGTCCGAGATGCTCTCGCCCTCGCAGATGGAAGAGCTCGACGACACCGGCGAGCTCAATATGGGCATCACGCTGCATGGCGTCGGCATTTTTCGTCTGAGCGCCTTCAAGCAACGCGGCTCGGTGGCAGCGGTGTTTCGCTACATCCCGTCGGACATTCCTGATCTCGACACGCTCAATCTGCCCGAGATTTTGCAGACGCTGATCCTCGAAAAACGTGGCCTGATCCTGCTGGCGGGTGCCACGGGCACCGGCAAGAGCACCACCCTGGCCTCGATGCTCGAATACCGCAACCAGCGCATGACGGGCCACATCCTCACCATCGAAGACCCGATGGAGTTTTTGTTCAGCAACAAAAAATCAGTGGTGAACCAGCGCGAGGTGGGGCGTGATACCCAATCGCTGCAGATCGGGCTCAAGAATGCGCTGCGACAAGCACCCGATTGCATATTGATCGGCGAGATCCGCGACCGCGAAACGATGACGTCGGCCATTTCGTATGCGCTGTCGGGCCACTTGGTGTTGTCGACCCTGCATGCCAACAACAGCTATCACGCGTTGGGGCGAATTCTGTCGTTCTACACGCCTGAGGCACGCCCGGCCTTGCTCAGCGATTTGGCCGCCGGCCTCAAGGCGGTGGTGTCGCAACGCCTGCTGCGCTCAACCAGTGGCGGACGCATCCCCGCCGTTGAAGTGATGCTCAACACGAAACATGTGTCTGAGTTGATCGAAAAGGGCGACTTCACCAGCATCAAAGAGGCCATGGACAAATCACTGGCCGAGGGTTCTCAGACATTTGAACAAGAACTCGCGCGCTTGATCAACGAAGGCCACATCACCCGCGAAGAGGGTCTAACCTACGCCGATTCGCCCACCAACCTGATGTGGCGGCTGCAAAACGCCACCACGACAACATCGAAGGTTCAACCCAAAGCCGAAGAGGTGGACGAAGGCCCTTCATTCACCGAGATTCAACTCGATGTACGCCCCGAAGAGCGCGGCTTTACCACCACGCGCTTTTGATATCCCCCTTGCCATTGATGAACCCCACGCTGCGCCTGACCGAAGCGCTGATTGCCTGCCCTTCGGTAACCCCCAACGATGCCGGCTGTTTGCCGTTGATTGCTGCCCGCCTGAGCGCGCTGGGCTTTGTTTGTGAATCGCTGAGCTTCGGCCCGGCAGAGGCCTCGGTGAGCAATCTGTGGGCACGGCGCACGGGCACGGCAGGCCATGCGGGCACGACGCTGGTGTTTGCAGGCCACACCGATGTGGTACCCACCGGCCCGCTAGCGGCCTGGGCGTCTGATCCTTTTGTGCCAACGCAGCGCGAGGGCCGGCTTTATGGCCGTGGCGCTGCCGATATGAAAACCTCGCTTGCAGCGATGGTGGTGGCTTGCGAAGAGTTTGTCGCCACGCACCCGCAGCACGCGGGCTCGATCGGTTTTTTGCTCACCAGCGACGAAGAAGGCCCATCGATTGATGGCACGGTGAAGGTGGTCGAGTGGCTGCAAGCGCGTGGCGAGCGGCTCGATTGCTGCATCGTCGGCGAACCCACATCGGTGCAGCACCTGGGCGACACGATCAAAAACGGCCGCCGGGGTTCGCTGTCGGGCCGGCTCACGGTTAAAGGGGTGCAGGGGCACATCGCTTATCCGCATCTGGCCGACAACCCGATCCACACCCTGGCTCCGGCACTGGCCGAGCTGACCGCCATCGTGTGGGATACCGGTAATGCGCACTTTCCGCCCACAAGCTGGCAGGTATCAAACCTGCACGCTGGCACCGGCGCAACCAACGTGATCCCGGGCGAGCTGGTGCTTGATTTCAACTTTCGCTTCTCAACCGAATCGACACCTGAGCAGTTGCAATCGCGCGTGCACGAGGTGCTCGACCGCCACGGTTTGCGCTATGAGCTGGCCTGGACGCTCGGCGGACGGCCTTTTCTCACACGCCCGGGTAGCCTCACCGACGCGATCAGCGACGCCATCCACCGCGTTACCGGCGTGAGCACTGCGTTGTCGACATCGGGGGGCACCTCCGATGGCCGATTCATTGCACAAATCTGTCCGCAAGTGGTTGAGTTCGGCCCCATCAACGCCAGCATCCACAAGATCGATGAGCATGTCGAGCTGGCCAGCATCGAGCCGCTCAAAGACATCTATCGCCTGACGCTCGAGCGGCTGGTTTCGTGAGCACCGCCCCCCGTTTGCTTGAATGCATCGAAGCCCAGGCTGCGCGGCTGGATGCGGCCGGCGTCGCCTTTGGGCACGGCACCACCAACGCCTTTGACGAAGCCGCCTGGCTCGTGCTGTGGGCGCTGGGCCTGTCGCTCGATGCGCTCGACGAACATGCTCTTCGGGCGCTGGCCCCTCACGAGCATGCGCGCATCGAGGCCCTGATCGAACAACGCATCCGCACCCGCCAGCCCGCGGCCTATCTCACCCACGAAGCGTGGCTGCAAGGCGTGCCGTTTTATGTGGATGAGCGGGCCATCGTGCCCCGATCATTCATTGCCGAGCTGCTGGCTGACGGCAGCATCGACGCTTGGCTGAGCGCGCAAACGCGTCGCGTGCTCGATCTGTGCACCGGCAACGGCAGCCTGGCCGTGCTGGCCGCGATGGCCTACCCCGAAGTGATTGTTGATGCCGCCGACATCAGCGACGACGCACTGGCCGTGGCACGCATCAACGTTGAGCGACACGGCCTGGGCGAGCGCATCACGCTGCACCGCAGCAACCTGCTCGATGCCCTGCCCGATCGCTACGATCTGATCCTGTGCAACCCACCCTATGTCAACGCCACCTCAATGGCGACACTACCGCTCGAATACCGCGCCGAGCCCGAACTCGCGCTCGCGGGTGGCACCGATGGCATGGATCTCATCCGCACGCTGCTACGGCAGGCCCCCGCACACCTGAGCGACGACGGGGTGCTGGTGCTCGAAATTGGCAACGAGCGCGAGCACTTTGAGCGCGCCTTTGCGCACCTGCCGGTGGTCTGGCTCGACACCAGTGCGGGCGATGATCAGGTGCTGCTGCTCACGCGCGACGCCCTCACCCTGGCGCACGGGTGATCCCTCTTTTGCTCTCTCTTTCGTGATGCAACTCACGGGCAACACCGTTGCCTCGGGCAGATCTTTACGCTGAGCACACACCGCTCACCTCAACTTTGCGCACAAGCTGCCGAAGATGACACGACGGCCCGCTCAAGCAGGCCGTCCGTTTGATGTGCCCGACCTTAATCAGCTCACCGAGACACGCCAGCGCGCAACCCCATCTCACATGACGCAGCACAAGACCCGAGCCCTCGCGAGCCTTGCCCTGCCATTTGGGGTGTTGATGCTTGGGGGCGCGCTCACCATCAGCGCCTGGCGCATCGCACAGCACACAGAGCAACAGCGCCATCACACCCGCTTCGAACAGCGCGTTAACGATCTGCAAGCCCGCATCGAGGGCCGCATGGGCGCCTACGCGCAAATGCTCAAGGCCTCGGCTGCGCTATTTGCTGCCGAGCAACACGTGAGCCGGCGCGCCTGGCGCGCTTACGTTGAATCGCTCGATCTGGCCACGCACTACCCGGGCGCTTTGGGGCTGGGATACGTGGCCCGCATCCACCACGAAGCGCTGTCAAAACACATTGCCGGTGTGCGTGCCGAAGGATTTGCGCACTACACGGTGTTGCCAGAGGGGCGGCGAGACGAACACGCTGCCATCCTCTACCTTGAGCCCTTTACGGGCGCTAATGTGCGCGCGCTTGGCTACGACATGCTCTCTGAGCCCACGCGCCAAGCCGCCCTGCGTGATGCGCGCGACACCGGCCAAGCCACCCTCTCGGGGCGCGTAACGCTGGTGCAAAGCGGCAAGAACACCAAAGAACCCGGCATCTTGTTTTATGTGCCGGTCTATCGTGCCGACCTCATGGCCTATACGGTTGAAGAGCGCCGCGCAGCACTGCAGGGCTACGTCTACAGCCCGTTTCGCATGAGCCAGTTGATGCCCAGCATCCTGGGTGATGGCGTCGAAGGCGTTTCGCTGGTGTTATTTGAGGGCTCGACCCAAACCGACGAGAGTGTGCTGTTTTCAACCTCTGCTGTGCACAACATGCCCGCACCTGGCGCCTTGGTGGCCGAGCGCAGCATGGGCATTGCCGGGCGCACCTGGACGATGCGCGTGAGCAGTTTGCCGGCGTTTGATGCCGTGCCGGGCACCCGCCAATCAACCTATGTGTTGATCAGCGGCAGTGTGCTGAGCCTGATGGCCTTTGCGCTGACGCTGCTGCTCGCCACCACACGGCGCCGAGCCATTTTGATGGCGCGCGACATGAGCCGCGCCCACAAGCACAGCGAGGACCGCATCCGCGCCGTAATGGACGGCACCACCGAAGCCATCCTCAGCATCGGATCAGATGGCTTCGTGCGCTCGTGCAATCGAGCAGCACAGGATATTTTTGGCTACACCGAAGAAGAATTTTTAACGCTGCACGTGCGTGAGCTGGCGAGCGAAGACCGCCGCGCCGATGTAGAGCGCTTTATCAACGCACGCCGGCATGCGCCGATACCCGCCAACTACCAGCGTCAATTTGAGATCAGCGGACGCCACCGAGCCGGGCACACCATCACGCTGCGCTGCGCCCTCAGCGCCATCGAAATCGATCATGAGCGCCAATATGTGTGCCTGTGCTCAGACATCACCCAGCAGCGCAGCAACGAAGAGCAAGCCCGACGCGCCGACGCGCTGCGCCAGGCCGTGCTTGACAGCGCCCCGCTGTGCATCATCACCACCGACACACAGGGCTGCATCACCGGCATCAACCCGGCCGGCGAAGCCCTGTTGGGCTACCGGCGCGATGAACTCGTGGGACGCCACACCCCCGGCCTGATCCATGTGCCCGAAGAAGTGGCCCAGCGCCGCCAAGCGCTCAGCGCCGAGCTCGGGCGCCCGCTGCAATCGACCTTTGAGGTGTTTATCAGCGGCGCCGAGCACGGCCACATCGATCAGCACGAGTGGCACTACGTGCGCAAAGATGGCAGCCTCGTGCCGGTGGTGCTCACCACCGCCGCCCTCAGAGACCCCGAGGGGCAGCTCACCGGCTATGTGGGCATTGCCAACGACATCAGCGAGCGCAAACGCACCGACGAATACATCCGCCATCTCGCACTGCACGACAAGCTCACAGGGCTGCCCAACCGCGTGCTGCTGCAAGATCACGCCGCGCTGGCCATCGCACGCGCTCGCCAGCAACGCACCGGTGTGGCCGTGCTGTTGCTCGATCTCGATCGCTTCAAGCACATCAACGATTCGCTTGGCCATCACGTGGGCGATGTGGTGCTGCAAATCGTTGCCAACCGGCTGCGCGAGTGCGTGCGCAGCTCAGACACCGTGGTGCGCATGGGCGGCGATGAATTCGTCATCCTGCTGTCTGATATCAAGAGCCCCGACGAAGCCCAGCGCGTGGCCGACAAAGTGATGTCAGCGCTGTCGCACGATTTGGTGGCGGGTGATCACACACTGCGCATCACGCCCAGCATCGGTATCGCGCTGTTTCCCGACAACGGCAACGATCTCTCGACGCTGCTCAAAAACGCCGACGCCGCGATGTATCACGCCAAAGACGCCGGACGCAACAACGTGCAGGTGTTCGCACCGCGCATGAACGAGCAGCTGTCGAAGCGGCTCGAGATCGAGGCCGATCTCAACCACGCCCTTGAGCGCAACGAGTTGGTGTTGTTTTATCAACCCCAAATCGATGGCCGAACCGGCATGGTGTGCGGCGTCGAGGCGCTGCTGCGTTGGCAGCACCCCAAGCGTGGCATGGTGTCGCCGCTCGATTTCATCCCCATTGCCGAAGAAACCGGCCTGATCCTGCCCATAGGCGATTGGGTGATGCGCACCGCCTGCGCCGACATCAAACGCCTGGGCGACGAATGCCGACTGCCTTTGCGCGCAGCCGTCAACCTCTCGCCGCGCCAGTTCACACAGCCCGATCTGGTTGAACACGTTGAGCAAGCGCTGGCGCAATCAGGGCTGCCACATCACCTGTTTGAACTCGAGATCACCGAGGGCGTGCTGATGCACGACATCGATCAAACGCTCGAAACCCTCAACCGGCTGCGCCAGCTCGGGCTGCACCTGGCTATCGATGATTTCGGCACGGGGTTTTCATCGCTGAGCTACCTCTCGCGCTTTCCTATTCAAACGCTCAAGGTGGATCGATCGTTCGTGAAAGACATCGGCGCCAACCCCACCAACGCCGCCATTGCTTCAGCCGTGATCGGCATGGCCCACACGCTGGGCATGCGCGTGGTGGCCGAGGGCGTTGAAACCGATGAGCAACGCGACTTTTTGCGTGAACGCCGCTGCGATGAGCTGCAGGGCTACCTCTACGCCAAACCGCTGCCACTGCACGAACTCAAACCGCGCATCGAAGCGATTCAAGCCGTGTGCGCAACGCCGGCCCACTGAGGCTGCGAGCCCACCGACAATACGGGCTGGGCAACGTGGGTTGCCCGCATTTGCCCGTTGTTCATGATTCAGCTGAAAAACCTCACCTTGCGCCGCGGCAGCAAGGTGATTCTTGAGCGCACCAGCGTCACCCTGCAGCCCGGCGAAAAAATCGCCCTCGTGGGCCACAACGGCGCTGGCAAATCCTCGCTGTTTGCCCTGCTCACCGGCAAGCTGCACGCCGATGCGGGCGATGCACTCGTGCCTGCGCACTGGCAATGGGCCGAGGTGGCGCAAAACATGCCCGAAACCGATCAGGCCGCTACCGATTACGTGATCGCTGGCGACACCCGCCTCATGCAAGCCCACGAGGCGCTGGCTCAGGCTGAGGCCAGCGGCGACGGCCACGCCATGGCCCACGCCCACACAGCGCTGGCCGAAGCGAGCGCCTTCGACGCCCGATCGCGCGCCCAGGCCATGCTCATGGGGCTGGGCTTCAAGATCGATCAGCTCGATGCGCCCGTGAACAGCTTTTCGGGCGGCTGGCGCATGCGGCTGCAGCTGGCTCGCGCACTCATGTGTCCGGCTGATTTGCTGCTGCTCGATGAGCCCACCAACCACCTCGATCTCGACGCGCTCGTGTGGCTCGAGGGCTGGCTCAAACGCTTTGAGGGCACCCTGCTCGTGATCAGCCACGACCGCGAGTTTCTCGATGCCACCACACGCGTCACCCTGCATCTCGATCAACAACAACTCACGCGCTACGGCGGCAACTACACCGCCTTTGAATTCATGCGCGCCGAGCGGCTTGAGCAACAGCAGGCGGCTTATTCGCGCCAGCAAGAAAAAATCACCCAGCTCACGCGATTTATCGATCGTTTCAAGGCCAAAGCCTCAAAAGCCAAACAGGCGCAAAGCCGCGTCAAGGCACTCGAGCGCATGGAAAAGCTCGCTCCCATCCTCGCCTCGCGCGAGTTTGCATTTGAGTTTCAACCTCCGCCGTGCCTGCCCAACCCCATGCTCGCGCTACGCGATGTGAACTGCGGCTATGCGGCCTCAAAGATCATTGTTGCGGGCGTCAACGCCTCAGTGTTGCCAGGCCAGCGCGTGGGCATTCTGGGTGCCAACGGGCAGGGCAAATCCACTTTTGTGAAAACGCTGGCCGGCACGCTGCCGGCGCTGTCGGGCCAGATCACGCCGGGCAAGGGGCTATCGATTGGCTACTTTGCCCAACAAGAACTCGATGTACTGCGCCCCGACGAAGGCCCGCTTGCACACATGATCCGGCTGGCCAAACAGGTGAATCCGCAAGCGCGCGAACAAGAGTTGCGCGATTTCATCGGACGCTTCAACTTCAGCGGTGATATGGCCATGCAGCCCGTGGGCACCCTCTCGGGTGGCGAAAAAGCCCGTCTCGTGCTGGCCCTGCTGGTGTGGCAACGCCCCAACCTGCTGCTGCTCGACGAACCCACCAACCACCTCGACCTTGCCACCCGCGAAGCCCTGAGCATGGCGCTCAACGAATTCGAAGGCTCGGTGATGCTGGTGAGCCATGATCGTGCGCTGTTGCGCGAGGTGTGCGACGAATTCTGGCTCGTTGCCCAGGGCGGATTGCGTCCGTTCGACGGCGACCTCGACGATTACCAACGTTGGCTGCAAGATCAGGCCCGCGAACAAGCCCGAGCCATTGAACCGCGCCCCCGCGAATCGGCGCCCGCCACATCCGCCTCAGCCACGGCACCAGCCAGCGCCAACAAAAAAGACGAGCGCAAAGCGTTGGCCCAGGCCCGGCAGCGTCTGGCCGACCAAACCAAGCCGCTCAAAACCGAGCTCGCGCGCATCGACACCCGGTTGGCCTCACACCAGGCCGAAATCGAGCGCATCACCCAGGCACTCGCTGCCGCCACACTGCCCGCACAAGAGCGCGCCGAGCTGGGCCGCCAACTCAAATCGCTCAACGACGACACCGAAGCGCTCGAAAACCGCTGGCTCGAACTCACCGATGCCATCGAGCAACTCACCTTTGCTGCACAACCGCCGGCATCATCCACTTCATAGCATCGGCAATCGGCAGCGCCATCCACCGCATCCACCACACCCTCACCCATCGCAAACACCAGCCCGCCCAGCGCGATGCGGCAAAATGCCACGTTTCTTACGGCCTCATCCCGGGTTATCCGGCTTGACTCGTTTGCACCGTCTCCGTAGCCTCGCGCCCATGTTGTTGGATATCTCACGCTCATCGCGGCTCTGGCCTCTGCGCCGGCTGCCTTCGGGCGCCGCACGCATCGTGCTCACGGCGCTGATGAGCGTGGCCGTATCGATGGGCAGCGCGGGTTTTTCGCTTGCCTGGGCGCAATCGACACCGATCGCTCCGGCAGCCAACGCCACGCCAGCAGCATCACCCGACAACACCACGGCGGGCACCGACCCCGTGGCGCGCTTTCTGCTCGACAAAGGCCTCTTGCAGCCCGTGGCCAACAGTGCCAAAGATGTGGCCCGACACATGCGCGACAAAGCCACCGATGTGGCCTCAGATCTCGTGCTCTCGGCCATGAATTTTTTGGGCGTGCCCTATCGCCGGGGCGGGCAATCGGCCGAAACCGGGTTCGACTGCAGCGGCTTTACACGCTATGTTTTCGAGAACAGCGTCGGCCTCGTGCTGCCCCGCCGTGCCGAAGAACAAGCCCGTGCGCCCGGCATGCTCGCCATTTCGCGCGACGAACTCAAACCCGGTGATCTCGTGTTTTTCAACACGCTGCGCCGCACGTTCTCGCACGTGGGCATTTATGTGGGCGACAACAAATTCATCCACTCGCCCCGAGCCGGTGGCGAGGTGCGCATCGAAGACATGAACCTCAGCTACTGGACGCGCCGCTACAACGGCGCACGCCGCGCGCCCACCGTGGAGCCGGCCAACGCCTCTACCGACACCCCCGCGCCACACTGATCCGCCCCCACATCGTGGGTTGCGCCACATCAATTTACTGATCCGACGCAAGCCCACGAAAACCCTGGGCAGGCACAATTCGGGGGATGAGCGAGCGCAACGTCCCCCCCATCATCCCGTTGATCGACAGTCGCCAGCGCGATCTGCGCCCGGCGATGATCCCGGCCCCCGCAGCCTGGACCGCATCTGGCGATCAACCCGTGCGCGATCTGCTGCACCGCCCGCTGCACGATCTGCGCATTTCGGTAACCGACCGCTGCAACTTTCGCTGTGGCTACTGCATGCCTCGCGCGGTGTATCACGATCACCGTTTTCTGCCACACGCCGAGGTGTTGAGCTTCGAAGAGATCACTCGCGCGGCCCAGGTGTTTTTGGGTCTGGGGGTGCGCAAGCTGCGCCTCACGGGCGGCGAGCCGCTGATGCGCAAAGATCTCGAGCGCCTCGTGGCGATGCTGGCGGCGCTGCGCACAGTTGATGGCGAACCGCCCGAACTCACACTCACCACCAACGGCTCGCTGCTGGCGCGCAAAGCGCAATCGCTCAAAGATGCCGGGCTCAAGCGCGTTACGGTCAGCCTCGATGCGCTTGATGACGCCACGTTTCGCCGCATGAACGACGCCGATTTTCCGGTGGCCGATGTGCTCGCCGGCATTGAAGCCGCACAAGCTGCTGGCCTGGCGCCGCTCAAAGTGAACATGGTGGTGCAGCGCAGCGTTAACGCCGATCAAATCCTGCCGATGGCCCGCCACTTTCGCGGCACGGGCGTTGAGCTGCGTTTCATCGAGTTCATGGATGTGGGCTCAACCAACGGCTGGCGGCTCGACGATGTGCTGCCCTCTGACGATATCGTGCAGCTCATTGATGCCGAACACCCGCTGCTGCCGGTGGCGCACCCACGCGTGGGCGAAACGGCGCAGCGCTACTGCTACGCCGACGGCTCAGGCTCGGTGGGTTTTGTGTCGAGCGTAACGCGCGCCTTTTGCGGCGATTGCAACCGCGCCCGGCTGTCGACGGATGGGCAACTCTACCTGTGCCTCTTTGCCAGCCATGGCTACGATCTGCGCGCGTTGCTGCGCAACGGGGCCGACGACGCGCACATCGCCCGCGCCGTGGCCGGCACCTGGATGCAGCGCACTGATCGCTACTCGCAGCTGCGCGGCCAGATCGCGCGCACCGCATCGGGCCGCGTCGAAATGAGCTACATCGGCGGCTGATCGTGGCCCCGATCGCGCGCGCCAACATCACCGGCCTGGTGCTAGCAGGTGGGCTTGGCACCCGCATGGGTGGCCAAGATAAGGGGCTGATGCCTTATCGCGGTGAGCCCTTGGTGAGCCACGTGCTGCAGCGCTTTGCCCCGCAGGTGGGCGCGTTGCTGATCAGCGCCAACCGCCACCCCGACATTTACGCCCGCTGCGCTCAACCCTGGCGCGATTCGCACGCGGCAGCTGTATTGGGCGACGATGTGCCCGCCGGCGTGGATGCTTTTGCGGGCCCGCTGGCCGGCATCCTCACCGGGCTGCGCCACTGCGCCACCCCGTATCTGGCCGTGGTGCCGTGTGACGCCCCACACCTGCCGCTGGATCTTGTTGATCAGCTGGCCCAGGCGCTGCATCCGGGCGATGCTGCCACGCTCGCCACCGACGGCCAGCGGCGCCACCCAACGCTGTGCCTGCTGCACCGCCATCTGGCCGACGATCTCGGCCTGTATCTCGCTCAAGGGCACCGCAAGCTAGACGGATGTCTGGCACGGTGGCAAGCTCGCGAGGTTTTGTTCGCCGACTCCGCCGCCTTTCGCAACGTCAACTCGCCGGAACAACTCATCGCATGAACGCGCCCCCCCTCCCCCTGCTGACCCTCCGCCGACTCGGCCCGGCAGATTTGAGCGCCTACAAGGCTTTGCGCGACGATGGGCTGGCTCGTCATCCCGATGCCTTTGCCTCGGATGTCGAAACCGAACAAGCCTTATCCCCCGAGAGCTACATCGTGCGGTTGGGGTTGTCTGATCCGATGGGCGGCACGTTTTTGCTCGGTGCCTTTGAGGGCAATCTGCTGGTGGGCGCCGTGAGCCTTGAGCGCGAGCCGCTGCACAAGCTGCGCCACATTGCCAACCTCGCCAGCATGTTGGTGCGCCCCAGCCACGGCAAGCGTGGCATCGGCAGAGCCTTGCTGCAAAGCTGCATCGATCAGGCCAGCGCCGCTTCAGGGCTAGAGATGATCACGCTCACGGTGTCGGCCAGCAGCACGTATGCAGTGCGCCTGTATGAGCACGCCGGTTTTCAGCGCTACGGCCTGTTGCCACGCGCCATTCGCATCCAGCGGCCTGAGGGCGCGGCATATTTTGATAAAGCGTTCATGGTGTATTACCTCTGAGCGAGTGCGCCGTGGCCTCTGATGCCCCACCTGATCGGCCCGCTGCTGCAGCGCATTGCTGCCCGCTGTGCGGCCAACCCAACACCTGCGCAATGGCCACCCCCGCCGCAGCCTCATCCCCCCCTCAGGCCACGGCCTGTTGGTGCGTTGGCGCCACCATTGCGCCCGAGGTGCTGGCCCGCATACCCGCTGCGGCGCAAGGCCACGCCTGCCTGTGCCCGCGCTGCGCAGCCGGCAACTGAGAGCGCCCCGAACAAGGCAGGGCGCGGCTTTTACGGCTACAGTTACGCCACTGCTCCGGGGTGCGCTGCGCGCTGAGATGGCTTGTGGCCAAACCCGCTGAACTTGATCCGGCCAATACCGGCGAAAGAAGAGCCCGCCACCACGGTTTGCGTGAGCCGTTTGCTCATGCCGCACACCGCCCGGTGCGTCTCGGAGCCCCCCTCACTGCCACCTCAGGAGCCGCTCCGATGAACCACCCCACCGATCTGCCCACGCAAGCCCTGCCCGAGCGCGTTGAGCTCACGCGCCAGCCCCTGCCGCAATCGCGCAAGGCGTATCTCGCGGGGTTGCTGCACTCCGATGTGCGCGTGCCGCTGCGCGAGGTGTCGTTGAGCAACGGCGAGAGCGTGCGGCTATATGACACCTCGGGGCCATATACCGATCCGCAAGCGTCAATCGACGTAACACGTGGGTTGCCCAGCGTGCGTGCCGATTGGATCGGCGCACGTGGCGACACCGAGAGCTACACGGGCCGCGTGGTGAGCGAGGTGGACGATGGCAGCGGCGATGCGCAAAGGCTGGCGGCACTGCGAATGCAGGCGGCAGGTTTGCAGCGCACGCCGCGTCGCGCACGCGCGGGGAGCAATGTGTCGCAGATGCATTACGCGCGGCAGGGCATCGTCACCCCCGAAATGGAATTTGTGGCGCTGCGCGAAAACATGCGGCTGCGCGCGGCATTTGATGCCGCCACCGATGCCGAACGCGAGGCCCGGCTGCGTGGCAATCCGATGGGCGCACAAATCCCCAGCGAGATCACGCCCGAGTTTGTGCGCGCCGAGGTGGCGCGGGGCCGTGCGGTGATCCCGGCCAACATCAATCACCCCGAGCTTGAGCCGATGATCATCGGCCGCAATTTTTTGGTGAAGATCAACGCCAACATCGGCAACTCGGCGATCACATCGAGCATCGAAGAAGAGGTCGAGAAAATGGTGTGGTCGACGCGCTGGGGCGCCGACACGGTGATGGATCTCTCAACGGGCCGCAACATCCACACCACGCGCGATTGGATCATCCGCAACAGCCCCGTGCCCATCGGCACCGTGCCGATTTATCAGGCGCTCGAAAAAGTGGGCGGCATCGCCGAAGACCTCACATGGGCGATCTTTCGAGACACGTTGATCGAGCAGGCTGAGCAGGGGGTGGATTACTTCACCATCCACGCCGGCGTGCGGCTGCCGTTCATTCCGATGACGGTCAAGCGCCGCACAGGCATCGTTTCGCGCGGCGGCTCGATCCTGGCCAAGTGGTGCATTGCGCATCACCAAGAAAACTTTTTGTACACGCACTTCGAAGAGATCTGCGAGATCATGAAGGCGTACGACGTGACGTTTTCTCTGGGCGATGGGCTGCGTCCGGGCTCGCTGAGCGATGCCAACGATGAGGCGCAGTTTGCCGAGCTGCGCACGCTGGGCGAGCTCACGCAGCTGGCCTGGAAACACGATGTGCAAACCATCATCGAAGGCCCAGGCCATGTGCCGATGCACATGATTCAGGCCAACATGAGCGAGCAGCTCAAGGCCTGCCACGAGGCGCCTTTTTATACGCTGGGCCCGCTGACGATCGATATTTCGCCGGGCTACGATCACATTGCCTCAGCCATTGGCGCGGCCATGATCGGCTGGATGGGTACGGCCATGCTGTGCTACGTAACCCCCAAAGAGCATCTGGGCCTGCCCAACCGCGACGATGTAAAGCAGGGGCTGATCGCCTACAAGATCGCAGCCCACGCCGCCGATGTGGCCAAGGGGCATCCGGGCGCACGCGAGCGCGACGATGCGCTGAGCCAGGCGCGGTTTGAGTTTCGGTGGACGGATCAATTCAACCTGGGGCTCGACCCCGAAACGGCGCGCGATTTTCATGATGAAACGCTGCCCAAGGATGCCGCCAAGGTGGCGCACTTTTGTTCGATGTGCGGGCCCAAGTTTTGCTCGATGAAGATCACGCAAGAAGTGCGCGATTTTGCGGCGGCACAAGGCGTGGGCGATGGCGAGGCGCTCTCGCAAGGCATGGCGCAAAAGTCTGAAGAGTTCAAACAGGTTGGCGGCGAGCTCTACATCCCGATCCAGCCTCAAGCCTGATCGGGGGTGAGCATGGCCACGCCGCAACGCATTGGCATCGCAGGCGCGGGGCTGCTCGGGCGTTTGGTCGCCTGGCAGCTTGCGCACGCCGGGCATGAGGTCTGCGTGTTTGATCCGGCTGAGGGCCCGGGGCCGTCGTTTGATGGCCAGGGAGCGGCGGCTTTTACGGCTGCAGGCATGCTGAGCCCGCTGGCAGAGCTGGATGCTTCAGACCCCGATCTGGCCGAGCGCGGCTGGTATTCGATCGATCGCTGGGCGCAAATCGTCGCACGGCTCACGCGAGAGGGCCGGCACGCACCGCACTTTGATTGCAACGGCAGCCTGCTGGTGGCGCACGGCCCCGATCTGGGCGCAGCGCAACGTGTGCTGGCGCGCATTGAGGCCGGATCCCGCCAGTGGCCGCACCAGGCGGTAGCGCTCGATGCAACGCGGCTGCGCGAGCTTGAGCCAGCCCTGCACGGCAACCACGGGCCTTTGCATGCTTGGCTGCTGCCGGGCGAGGCAGCGATCTGCACCGTGCGCACGCTCAAGGCGCTGCAGGCCAGCGCCCCGGGTGCACAGTGGCACTGGCAACGACGGGTTGCGGCGCTGTCGGCTGGACGGCTTGAGAGCACCGCGCCCGATGGCAGCGCGCCCCAGACACATAAATTCGATTGGGTGTTCGACCTGCGCGGCGTAGGTGCGCATGCGGCCACATCCGTGCGCGGTGTGCGTGGCGAAACAGTGTGGCTGCAAGCACCCGGTGTTGAGCTGGGCCGGGCGGTGCGGCTGCTGCACCCACGCCACCGGGTGTATCTGGTGCCGCGCCCCAACAACGTGATCGTGTTGGGCGCCAGCGAGATCGAGAGCGAAGACCGCTCGCCCGTATCGCTGCGCAGCGCGGTTGAGCTGATGGCAGCGGCTCACAGCATCATCCCGGCCCTGGCCGAAGCCCGCATTCTCAAGCTCGACCGCAATCTGCGCCCGGCGCTGCCCGACAACCGCCCCGAGATCCACATCGAATCGGGTTTGGCACGCATCAACGGCTTGTATCGCCACGGCTGGCTGCTCGCGCCATCGGTGGTCGACGAAGCATTGGCCCGCACAGAGCTGATCGCATGAACACCACCAAGCACATCACCATACACACCGATGCTGGTTTGCTGACGCTGCCGGCGCCCTGCTCGCTCGACGCTGCGCTGCAACACATCCTGCGCCGCACGGGTGCCAGCGATACGCAAGTGGCCACTGCCGTCAATGGCGACTTTGTAGCCCGCAGCCTGCGCGCGCAGCATTGGCTGGCCGATGGCGACACCGTGCTGTGCTTTGCCCCCATCACCGGAGGTTGAACCCCATGCTGCCGATCCGCCCCAACACCCCCACCGAGGCTCACGAGGCCACCGACCTTTGGCGCATTGGCGACACGCCATTGAGCAGCCGCTTTTTGCTGGGCACCGCCGGCTACCCCTCGCCCGACGCGCTGCGCCGCGCTATCAAGGTATCGGGCAGCCAGGTGCTCACACTCGGGCTCAAACGCACCCTGGGCACCACGGGGCAAGACAACGGCTTCGTGCAGATCATCCGCGACACCGCCCGCGAGCACGGTGCGCACCTGCTGCCCAACACCGCCGGCTGCCGCAGCGCACGCGAAGCGATCACGCTGGCGCACATGGCGCGCGAGCTGCTGGGCACGCACTGGATCAAGCTCGAGGTGGTGGGCGATGAGCAAACGCTGCAGCCCGACCCCTTCGAGCTGGTGAGTGCTGCCGCCCAGCTCGTGCGCGACGGCTTTGAGGTGCTGCCCTACTGCACCGACGATCTCGTGAGTGCGCACCGCCTGATCGACGCCGGCTGCCGCATCCTCATGCCCTGGGCCGCGCCCATCGGCTCGGGGCTGGGGCTGCTCAACCCCTGGGCGCTGCGCACGCTGCGAGCCCGCCTGAGCAACATCACCCTGATCGTCGATGCCGGCCTGGGCGCCCCCTCACATGCCGCTGCTGCCATGGAGCTGGGCTTTGATGCCGTGCTGCTCAACTCGGCCGTATCACAAGCCGGCGACCCCGTGGGCATGGCGCACGCCTTCAGGCTCGCCGTTGAAAGCGGGCGTGCCGGCTGGCGTGCCGGGCTCATGGCCACCAGCGATGTGGCCGTGGCCACCACGCCCGTAGGTGGCCAGCCCTTCGTGTTGCTGTGATGGCGCCTCCCATCGTCTGGAGCATCGCCGGCCACGACAGCAGTGGCGGCGCGGGCCTGAGCGCTGATCAACGCGCTGCCGATGCCTTTGGCGTGCACCTGTGCCCCGTGGTGGCGGCCACAACGGCGCAGCACTCGCAAGGTGTGCAAGCCGTGCACCCTCTGCCCGCCGATCAGATCAACGCTCAACTGCGCGCACTGGCCGCCGACCTGCCCCCCCGAGCCATCAAAACCGGCCTGCTCGCCAGCGTCGAAGCCATTACCTGCGTGGCCCACTGGGTTGATCACCTGCGCTCAGCCACACCCGCCGGCCACGATCCCCACCAGCAACTCGCGCTCATCATCGACCCCGTGCTCGGCGCCTCATCGGGCGGTGCTGCCTTCAGCAACGCCCACATCGTGCAGGCCTATCGCGAACACCTGCTGCCGCGCGCCACCCTCATCACCCCCAACCACACCGAGGCCTGCCGGCTGCTGGGGCGGGATTTGGCCCAGCCCGACGCGCGCCCCCCCGCTCTGGCACACGCCCTGCGCGAGCTGGGTGCCCGCAGCGTGGCCATCACCGGCGGCGACACCACCATCGGCAGCCCCCACCGCACCCACAGCATCGATTGGATCGACACCCCGCACGCCCACGGCTGGCTCACCGCCCCGCGGCTGCACACCCCCCATCTGCACGGCACCGGCTGCACCTTTGCTACCAGCGCTGCTGCCGCCATCGCGCTGGGCCACGTTGAGGCCGACGCCCTCGTGCTCGCCAAAATGGCCACCCACCACGCCATTGCTCACGGCCATGCCGCCGGTGGCGGCGCTGGGCCCGTGATCGCGCAAGCCGGCTTTGCCGCTGGGGTGGCGCACGGCGGCGCGCCCCTGCCCTGGCTGGGTTGTGGCCACGCCCTGCCCTGGCAGCTCACCACGGATACGGATGCAGCTGCCGCCGACGCCACCGCCGCGCCACTGTTTCACCCCTTCGCGCCGCCACCCGATGGCCTCTACGGCATCCTCCCCACCGCAGCACACATCGACACCGCCTTGCGCAGCGGGCTGCGTTGCCTGCAACTGCGCCACAAATCGGCTGACGGCCTTGATGCACACATCGAACATCTGGCCCGGCTCGCCCCGCACGCCCCCGAGGCGCAGCTCTTCATCAACGATCACTGGCGCCACGCACTGCGCCTGCTGCGCAACCACAGCGGCAGCGCCGGCATCAACCCTGGCGCAGCCATCGGCATCCACCTCGGCCAAGAAGATCTGCTCGCCCTGAGCGACGACGACCGCACCACCCTGCTCGCCCAGCGCCACCGCCTGATGCTCGGCCTGAGCTCACACAGCCTGTGGGAGCTCGCCCGCGCTGCCGGCTGCGGTGCCAGCCTCATCGCCTGCGGCCCCGTGCAACCCACCACCACCAAAGACATGCCCTGGCAGCCGCAAGGCCAGCGCAATCTGCGCTGGTGGGTGAGCCACAGCCCTGTGCCCGTGGTGGCCATCGGCGGCCTGCTCGACACCGATGATCTGCGCTGCTTTGCCGCCTGCCACCCCGCCGCCCTGTGCGTGGTGCGCGCGCTGCAGCAACCCATCGATGCCCACTCGGCACTCGCCCCCATCCTCTCGGCCTGGCGGCACGCCATCCACGCGGCCCGCAGCACCACAAACCACACGCCTGCGCCGATCACGCCACTGCCGCATCCCACCCTCTGAGCACAAAGCACGCCCGACACCCCAATAGCCCTAATGGATTGTCGAGCGGCTGCCTACCTACACTGGCGACACACCACCCCACGCCAGCCGCTCAAGTTGTCTAGCCACCCTGCCACCACTGCTGCCAACGGCGTCCTCAACATGGCGCGCCCCGCCATGCCCTGGCGTCTCTACGCGCATGTGCTGGCCCTGCCCCTGGTGGTGATGGCACTGATCACCGCCATTGCCATCTCGGCGGTCAATGTGTTGGGTGGTGTGCGGGCCTACGTGAGCGGCGAAAGCGTGTGGTCGAAATCGCGCAGCGAGGCCGTGCAACACCTGCTGCGCTATGCCGATTCGCGCGATGCCCGCGATTTACAGCGTTTTCATGCTGCCCTCACCAGCCCGCGCCACAACCGCACCGCCCGCGAAGCCATGAGCCGTGCCGAGCTCAACCAAGAGCTCGTGCGCAGCGCCATGATCGGCGGCGGCAGCGCACCCGAAGACGTCGACAACATGATCTTCTTGTTCAGGCGCTTCGGACACCTCTGGCTGTTCAAAGACGCCGTGGCCGATTGGACGCATGGCGACACCCTGATCGAGCAACTCAACGCCCACGCCGAGCAGTTGCGCCAAGCCGTGGCGGCCCATGCCTCGCCGACACAAATGCGCGAAATCCTTGATCGCATGATGGCCGTCAACGATGAGCTGCAGCGCACCGAGCGGCACTTCAGCACCGCGCTGGGGCAGGCTGCACGACAAACCGAAACCCTGCTCATCGCCTCGATGATCGCCATCGCGCTGATCCTCGCCTTCGTGAGCTCCGTGCAGGTGCGGCGCGTGCTCATCAAACAGGCCGAACACCAGGCCCGGCTCGACACCGTGAGCCGCCGTTGGGAGCTGGCCTCCACCGCTGCCGGCATGGGGCTTTATGAGCTTGATCACGCCACCGAAACCATCACCTTCGACGCCAAAAGCGCCGCCATGCACGGCCTCAACGCCGAGCCCATCGTCTTGCCACGCACCACAGTGCGCGCACTGATCATGGCTGAAGACGCCGACAAAACCCGCGCCGACACCGATGCCGCGCTCGATGCTGGCTCGATCTACAAAATCGTTTACCGCGTGCGCTGGCCCGATCACAGCGTGCACACCCTCGAAGCCACGGGGCGCATGGTGCAAACACACCCCCATCAGCCCGGCCGACTCATCGGCGTGTTGCGCGACATCACCGACGAGCGCGCCCAAGCCAACGCAGCCATCGAGCGCGATGCCGCCACCCGCGTAGCCCAGGCGCAGCGCGAGTTTTTATCTCGCCTGAGCCACGAGCTGCGCACCCCGCTCAACGCCATCCTCGGCTTTGCGCAACTCATGCTGCTCGACCGCCAGCGCCTATCCAACAACCACATCAACCAGCTCGACATGATCCACAGCGCCGGCCAGCAACTGCTGCGTCTGGTTGAAGACGTGCTCGATCTCAGCAAGGTCGAAACCGGCGACATCCTCATCGAACCTCAAGATGTTGATGCCTGCGCCTTGCTTCGATCATGCGTCGCCATGGTTGAAACCCACAGCGCACGCGCCCAGGTAAGCCTGATCGACCGCCTGCCCGCACAGCCACTGGTGATGCGCGCCGACGCACGGCGGCTGCAGCAGGTATTCATCAACCTGCTCACCAATGCATGCAAATACAACCGCCCCGGCGGTACCGTAGAGCTCGACGCCCGCTCCAGCGCAGACCGCATCCTCATCAACATCACCGACACCGGATTCGGACTCTCGGCCAGCGAAGCCGAGCAGATTTTTCAGCCCTTCAAGCGCTTCAACAACGACCCCACCATCGAAGGCACGGGGCTGGGGCTCTACATCGTCAAACAACTGATCGAGCGCATGCAAGGCCAGATCAGCGTCACGAGCGCCCCTGGCAGCGGCACCTGCTTCACCCTCAGCCTGCCGGCCCGCGATCAACAATAAGGCGCCGCCCCCTGATTGGCCAATGCATCGGCGCGCTCATTGCCGGGGTCGCCCGCGTGGCCCTTCACCCAGCGCCACTGCACATCGTGCCCCGCCGCAGCCGCATCCAGGCGCTGCCACAGCTCAACGTTTTTCACCGGCTTGCCATCGGCGGTCTTCCAGCCACGACGCTTCCAGTTGGCCATCCACTCGGTGATGCCTTTGCGCACGTATTCGCTGTCGGTATAGATCACCACGGCGCAGCGCCGCTTAAGCGAGCCCAGCGCCTCGATCACGGCGGTGAGCTCCATGCGGTTGTTGGTGGTGTTGGCCTCGCCGCCGCACAACTCTTTTTCGTGCCCACCGCTGCTCAACCACGCCCCCCAGCCACCCGGCCCCGGATTGCCCTTGCATGCGCCATCGGTATAGATCACCACCTCGGGCGACGCGGACGTTTTGGCTTGAGCTGCTGAAGTTATCGTCATCGTTATCTCGTTCTCAATCGTCATGCATGAATCATCGATTTTTGTGGGTAGCCACCACCGAGGCCGGGTGTCGAGCAGGTTTGGCCCGGCGGATCTTGCCCACCAGATGCATGCCGCGCACACGCTTGACGGCCACAATGAAATACACCGCACCCAGCACCGGCCACCAGCGATCACCAGCCCGATCCAGCCAAGCCAGCCGATCAAGCCAGCGCTCAGATTGCAGTGCCGGGCGATAGCAGCCAAACGCGCCGGTTTCAACCTCAAGCCCCAGCAGCCGCAACCAATCGCGCAAACGCCAATAGGCAATGAACTCAGCCTGCGGCAACACACCCGTGCCGCCCCCCCGCAAGCGCCCCACACGGTGCTTCAGGCCCCACAGGCTGGCCGGATTGAATCCAACGATGATCACCCGCCCATCGGGCACCAACACCCGCTCGACCTCACGCAACGTTTCATGAGGATCCTGTGCCAACTCAAGCGCATGCGGCAACACCACCAAATCCATGCAATGGCTCGGCAACGGCAAGGCCTCAAAATCGCAACGCAGCCCCAATGACGCGCCAGCGGTCAAGGGCGATACGACGGCATCAGGCGTTGAGGCCGCAGCGGTGCTCCAGCCCGAATACGCTCCATCGAGCGCCAACCAGCGATGCGGCATGCGATTGGCGCGCAAAGCATCAAGCTCTGGCAGCCCCAACTGCAAGGCATGAAAGCCAAAAACATCCGCCACCGTGCGATCAAGTTGCGCTTGCTCCCAGGCGTGTAAATAGCGTCCGGCAGGGGTGGCCAGCCAGGGGTGCAACTCTATAATCGGACTCGATTGCGTCATGGATCTGGAACTGGAACTCTTAGCGCTGCCAGCCTTCACCGACAACTACATCTGGATGTTGCACAACGGCACCCATGCCATCGTGGTTGATCCCGGCGAGGCGGCGCCCGTGACACACGCTCTCGATGCAAACTCGCTGAAGCTGGCGGGCATTCTAGTGACCCACCACCACGGCGATCACGTGATGGGCATCGAAGCCCTGCTGCCGCGCCTGCACGGCCCGGTGCTGGGCCCGGCGCTCGAAAACATCCCCTGCCGAACGCAGGCCGTGCGCGAAGGAGATCGTTTGCCGCTGCTCAACCTCACTTGGCAAGTGCTTGATGTGCCGGGCCACACGGCCGGCCACGTCGCCTACCTCTGCGAGGCCGTGCCCCTGAGCAGCGCAGGCGCACACCCCATCATCTTTTGCGGCGACACACTGTTCTCAGCAGGCTGCGGACGCCTCTTTGAAGGCAGCCCCGAGCAGATGGCCCGATCGCTGCAACGCCTGGCCGATCTGCCCGACGACACACACATTTGCGCGGCGCACGAATACACACTCGCCAACCTTGCCTTTGCCCAAGCCGTCGAGCCCAGCAACACCCTCATCGCCAACGCCCTGCAACACGCTCGCCAGCAGCGCGCGCAACACCAGCCCACGCTGCCCAGCACGCTCAAGCAAGAGCGCCTCATCAACCCTTTTTTGCGCTGTCTGCGCGCCGATGCCAGCGCCGAGCTGCAGCGCTCGGCCCAACGCCACGGCGCCAGCCAACCCACGCCCGTTGCACGTTTTGCCGCGCTGCGACGCTGGAAAAACGAATTCCCCGCCCCACGATGATCACCTCACACATCACCGCGTTCATTGCATCGCACACCGCCCCGACACCACGACACCCTGCCGCCCGCATACGCGGGTGCACCCTGATCGGCTTGGCCTGCATCCTGGCCCTCAGCGGCTGCCAATCGCTCGCGCCGCAATACCCAGCCAGCAACCAGAATGCCGCGCAGCTCATCCACAACGCCCCCACCTCAGCCGGGCGCGCCGAGAGCATAGCCGGCAGCTTGGCCGAAGACCACCCAAATAGCACGCCACCCACATCGCTAAGGCTGCCCGGCAGCATGAGCCTGGCCACGGCGCAGCCGGTCGATCTGCAACTGCAAGACGATGCCGCACCGCAAACCGCCATCGGCGCGCCCACCGATGAGCTCGAGCCTGACGCTGCCATCACGCTCGGCGACAAAACCGCGCACACCGACCTTTGGGCGCGCGTGCGGCAGGGCTTCGCATTCAACGATCTCAACACCGACCTCGTGCAGCAACACGAACAGTGGTATGCCCGTCGGCCCGAATACGTGAGCCGCATGACCGAACGCTCATCGCGCTACCTTTATCACGTGATGGCCGAAATCGAACGCCGCAACATGCCCGCCGAGCTGGCGCTGCTGCCGTTTATCGAGAGCGCCTTCAACCCCCGAGCCATGTCTGCAGCCAAAGCATCGGGCATGTGGCAATTTGTGCCGGCCACGGGCAAAGATTACGACCTCAAACAAAACATCTTTCGCGACGACCGCCGCGACGTGCTGGCCTCAACACGGGCCGCGCTCGATTACCTGCACCGCCTGCACAACATGTTTGGCGATTGGCACCTGGCCTTGGCCGCCTACAACTGGGGCGAAGGCAACGTGCAGCGCGCCATCGCACGCAACCGGCGCGCCGGGCTACCCACCGATTACGCCAGCCTCAACATGCCGCTCGAAACGCGGCATTACGTGCCCAAGCTGCAAGCCGTTAAAAACATCATCGCCCAACCCGAGGCCTTTGGCCTGAGCCTCGCGCCTGTGGCCAATCACCCCTATTTCGTCAGCGTGCCGATCAAGCGCGACATCGATGTTGCGCTGGTATGCAAATTGTCGGGGTTGTCTCTCGACGAATTTCATGCCCTCAACCCATCGCTCAACAAGCCCGTGATTCTGGCCAACGGCACCTCGCAATTGCTGCTGCCCTACGACAACGCTGAGCGTTTTGCCAGCGAGCTGCCAAACCACCGCGGCCCACTCGCCACCTGGACAGCCTGGGTCGTGCCAAAAACCATGCGCCCGGCAGAAGCTGCACACAAAGTGGGAATGAACGAAAACCAGCTGCGTGACATCAACCGCATCCCGCCAAAAATGCTGGTAAAGGGCGGGTCGACCCTGCTCGTGCACCGCTCACCGCAACGCACGCAAGACATCTCTGAAGAGCTGGCTGACAACGCGGTGATGAGCCTCACACCCGATGTGCCGCCGCTGCGCAAAATCGTGGTGCGCGCCGGCAAACGTGACAGCCTTGCCAGCCTTGCGCGCCGCTACCGCGTCAGCAGCGCACAACTGGCCAACTGGAACAAACTCTCGGCACGGGCCAACCTCAAGGCCGGACAACAAGTGGTTGTTTACGTTCCCGGCAAATCACGCCACCGCAGCACAACGCTGCTGGCGTCGGCCAAAACCTCGCCCAAAGCCAAGCGCTTGGCCGCAGCAAAAAGCAGCTCACGCCAAAAAGCAAACAGCCGTGGCCGCAGCGCATCGCGCACCGTGGCCACGGCATCAAGCAACACCACGCGCACCCGCTAAGGTGCGCGCATCACAGGCCACAGAATTTTATTTGGCGGCCAGCAAGATGGCCACCGAAGCAGCAACGCCGGCAAACCACACCAACGTGCGCAGCGTGGCCCAATCGGCCAAATAGCACACCGTGTAAAACACACGGATGCCGATAAAGGCCATGGCCAACTGATCGATATAGGCCTGATCGGCCTGCGCCTGCTGCGCCAGCACCACAGCGGCGATAAACAGCGGCAGGGCTTCAAAACCGTTGGCCTGGGCTGCATTTGCGCGTGCGCCGATCCCCTGCTGGCGAGCCAGCCACTCGCGTGGATTGCTGTTGTCGTAGCCCCCTTGTGATCGCGATTTACCGACCCCTCGCGCCTTGGCAATAGCCACCGTGGCCGCCGGCAACACACAAGCAATCAACACGCACCAGTTGGCAATCGTCATCATCATGTCTCCGTCGCTGTAGAAAAAATAAAAAAGACGGGGGGATGGTACTAGAACGTACCACCGTTTGCATACCAGCGGTGATGGTGCTCAACGCCGATCCATCAAGGCATGCGCGATGGTGCCGAGATCAACGTATTCAAGCTCGCTGCCCACCGGCACACCACGCGCCAAACGCGTAACACGCAAACCGCGCAAACGCAGAGCTTCGGCAATCACGTGTGCCGTGGCCTCACCCTCAGCCGTGAAATTGGTGGCCACGATCACCTCGTCGACCACCCCATCACAGGCGCGCTCGATCAACTTGTGCACGCCAATATCGCGCAAACCCACGCCATCGAGCGGGCTGAGTTTGCCCATCAAAACGAAATACAGCCCCTTGAAGCTGCCTGTGCGCTCAAGCGCAGCCTGATCGGCAGGTGTTTCGACAACGCACAGCAGCCGCGCATCGCGCTGAGAATCGGCACACACCGCGCACACGGCTGTTTCGGTGTAGGTGTGGCAACGCTCGCAGTGCCGCACGCGCCCGGCGGCTTCGCTCAATGCGCGCGACAACAGCACAGCGCCCTCGCGGTCGTGCTGCAACAGGTGATATGCCATGCGCTGCGCTGATTTCACGCCCACGCCGGGCAAGCGGCGCAAGGCATCAACCAACGCATCAAGCGATGAAGCCGTGGCGCTCACGACATCAGCCCGGCAGGATCACGATCAAAACGGAAACTTCATGCCCGGGGGCATGGGCATGCCAGCGGTGAGCCGCCCCATTTTTTCGGTCGATGTTTCTTCGGCGCGACGCACCGCATCATTGAAAGCCGCAGCCACCAGATCCTCAAGCATGTCTTTGTCGTCGGCCAGCAGGCTGGGATCGATTGAGACCCGTTTCACATCGTGCTTGCATGTCATCAGCACCTTCACGAGCCCGGCACCCGATTGCCCCTCAACCTCGATCTGCGCCAGCTCGTCTTGCGCCTTCTTGAGGTTGTCTTGCATTTGCTGAGCCTGCTTCATCAAGCCGGCGAGTTGACCTTTGAGCATGAGAGACCTCTTTCTTGAAAAACGGTAGATGGATAAATTCAAATGGGCTTGATTGAGCCCGGCACGATGCGTGCCGAATGAAACTGCTGCAGCATCGAAACCACCATCGGATCGGCGGTGATCAACTGCTCTGCGGCCTGCTGACGCTCGGCCTTGTGTGCGGCATCACGCTGCGCCGGGCTGCCCGCAACGGCCCCGGCCTCGATCTGCAACTCAACCGTATGCGCCAGCGCTGCAGACATTGCAGCCTCAAGCCGTTCGCGGTGCGTTGCCGCACGCAAGGTTTCGCGATCAACACGCAGACGCCAGCGCTCACCACCTGAAGGCATGGGCTCGACCGCCACGCATTGCGATTGCCACGCCAATTCGCGCACCAGCGCCGTGATGGCCCCTTGCGCCGACAGCGCTGCAACCAGCTCGGCCCAGCGATCATCCAACGCATCATTCAACGCATTGCCACCCACGCTGCAAACGGCTTCGTGGCTATCGGGTATGGATGTGGGCTCAGGCGCGGGTACAGATTGAAAAGGTGCAGGTTTAGACGGTGCTGCTTGAGATACAGGCCGGGATTCAGCACCACGCGCAGCAGGGGCGACGCGCCTGGCTGGATCCGCCCCCGGCATGAACGCCAACATGCGCAGCAGCGCCATCAGCAAGCCACCGTATTCATCAGGCGCCAGCGAGAGCTCGGCACGCCCATGCAGGGCGATGCTGTAGAGCAGTTGTGCTTCGTCGGGCGCCAGCATGCCGGCCAAGCGGGCGTAGAGCGCGGCTTCGGGATCATCAGCATCGGCAGCGGGCTCGCCCACCGCCTGCACCACGGCCACACGTTGCACGGTTTCGGCCAACTCTTCAAGCGCACCCGACGCCGACAGCCCCAGCGTGCGCAGCATTTCGACAGCCTGCACCAAGGCGGCACCATCGCCTTGCGCCAGTGCCTCGATGATGCGCGTCACGTGGCTGCGATCCACCGAGCCCAACATCTGGCGCACGCCCGCTTCATCGAGACGCCCGCTGCCAAAAGCAACAGCCTGATCGGTGAGCGACAACGCATCGCGCATCGACCCACGCGCTGCGCGTGCAATCAGACGCAGCGCGCCAAGCTCGGCCTCAATGCGTTCGGCAGCCGTGATCGTTTGCAAATGCTCGAACACGGTTTGTGCCGCCATTGGCCTGAGGTTGAACTGCAAACAGCGCGACAGCACCGTAACGGGCACCTTTTGCGGATCGGTGGTGGCCAGCACAAACTTGAGATATTCGGGCGGCTCTTCGAGCGTTTTGAGCATCGCGTTGAAAGCCGTGTTCGACAGCATGTGCACTTCATCGATCATGTAGACCTTGAAGCGCCCCACCACCGGTTTGTAGACGGCCTGATCCAGCAACTGCGAAATTTCTTCGACACCCCGATTCGATGCGGCGTCGAGCTCGACGTAATCAACAAAGCGGCCCGCATCAATGTCGCAACAAGCCTGACACTGGCCACATGGCTGGGCGGTGATGTCGCCCTGCCCATCCGGGCCGGTGCAGTTGAGCGATTTGGCCAAAATGCGCGACACCGTGGTTTTGCCCACGCCACGCGTGCCGGTAAAAAGATACGCGTGATGCAAACGCTGCTGCACCAAAGCATTGGCCAGTGCCTGAACAACATGCGACTGCCCCACCATCTGCTCGAAATTGCGGGGTCGATATTTGCGCGCCAGTACCAAATAGCTCATGCCACGATTCTAAGAGGGTGCACACTGGCAACCTGCATGCAACACGCTCACACGAAAGTCCTAGCGTTCATGGGGTCTTGGCCCCTACAATTCAAACGGTGGTTTACATGCCCTGAAGGCCATCGATACCAGCAGTTCAAAAACCATTGTCCAAGGGCCATCCGATGTCGTTCGAATCGCTGGGGCTCGCCCAGCCTCTGTTAAAAGCAGTCGCCGAAGCGGGCTACGCCAGCCCCACTCCTATTCAGCAACAAGCCATCCCCGCCGTTCTTGATGGCGGCGATCTGCTCGCCGGCGCACAAACGGGCACAGGCAAAACCGCTGGCTTCACTCTGCCGCTGCTGCATCAGCTGGCTTCATCGCCAACGATTGCCAATCGTCAAGGGCAACGCGCCATTCGTGCCCTCATCCTCACGCCCACACGCGAACTGGCGGCGCAAGTTGAAGAGAGCGTGCGCATGTATGGCAAATACCTGCCGCTGCGCTCAATGGTGATGTTTGGCGGCGTCGGCATGGGGCCGCAAATCGATGCGCTGCGCCGTGGCGACGATATCCTGGTGGCGACACCAGGGCGACTGCACGATCACCACCAACAAGGCACGCTCGATCAGAGCCATGTGCAGTTCTTCGTGCTCGACGAGGCCGATCGCATGCTCGATATGGGCTTCATCCACGATATCCGCCGCGTGCTAGCGATCCTGCCATCCAAAAAACAGAGCCTGCTGTTCTCTGCCACGTTCTCCGATGAAATCAAGGCGCTGGCCGAACGCCTGCTCAATCAGCCGCGTGTGATCGAAGTAGCACGCCGCAATGCAGCTGCCGAAACGATTTCGCAAAAGGCACACCCGGTTGATCGCGATCGCAAAAAAGATCTGCTGCTTCACCTGATCGAATCGAACAACTGGTTTCAGGTGTTGGTGTTCACGCGCATGAAGCACGGCGCCAATCGCTTGGCCGAGTTCTTGAACAAAAATAACGTAACGGCCATGGCGATCCACGGCAATAAGAGCCAAGGAGCTCGCACGCGAGCGTTGGCTGAGTTCAAGAGTGGTGATTTGCGTGTGCTGGTGGCCACCGATATTGCCGCGCGCGGTATCGATATCGATCAACTGCCGCACGTGATCAATTACGAGCTGCCCAACGTGCCCGAGGATTACGTGCACCGCATTGGCCGCACAGGGCGTGCAGGCGCCGAGGGCGAGGCGCTGTCGCTGGTGTGCATTGATGAAGAAGGCTTTTTGCAAGGCATCGAGAAGCTGATCAAGCGCAGCATCCCGCGCGAGATCGTGCCCGGCTTTGAGCCCGACCCCAACGCGCGCCCTGAGCCGATTCAGCTTGGACGCCGTGTGTTGTTTGGTGGATTGCAGCGTGGTGCCGCCGGTGGCGAGCGCGCTCAAGGCAGCGGTCGTGGGCCGCAACAGCAGGCGCATCGCGGCCAAAACACGCCCGGGCAACGTCCGCAAGGGTCCGCACGATCAGGCGGCCACGGCAACGCCAGCCCTTCGGGGCATCAGGGCGGCCCCAACCGCAATCGTGGCCGCGGCAGCCCGCGCTGATACGGGCCAGCGCATCCAGATCGGCGGCTGGGCCACGCGCCGCCGAAACACAAGCCGATCAGCCGCCGAGGCTGCAGCATCAAATCGATAGCCTTCGCTGTCAAACCGTTTGAGCTCGGCCACAGATCGAACGCGCTGCTCAACTACGAAGCGCGTCATCAGCCCACGGGCACGCTTGGCGTGAAAGCTGATGATCTTCCAGGTGCCGGCTTTCCAATCTTCAAACACGCACTCAACCACCGGCACGGCAAGCGCCTTGCGATCAATGGCCTTGAAATATTCTTGCGAGGCCAGATTGAGCAACACCGGTTGCGCATCGGCTGCGAGACGCTCATTGAGGTGGCGCGCCAAGCGATCACCCCAAAACGCGTAGAGATCTTTGCCACAAGGGTTGGGCAGCCGGGTGCCCATTTCGAGGCGGTAGGGCTGCATCCAATCGAGCGGGCGCAACACGCCGTAAAGACCACTCAAAATGGCCACATGCTCTTGTGCCCACGCCAGATCGGCAGGCGACAGCGTGGCTGCATCGAGCCCTTCGTAAACATCACCGTTAAAGGCAAGGATGGCCTGCTTGCTGTTGCTCGCTGTGAAGGTGGGGCTCCAGGCCGCAAACCGCGCCACGTTGAGGGTGGCCAGTGCATCGCTCACGCCCATCAGCTGGGCGATTTGGGCAGGCGTTTTAGGCTGCAACAAGGCAACGAGCTGCGCTGATTGGTCGATGAACGCCGGCAGCGTGTGATCGGCTACCGTGGCCGGGCTGTCGTAATCAAGACTTTTGGCGGGCGACAAAACGATCAACATGGCATCAGACAACGGGGTGAGATGAGATCAAGCGCTGGCGCAGCGATTCATATAAACAGATCGACGCCGCTACCGCCACGTTGAGCGACTCTTCGCCCCCTGGCTGCGGAATGGCGAGCAAGCGATGGCACCGTTGCAACAGGGCCGCATCCACACCCTGCCCTTCGTGGCCCATCACCCAGGCGCAGGGGCTGGGCAAATCGACCGCGCAGATCGAATCGCGGGCATGCGAACTTGTGGCGAGCATCGGCACCCCAAGGGCATCGAGCGCGCTGGCATCCGCTGATTCCACCAAATGCAAGCCAAAGTGCGCCCCCATGGCCGCACGCAACACCTTGGGCGACCACAGCGCCGCCGTGCCCTTGAGGGCCACGATTTGCCCCACACCCAGCGCCGAAGCGCTGCGCAGGATGGTGCCCACATTGCCGGCATCTTGCAGCCGATCAAGCACCACCGTAGGCACCCCTGGCTGCACATCAATGGCAGCCGGGCGCCTGATCAAAAAACCGATCTGCGCGGGCGATTCAAGCCCGCTGATGCTCTTGAACAGTGCCGGCGGCACCACGGCCACGCGCGCGGCGTGTTCGGCCAGCGCACGCCACGACGGCTGCGCCCAGGCCTGATCGGTGATCACGCATTGCACAGGCGCCACCCCGCGCCCCACACAGGCCGAACAGAGGTTGTCACCCTCGAGCCAGATTTCGTCGAGCTTGCGATAGGCCGTTGGATCTTGCGCCAGCTTGCGCACCTTCATCAACAGCGCGTTATCGCGCGATGTGATCGCCACCACCGCCGCGCTCATCCGCCCACCTGCCTTTTGATCATGGCCGCACGCACCGGCGCAAAACTGCGGCGATGCGCCTCGCACACACCGTGCACATCGAGCGCGGCCAAATGATCCGCTGTGGGGTAGCCCTTGTGCCGATCAAAACCATAGTGTGGATACGTTTCGTGCAGCACCAGGCACAGCCGATCACGATGCACCTTGGCCAAAATCGATGCGGCAGAAATGGCAGGCACGGTCGCATCCCCTTTAACGATGGCCTCGGCGGGCACCTTGAGCGCTGGCAGCCGGTTGCCATCAACCAACACCTTGCCAGGCTTGAGCCGCAGCCCCTCAACCGCGCGCCGCATGGCCAGCAGCGTGGCGCCAAGGATGTTGAGTTCATCGATCTCTTCAACACTGGCCTGCGCGATCACTGAGCACAGCGCCTTGGCGCGAATCTCATCAAACAAACGCTCTCGCGCCCGCTCGGTGAGCTTTTTAGAATCAGCCAGCCCTGCGATAGGCCGCGCATCATCAAGAATCACCGCAGCCGCCACCACCGGCCCAGCCAGCGGCCCGCGCCCGGCCTCATCCACCCCAGCCACCAGGCCCACGAAATCAGCATGCCAGTCGAGCGTCATCTGGCTTGCCGGTGCATCAGTGGCCAAGGGTCTGCGCGATGGCATTGCTCACCTGCAAAACGGTGTTGCACCGCAATTGATGGTGCAGTTGATCAAAGCGTTCGCGCAGCTGCGCCACACGCGCCGGACGATCGAGCCAGGCCAGCGCTTCGCGGGCGAGATTCTCGGCGCTGGCTTCGTGCTGCAACAACTCGGGCACCACAAACTCGCGCAGCAAAACGTTGGGCAGGCCCACCCACGGCTGATAGCGCATGCGCTTCATGATCTGCCAGCTCAAAAAACTCATGCGGTAGGCGATCACCATCGGGCATTTAAACAGCGCGGCCTCAAGCGTGGCGGTGCCGCTGGCGATGAGCGTCACATCGCTCGCCGCCAGCACCTCGTGCGAGTGCCCATCAACGAGCCGGATGCCCACGTCGGGCGCATGCTGCGCGATCGCAGCCTCAATTGCCGCACGGCGCCCCGGCGCCACAGGCAGCAAAAACGAGAGATCAGGGCGCGCCCGTTTAAGCAGCGCAGCCGCCTGAGCAAACACAGGCGCGATATGCGCAATCTCGCCACCACGGCTGCCAGGCAACAACGCCACCACGACGTCGCGCTCACCCACGCCAAGCGTGGCACGGCTTTGCGCACGCGGCGGCTGCAGCGGAATGGTGTCGGCCAACGGATGCCCGACGTAGCAAGCCTCAATGCCGCGCGCCTGATAGATCTCGGGCTCAAATGGAAACAAACACAAGATGCGATCTACCGCCGCGCCGATCTTGTCGACACGTCCACCGCGCCATGCCCACACCGAGGGGCTCACAAAGTGGATCGTTTTGATTCCACTTTGTTTGAGGCGCGCCTCTAAGCCGAGATTGAAATCAGGCGCATCAACCCCGATGAACACATCGGGCCGCTCTGCCAACAGACGCGATCCCAGCGCGCGGCGAATGGCCACCAGCTCGCGATAGTGGCGTAACGCCTCGGCATAACCATGCACAGCGAGCTTGTCTTGCGGCCACCAGGTTTCAAAACCCTGGGCCAACATGCGCGGCCCGCCGATGCCCATATTGCGCACGCCCGGCCAGCGTTGATGAAGCCCCTGCAGCACCAAGCCCGCAAGCAAATCGCCAGAGGCCTCACCAGCCACCCAGCCCAATCGAGGAGGCTGCTGCGCCACGGCCAGCACACTCAGCGAACAATGCCGCGCTGTGCGCGCGCCAAGAAATCGAGCATCATGTTGATGTCGACCTCTGCGCCGGGCACCTGGCCACGCAGCTCGCGCAATTCGCCACAGGCCGCATCGAGCGTCAGGCCTTTGCGATAGAGGATGCGATACATCTGCTTGAGCACGCCCAGCCGCTCGGCTGAATACCCCTGGCGACGCGGCCCTTCTTGATGCGCGTTCTGCGCCTCAACCGGATTGCCCGCCGCCATGATGAACGGCGGCAAATCTTGCGACAGCCGCGTCTGAAAACCGATCATCGCGAAATCGCCCACACGCACAAACTGGTGGATACCGCTGAGCCCACCGATGAGGGTGCGGTTGCCGATTTCAACGTGCCCCGCCAATTGCACCGCGTTGGCAATCACGTTGTGATCGCCGATTTCGCAATCGTGCGCCACATGCACGTAGGCCATGATCCAGTTGTCGTTGCCGATGCGGGTGGCGCCTTTATCTTGCACCGTGCCAGTATTAACGGTGCAAAACTCGCGGATCGTGTTGCGATCACCGATCACCAACTCGGTGGGTTCACCCGCGTATTTTTTGTCTTGCGGCGCAGCCCCGATCGAGCAGAACTGAAAAATCTGGTTGTGCTCGCCGATGCGGGTGTGCCCCTCGATCACGGCATGCGCACCCACCTTGGTGTGCGCACCGATATCAACGTGAGCCCCGATAACGGCATATGGCCCCACCTCGACCGAATCGGCCAGCCGGGCCTGCGGATCGACGATGGCCGTGGGATGAACAAACGCCATGCTGTCTGCCCTGCCGATCAGGCCACCGAGCGCATGGTGCACATCAGATCAGCCTCAACGGCCAGCTCATCGCCCACCATGGCACGCGCTTTAAATTTATACAGCCCCACCTTGACGCGATCAAACACCGAGTGCAGCACGAGTTGATCACCCGGCTCAACGGGCCGCTTGAAGCGTGCACCATCGATCCCCGTGAAATAAAACACCGTGTTCTCATCAGACACGATGCCCTGCGTTTCAAACGCCAGCAGCGCCGATGCCTGAGCCAGCGCCTCGAGAATCATCACGCCTGGCATCACCGGACGATGCGGAAAATGCCCCACAAAAAAGGGCTCATTGATCGTTACGTTTTTAATTGCACGAATGTGCTTGCCCTTTTCGAGCTCAAGCACGCGATCCACCAACAAAAAGGGATAGCGGTGCGGGAGTTTTTTGAGAATCTGGTGAATGTCCATCATGATGATTTGATCTGCTTTTCGAGGGCTCGCACACGGTCGCGCAGCAGATGCAGCTGGCGCAACGTGGCGGCGTTTTTCTCCCAGTTCGCATTGTCGTCGAAGGGGAAGCTGCCGCTGTAGAGCCCGGGTTTGAGAATCGAGCGCGTCACCACCGTGGCCACCGACACATGCACGTCGTCGGCCAACGTCAGGTGCCCCAGGATATTGGCGGCCCCGCCGATTTGGCAGCGAGCGCCGATCGTGGCGCTGCCAGCCACGCCCACGCACCCGGCCATTGCAGTGTGCGCGCCCACACGAACGTTGTGTCCAATTTGAATCAGGTTATCGAGCTTCACGCCATCTTCGAGCACGGTATCGCCCAACGCGCCGCGATCAATGCAGGTGTTGGCACCGATCTCGACATCGTTGCCGATACGCACCGCACCGAGCTGCTCAATCTTCTGCCAGCGTCCTTGCACCGGTGCAAAGCCAAAGCCATCAGCACCAATCACAACGCCACTGTGCACGATGCAACGCGCTCCCAACGAACAGCCGAACATCACCGTAACGCGCGGCGCCAAACGTGTGTGTGCGCCGATGTGCACCTGCTGCCCAATCACACTATTGGCGCCAATGATCGCGCCGCTGCCAATACAAGCCCCTGCCTCGATCACCACCCCCGGCCCGATGTGCACGGCAGCACCAATATCGGCCGACGCATCAATCACGGCGGTGGGGTGGATACCCGGCTCAATAGCTGGCCGGGTGCGCGCCGCCCACCACTGGGTAAGTTGGGCAAAGTAAAGATAAGGATCTGGCGTGATGATCGCCGCGCCCCGAGCCACGGCATCGTCCCGCAATGCGGGTGCAGTGATCACGCAAGCAGCAGCACACCCCGCCAACTGAGATCGCAGCCGGGCACTCGATAAAAAGGTGATGCTGCGCACATCGGCGCTTTGCAGCGGGCTGATCCGCTCAATGATCAGACCGGGCGAACCGACAAGATCTCCACCCAATGCGGCGACGATGTCGCCCAATGCAACCAGATGATCAGACACGATGGCTGATCCACGTCACTTGCCACTGGCCTGGGCATTGAGCGCGCCGATCACCTTGTCGGTGATGTCGACACGCGAGCTGGCAAACACCGCTTCTTGCACGATCAGATCGTATTTTTCTTTCTCGTAGATCTGCTTGATAACTTTGTTGGCGCGCTCAAACAGAACACTCTGTTCTTCGTATTTGCGCTGATTGAAATCTTCTTGCAGCTCACGGCGCTTACGCTGGAACTCGCGATCCTGATCCAGCAGATCACGCTGCCGGCGGATGCGCTCGCTCTCTGAGAGCGTCGGCGAATCTTTTTCGAAACGATCAGACGCCGTTTTGAGCCGCGCGCCCATCTCGTTGATGTCTTTCTCACGCTTGTTGAATTCAGCCTGCAGCTTATCGAGTGCGGCCTTGGCAGGCGCTGAATCACGCAGCAAACGCTCGCTGTTCACGTAGCCGATCTTGAGTTCTTGCGCGCCGGCCGTTGTGGCCCCCGCCAACATGAAAACCGCGAGTAAAGACGACAGAAGAGTTCTCATGGTTAGAACGCAGAGCCGATCTGAAATTGGAACCGCTCGATTTTATCTTCTGGCTTGTGCCGCAACGGTGAGCCGAAACTCAGCTTCAGCGGCCCCACAGGCGAGATCCAGCTCAACCCCACCCCCGCCGAAGCACGCAACGTGGTGCCGAAATCCCAAGATTCATCGGCCCCCCACACGTTACCCGCATCGATATAGCCAAACAGGCGCAGGCTGCGGTCGTTGCCTACCCCCGGGAACGGCACATAAAGCTCGCCGTTAATGTTGAACCGACGGTTTCCGCCAATGTAGGCACCGGTTACGTCGAGCGGGCCCAAAGTGCCCTGCCCGAACCCGCGCACCGAGCCCAGGCCGCCGCCGTAAAAGTTTTTAAACACCGGATACGGTCGCCCCTCAAGCCCCACCCCCCAGCCCAATTCGCTGTTGAGGCCAAAGGTGATGCGGTGCGTGATCGGCCAATACTGCTGATACTGCATGTTGCTGCGCAGATACCGCGTATCCCCCGCCACACCCCATTCAAAATTGATACGCTGATAACGTCCACTGTTGGGTGCCATGGCGTTATCGCGCGAATCGCGTTGCCAACCCAAGGTAAGCGGCACCGAATGGCTAACGTCACCAAACTGCTCGCGATACAGCAGATACGAATTGGGCAGGCCGGTCGACCCACGAATTTCGGTGCTCTCGACACCGCCCCCCACAAACACGGTGTCGTATTCAGTGAATGGCACACCGAAACGCAACGCCACGCCCGGCGTGATCAATTCGTAATCACCCCCTTGAGAGTTCAGGGGCTTCGACGTGCGGTAATAAACATCAAACGCACGCGAGATGCCATCCTCGGTGAAATATGGATTCACCGAGCTCAGCACCACCGTGCGGTTGTATTTGCTGGTATTGAGCTCGACACCAAGGTAGTTGCCAGAGCCAAAGATGTTGTCCTGCTTGATCGACGCACTGAGCGTAAGTTTTTCGGCGCTTGAGAAACCAGCACCCAGCATCAGGTTGCCGGTGGGGCGCTCTTCGACGCTGACGTTGAGATCCACCTGATCTTGAGTGCCGGGCACCTCAGCGGTTTCAACGTTCACCTGCTTGAAGTAACCCAGGCGATCAACGCGCTCACGTGAGAGCTTGATTTTCTGGCTGTCGTACCACGACGATTCGAACTGGCGAAACTCGCGCCGCACCACCTCATCGCGCGTGCGGCTGTTGCCTGCCACGTTAACGCGTCGGATGTAGGCCCGCTTGAATGGATTGGCCGAAAAAACACCCACCACTTGCCCGGTGGCGCGATCAAATTCGGGGCGGAAATCAATGCGCGCAAAGGCGTAGCCAAAAGCACCAAAGCGATCTTGCATCGCACGAGTGGTCGAGGCCACATCCTCGGCGCGATAAGGCTCGCCGGGCTGCAGCGTAACGAGCGCCTTGAAGACCTCATCTTTGCCGAGGTAATCGCCCTCAAGGCGCACCCCGGTAACGATGTAGCGCGGCCCTTCGTTCACGTTGACCGTGATCGAGATGTTTTGCTTGTCGGGCGAAATCGCAACCTGCGTCGAAACGATGTTGAATTCGAGATAGCCGCGATTGAGATAAAACGCCCGCAGCGCTTCGAGATCGGCGTTGAGCTTGGCGCGTGAATAACGATCTGATTTGGTATACCAGGTGAGCCAGCCACCCGCAGTGAGATCAATCTGCGACAGTAGCGTGCTCTCGTCGAAGGCCTGATTGCCAGTGATGCGAATCTCTTTGATCTTGGCGATTTCACCCTCACGCACCGTAAAGGTAACGTTGACGCGGTTGCGCTCGATCGGGGTGATGGTCGTCACCACCTCGGCACCATAAAGGCTGCGAGTGAGGTACTGCCGCTTGAGCTCTTGCTCAGCACGATCGGCCAAGGCGCGATCGAAGGGCAACCCCTCGCCAATGCCGATATCTTTGAGCGCCTTAACGAGCGCGTCTTTATCAAACTCTTTTGAGCCGACGAATTCAACGTTAGAAATCACCGGACGCTCTTGCACCACCACCACAACCACGTTGCCATCGATCTCGATGTGAACGTCTTTGAAGATCCCTGTGCCAAAAAGGGCGCGCAAGCCCGCCGACCCTTTTTCGTCGGTGTAGGTGTCGCCCACCCGAAAGGGCAACGATGCAAAAACGGTGCCGGCATCGGCACGCTGCAATCCCTCAACCCGAATGTCTTTCAAGACGAACGGCTCAACCGCCAAACTTGGCTGTTGATGAAAAAACGCCGCGATGGCTGCGGCGATGAAAACGGGTTTGAATCGGGTTGGTTTGAGCATCGTTATGGGTGGAGCCAGAAGCGAACCACATCGTTGTAGTGTGCGAGGGACATCAGTAAGAGCAAGACCGCCAAGCCCGCACGTTGCAGCCGCTCAAGCCACACTTCGGACAGCGGTCGCCCGGTCACCCACTCGAAAAGATGATACATGAGGTGTCCTCCGTCCAAGGCGGGGATGGGCAGAAGGTTGAGTGCGCCCAGAGTGGCGCTCATCGAGGCCATAAAACCCAAGAACACCACCACGCCCAATTGCGCAGCTTGGCCCGCCATATCGGCAATCGAGAACGTGCCGCCGAGGTTTTTGAACGAGGCCTGGCCAATCACCAGCTTGCCCAGCATCTGCACGTTGAGCCACGCCATCTCGGCCGTGCGCACTGTGGCGCGCTGCAAACCATCGATGAGGCCGTAACGCACGGCGGTGGTGTTGAGCTGCCCGCCAATCACGGCTTGCACTTTGGCCACCGAGGTAGCAGCCTCACCCTCTCCTTCGCGCTCGACCACCGGACGCACATTGCGATCAAGCGTTTCACCACCGCGTTGCACCTGCCAGCGCATTTCAACGCCCTGCCCCCGCGCATGCGAGGCTCGGATCGTCTGGCGCAAACCGGCGGCATCAACCACCGTGCGGCCATCGACCGTAAGCACCCGATCACCTTCACGCAAGCCGGCCAATGCAGCAGGGCCATCCTTTTTTAGCGCCCCCAGCACCGGCTCGCGATAGGGCTCGGCAATGCCGACGCGGCGCAACAGCTCTTGATCAACGGGGGTGCCATAGAGCTCGCTCAAATCGAGGGCTACCTCACGACGGTGCGCGCCTTGGGTATCGACCACTTCGAACCGCAACGATTGGTTGTTGAGCACAGCGGTCGAGATCTGCCAGCTGATGTCTTCAAGGGATTCGATGGGTGCCCAATCAGGCGCATCGCCCACGCGCACCGCACGCAGCCAATCTCCGCCGCGCAAACCGGCGCGCTCGGCTGGCGAGTGGGCCACAGGTGAGCCGATGATCGGCTTGGCTGTTTGCACGCCGATCCAGAACGTGCCAGCAAAAAACAGCACTGCCAAAACGAGGTTGGCCAGCGGGCCGGCCGCCACCACGCACGAACGTTGCCACAGTGGCTTGCGATTGAAGGCTCGATGCTGTTCACTCGGATCAACCGGCGCCTCGCGCTCATCCAGCATGCGCACGTAACCACCCAGCGGAAACGCCGACACCACAAACTCGGTTTCACCGCGCTGACGCCGCCACAGCACCGGGCCAAATCCCACCGAAAACCGCAACACCTTGACGCCGCAAGCCACAGCAGCGCGGTAGTGTCCCCATTCATGCACCACCACGAGCACAGCCAGCGTGAACAAAAAGGCCCAAATGTCATTGAACATGCTCATTCCCTTGATCGCAGCTTGAGCACATGATTCGATGCCACGCGGCGAGCGTCTTCATCGAGCGACAACAACCCCTCGAGCGTGCCTGCCGCGCCGGCGTCGATCACCACCTGATCCAGCGTGCTTTGGTTGATCGCATGAATCTGATCAAAGCGCAGCGCGCCCTTCAAGAAGGCATCAACGCCCACCTCGTTGGCTGCATTGAGCACCGCCGTGCTGCCCGCCGGGCCGTTGAGGGTGTGCCATGCCAGCTGCAGGCCGGGGTAACGCCGTGCATCGGCATCTTCAAACGTGAGCGCAGCCAGCCGTGTGAAATCAAGCATCGACGCACCCGATGCCATGCGATCAGGCCACGACAGCCCATAGGCAATGGGCACCCGCATATCGGGCGTACCCAGCTGAGCAAGCACCGAATGATCCTGGCACACGACCATCGAGTGGATGATGCTTTGCGGATGAATCACCACCTTGATCTTCTCGGGCGCCAGATCGAACAACCACCGCGCCTCGATCACCTCGAGCGCCTTGTTCATCATCGTGGCCGAATCGACCGAGATTTTTCGCCCCATCACCCAATTGGGATGCGCGCACGCCTGATCAGGAGTGACGTTGCACAACGTGTGCGGATCACGTTCACGAAACGGCCCGCCCGACGCGGTAAGCACGATGTGATCAATGCACTGCGGCCACGCCGTGCGATCTGCAGGCAAGCACTGAAAAATCGCTGAATGCTCGCTGTCGATCGGCAACAACTGCGCGCCCCCATCGGCCACAGCCTGCATGAAAACGCCGCCACCCACCACGAGTGCCTCTTTGTTGGCCAGCAGCAACCGTTTGCCTGCTCGCGCTGCTGCCATGCAAGGCGCCAACCCAGCCGCACCCACAATGGCCGCCATCACCACATCCACCTCGGGATGCGCCGCCACCTCAGCCAAGGCCTCAGCCCCGCAGAGCACCTCGGTACGAGACCCCCGCTCACGCAACGCAGCACGCAATACAGTGGCCTGCGTGTGATCGGGTAGCACAGCAAAGCGCGGCGCCCAGATCAGACACTGCTGCAGCAAGGCTTCAACGCGGTGGTGCGCCGTGAGGGCAAATACCTCAAAACGATCAGCATGCCGCGCCACAACGTCCAGTGTGTTCGTGCCTATTGAGCCGGTCGACCCCAACACACACACACGCTGGCGCGATTCATCTCGTGTTGAATTTGGCACGGCAACGGGCGCTGCCGTTAAATCAGCCAAGGGATTCGTGCTCATGTGTTCGTTGCTTTCGCGCTGGTGAACAGCCATCAGAGCGACGCCAGATACAGGGCAATCGGCAGCACCGGCAGCAGCGCATCGATGCGATCCAGCACACCGCCATGCCCCGGCAGCAAGCGGCTGCTGTCCTTGGCGCCGGCCTGGCGTTTTACCAATGATTCAAACAGATCGCCCACCACGCTCATGGCCGCCAAAAACAGCACGCCCAACACCAAACCATGCCAGCCCAGTTGACGCTGCAGCACGGTGTAGATGCTGTCCGAACCCAGCGCGTAACGATGATCGACAGCCATCCAGCACAGCGCCACCAACAACGTGCCGACTTGCCCACTCCAGACGCCCTCCCAGCTCTTGCCTGGGCTGATGCTTGGCGCGAGCTTGCGTCTTCCAAAGGCACGCCCACCGAAATACGCCACCACATCGGCAGCCCAAACCAGGCAAAAAATCGACAACAAAAAATTGAGCCCTCGCTGCTTGGCCGCCGCCATCGCCGCCCAAGCCAGCCACAACGCAAGCACGCCAATACACCAACGCAACGTTTTGGGCGAACGCGCCCATAGCACACCACCACCGCGCAAGGCCAGCGCGCCACCAGGCACCCATACCAACACAGCCAACAGCCACAGCCAGCGCGATGCCCCCATCTGCCAAGCCAGCCCCGAGCCCAACGCCCACGCGCAGCCTCCCGCCACGAGCGCCCCCAGCCCCCAAGCCCCAACGCCCGGCAGGCCGTTGAGCCTCGCCCACTCCCACCCTGCCGCACCCACAAACACCAAAGTAAGCAGCGCAAATGGCCAGGGTGAAGCCACCGCCAGCGCCGGCAACAAAAGTGCCAGCAACAGCAGTGCAGTGATGATGCGTTGCTTCAACATGCCAAGGTCTCCATCAAACCGTTGATGCCGGCGAACCCTCGCCCTTGACACCGCCAAAACGCCGATCTCGCTGCGCAAAAACCGCCAGCGCAGCATCAAGCTGCGCCTCATCAAAATCGGGCCACAGGCAATCAGTGAAATACAGCTCAGCGTAGGCCGCCTGCCACAGCAAAAAATTCGAGATCCGCAACTCACCGCCCGTGCGAATAAACAAATCCGGATCTGGCGAATGCCGCAACGCCATATAGCCCGACAAACGCTCTTCAGTGAGTTGTTGCGGCGTCAATCCATCGGCCATCGCCTGCTGGCAGGCCTGCACGATGTCCCAACGACCGCCATAGTTAAATGCCACATTGAGGTGGATTCGATGGTTGTGCTGAGTGCCTTGCTCTGCCTCATCCCAGGCGGCGCGCACGCGATCCGACACGGCAGAGCGATCCCCCACGATGCGAATACGCACCCCCTGCGCCGCGAGCTGGCCGAGATGCTTGGCCACCGTGCTCATCATCAGGCTCATCAGCCCCGACACCTCTTCTTCTGGGCGTCGCCAGTTTTCAGACGAAAACGCAAACACCGTGAGATGCTCGATGCCGCGATCGGCACACGCGCGCACGATACGCACCAGCGCATCAACACCCTGCTTGTGCCCGGCCACGCGAGGCAAAAATCGCTTGTTAGCCCATCGTCCGTTGCCATCCATCACGATGGCCACATGCGTGGGGATGGATTCGGGGCACACGCTCTTTGGCATTAATCTCACCAGAAGATCATCGGCACGACGCACACAATGCGTGCGCCAGAAACACAGCCGGAGGCGCTCAGGCCTCCGTGCTCAAAGCTCGACATGGCGCACACGGCAAGCATGCGGCCCATCGCAGCGCTCATCAAACCGCCATGATCTCGGCTTCTTTGCCTTGCACCAATTTATCGATCTCGGCGATGGTCTTGTCTGTGAGCTTTTGAATATCACCCTCTGATCGACGCTCGTCGTCTTCGGTGATCTGCTTGTCTTTGAGCAGCCGCTTGGCGTGCTCGTTGGCATCGCGACGCAGATTGCGCACAGACACTTTGGCATCCTCGCCCGAAGAGCGCACCACTTTCGTCAGATCCTTGCGACGCTCTTCGGTCAGCGGCGGCATCGGCACACGCAACAGATCGCCCTGAGCAGCCGGATTCAGGCCGAGATCTGATTCGCGAATCGCCTTCTCGATCTTGGCCGCCATGCCCTTTTCCCAGGGTTGGACACTGATGGTGCGTGCGTCAAGCAAAGTTACGTTTGCCACCTGGCTCAACGGCACCATCGAACCGTAATACTCAACCAGCACCTGATCAAGGATGCCCGGGTGTGCACGCCCCGTACGAATCTTGGCCAACTCATTTTTAAAGGCCTCGATCGACTTGTGCATCTTGTCTTCAGCCGTCTTTTTGATGTCTGCAATGCTCATCTCGAAAATCCTCAAACGTGGACCAACGTGCCCTCGTCTTCACCCAGGATCACCCGCTTGAGCGCGCCCGGTTTGAAGATGCTGAACACCTTGATTGGCAGCTTCTGATCACGACACAACGCAAACGCCGCCGCATCGAGCACCTCAAGCTTTTTGATCAACGCCTCATCGAACGTGATCTTGCTGTAGCGCGTAGCCGTCGGGTCTTTTTTAGGATCAGCGGAATACACGCCATCGACCTTGGTGGCCTTGAGCATGATCTCAGCCCCCATCTCGGCACCGCGCAAAGCAGCAGCCGTGTCGGTGGTAAAGAAAGGATTGCCCGTGCCTGCCGCAAAGATCACCACCTTACCCTCTTCGAGGTATTGCAGTGCCTTGGGACGCACATAAGACTCAACCACCTGCTCAATGCTCAGTGCCGACATCACCCGAGCCGTCATGCCCTCTTGGCGCATGGTGTCAGACAGCGCCAGCGCGTTCATCACTGTTGCCAGCATGCCCATGTAATCAGCCGTAGCGCGATCCATGCCGACCGAGCCACCCGCCACACCGCGGAAGATATTGCCCCCGCCAATCACCACCGCAACCTCGCAACCCAACTGGGTTACCTCTTGCACCTCGCGCACCATGCGCACGATCGTGTCGCGGTTGATGCCAAAGGCGTCATCGCCCATCAGGGCTTCACCCGAGAGTTTGAGCAAGATGCGCTTGTACGCCGGCATGCGAGGGGCTCCTGAGATTGTGATGGTGTCGTAACGGCGAGAGATTCAACCTGCGCGCCCAGGTGAGGGCATCCGCCCCCACCCCAAGCGCCGGCATGAACGAGAGCTTACTGCCCCTTGGCAGCAGCCATCGTTGCGGCCACTTCGGCAGCGAAGTCGTCTTGCTTTTTCTCGATGCCTTCACCCACCACAAACATCGTGAACGCTTTAACTGTGGTGTTGGCTGACTTCAGATACTGCTCAACGGTCTGCTTGCCATCAGCCGCCTTCACAAACACCTGATTGAACAGCGACACCTCTTTGAGGTATTTTTGAACCGCCCCCTCGATCATCTTGGCAGCGATATCAGCCGGCTTACCCGACTCAGCCGCCTTGGCTGTAGCCACGCTGCGCTCAGTTTCGATCAGGTTGGCGGGCACATCGGACGACGTCAGCGCAACAGGTTTCATGGCCGCCACGTGCATAGCCACATCCTTGGCCGCCACAGCATCACCATCAAACTCGACCAACACGCCGATACGCGAACCATGCAGATAAGAAGCCAGCGTGCTGCCACCAGCGTAGCGCTTGAAGCGGCGAATGGTCATGTTCTCACCAATCTTGCCGATCAGGCCCTTGCGCACCTCTTCAACCGTCGGGCCAAAGCCGTCTTGCGAGAGCGCCAAATCGCCCACAGCAGCCACATCGGCAGGATTGTGCTTAGCGATCAACTCGGCCACCGATTTGGCAAACGCCAGGAACGACTCGTTTTTGGACACGAAATCAGTTTCGCAGTTGATCTCAACCAAGGCAGCGGTTGCACCATCAACAGCCACTGAAACCACACCCTCGGCGGTCACGCGGGATGCAGCCTTCGAAGCCTTGCTGCCCAGCTTGACGCGCAAGATCTCCTCAGCCTTGGCCATATCACCATCGGCTTCGGTCAGGGCTTTTTTGCACTCCATCATGGGTGCATCGGTCTTGGCGCGCAGTTCGGCGACCATGCTGGCGGTGATTGCAGGCATCTCGTTCTCCGTATGTTGAATCGCCGCTCACGGCGGCCTCGAATATCACATCGATATTAAAAAAAAGGGGCTGAATCAGCCCCCTTGGATCTTGGGCGCGAGCCGATCAAGCGGCTTCGTTGACTTCCACGAATTCGTCGTCGCCAGCAACCGCCTGCACCACCTCGTTCACAGCATTGGCCTTGCCTTCGAGCACGGCATCAGCAATGGCGCGAGCGTAGAGCGCGACCGCCTTGGACGAGTCGTCGTTGCCAGGGATCACGTAATCGATACCCTCGGGCGAGTGATTGGTATCCACCACGCCAATCACAGGAATACCCAGCTTCTTGGCCTCGGCGATAGCAATCTTGTGGTAGCCCACGTCGATCACAAAGATGGCATCAGGCAGCGTGTTCATGTCTTGAATGCCACCAATGTCTTTTTCAAGTTTGGTCAGCTCGCGCTGAAATACCAGCGCTTCTTTTTTGCTCAGGTTGTCCAGACCGGCCTCGACCTGTGCCTGCATTTCTTTGAGTTTTTTGAGCGAGCCCTTGACCGTCTTGAAGTTGGTCAGCATGCCGCCGAGCCAACGTTGATCAACAAAGGGCATGCCGGCGCGTTGAGCCTCTTCGGCCACGATTTCGCGAGCCTGGCGCTTGGTGCCGATCATCAAAATCGTGCCGCGGCGAGCTGCCAGCTGGCGAACGAATTTTTGAGCCTCATTGAACAGCGGAACTGTTTTCTCGAGGTTGATGATGTGAATCTTGTTGCGATGGCCAAAAATATAGGGGGCCATCTTGGGGTTCCAGAAGCGGGTTTGGTGACCAAAATGGACACCGGCTTCCAGCATATCGCGCATCGAACAGGGCATGAGAGCTCCAAAGGTTGTGTCTAAAATCCAGCCCGAATCACCAACGATTCAATACATTTGTTGCAAGAATCAAGAGGGTTGACACCCTTTGAGCTCTTTTGAGTGGGGCAGCTGTCGCCAGTTAAACGGCGACAACCCATCTCATCAACACCTGTTGAACCACTGGCAACACCTTTTGGCGGCCGGGTTTGCGGGTTGTGTTTGCGTCGGCTGAATCCAAAGAGGATTCAAGGTGAATCCAAGGACCAGCCCCGTAAAAACTCCGACAGTTTAGCACGCCTCGATGTTTCTCTTGCTCTCTCTCGGCAGCGCACTCTGCAGCGCCGCGCACAACCCCACACCAACTCGACCCAACAACGCTCAGCCAAAGTCGCCCGCCCTTATTGATCGTGCGTCGACTCAGGAGGCCTCATGCGTGTGGGCGTGATTGGCGCAGGCATTGTGGGTGTCACCACCGCCCATGCCCTGGCCCAAGAGGGCCATGAGGTCGATGTTTTTGATCGCTGCAGTAGCGTCGCAGCTGAATCCAGTTTTGCGAATGCGGGAGTGATGGCGCCGGCTTACGTAGCACCGTTGGCGGCGCCAGGCTTGCCGCGCTGGTTGCTGCGGCAGCTGTGGCAAGGCGATCCGGCCGTGCGTCTTCGCCCCGGCATGCATCTGGCCTCATGGCGCTGGCTGGCTCAGGCATGGCAAGCCTGCCGCGCTGCTACAGCGTATCAGGCCAACCGTAAAGCCATGGTGGCGCTATCGCAAGTGGGCTTGCAGCAGCTCGATGTGTTGACGCAGCACCTGAAACTGAGCTTTGAGCAATCTGAAGGGCTGATGGTGTTGTTTCGCGAGCGGTATACGCTCAAGCATCTGCAACAAGGGCTGCCTTTGCTGGAAGAGCTGGGCATCGCGCCGCTTGAGCTCTCATCCGACGAGGCACGTGCGCGTGAGCCGGGGTTGTGTGCATCAACCCCCATCGAAGGCGCGTGGTTTTTGCCAGGGTCGAGGGTGGCAAATTGCCGGCAGGTTGCCCAACTGCTCAAGGATGCTGCCGAACAACGGGGGGCGCGGTTTCATTTTCGTAGCGAGATTGCCGCCATTCACCCCGGTACGCGGCCCACGCTGGTGATCCGCCCCGCGCAGCAAGATGTGCTGGATCGCACGAGTGCCCTGCCTACGTTGGCGCCAGCGTCGCAATTGCCATCGCACACATTCACCCTCGATGCGCCTGCGCCACTCGCTGCAGACACATCTCTTCTTGATGAGCATCGGTTTGATGCGATCGTGCTGTGCGCCGGCATCGATTCGGCACGGCTGCTGCAGGCGCTGGGCACGCGGCTACCGTTGCAGCCTGTGTTTGGCTACACCCTTTCGGCACCGGTGCGTTCGCCCGAGCGCGCCCCGTTATCAGCGGTGATTGATGAGCGGCACAGGATCACCATCTCGCGGCTTGGCAACCGCATTCGCGTAGCAGGCGGCGCCGAGTTGGGCGGCTGGGCCCACGCGCGCCGGCCCGAGTCGATTGCCTTGCTGCACCGCGTGCTCAATGATTGGTTTGCGGGCGCGGCTCAAACCACACAGGCACAGGTTTGGCGAGGTGCGCGGCCCACGCTGCCCGATGGTCCGCCGCTGATCGGCCCGAGCCCGCATGCGGGGCTGTGGCTGAATCTGGGGCATGGCGCAAGCGGTTGGGCCTTGAGCATGGGTAGCGCCCAGGTGCTGGCTGATTTGATGGCGCAACGCGAGCCTGGCATTGATGCAGCGCGATTCAGGATGGATCGCTGGCAACGCGGTATGGTCGAGTAACGCCTCTTTTAATCCCCTACTTTTGTGCCTTTGTTGTTGCTGGATGCCATGCCTGATTTGATTGCCGCACCATCTATCAACCGCGTGTTGCCTGCTTCGTTGCATGCCTTGGCTTGGCCTCTTTTTGACACGGCCAGCACCCGGCAAATCGAGCACGACGCGGCTTCGAGCTTGCCGCCACACACGCTGATGCACCGTGCTGGCGAGGCCGTGGCGCGCTTGGCTCTGGCGATTGCACCGCATGCGCGCCACATCTGGATTGCAGCGGGCCCCGGCAACAATGGCGGCGATGGCTTCGAGGCGGCGCGGCATTTGCACGCTGCAGGCAAGTTGGTGAGCGTGAGTTTTGTGGGCGAGGCACGCGCTCTGCCCATCGATGCTGCACAGGCATACCAACGAGCCCTTGACGCTGGCGTGACGATTTCGTCATCGCTGCAACCGCCACGGCTTGATGCCAACGATCTGGCCATTGATGCGCTGCTGGGGCTGGGCACCACGCGCGCTCCGCACGGTGCGATGGCGATGTTGATCGATGAGCTCAACCGCACAGCCGCGCAGGTGTTGGCGGTCGATCTGCCCACCGGCTTAAACGCCGATACGGGCCAACGCTGCACGGCGGTGGTTGCCGATCACACCCTGAGCTTGTTAACGCTCAAGCCGGGGCTGTTTACTGCTCACGGACGAGATCACGCTGGATGCATCTGGTGGTGCAATCTCGGCGTCGAGCCTGCATGCGCTGCAGCCACTGCGCGCCTGATCGCCTCTGAAGCGAGCCCCACTCGCTTGCACGCACAACACAAAGGCAGCTTTGGCAGTGTCGCCATCGTCGGTGGAGCCCAGGGCATGAGCGGCGCCGCGCTGCTGGCGGGCCGAGCAGCGCTACACGCGGGCGCAGGGCGGATCTACGTCAACATGCTCGATGCCGCCGCACTGCCCCTTGATGCTCAGGCTCCTGAGTTGATGCTGCGCACAACCATCGATTGGCAAGCACCCTCGGCAGAAGGCCTCACGGTGGTGGCCGGATGTGGTGGTGGCGATGCGATACGCGCTGCCCTGCCACAGCTGCTCAGCCGTGCGATGCGGCTTGTGATCGATGCCGATGGGCTCAACGCTCTGGCCAGCGACCCTGCCCTGCAGATGCTGCTGAGCCAGCGCGCACGCCGTTCGCAAAGCACCATCCTCACCCCGCACCCACTCGAAGCAGCTCGCTGCCTGGGCACATCAATCAACGCCGTGCAAACCGACCGCCTGGGCGCCGCACGCGAGCTGGCGCAGCGCCATGCCTGCATCGTCGTACTCAAGGGCTCGGGCACGATCGTTCAGCCCCCTGATGGACTCCCCTGGATCAACCCCACCGGCAACGCCAGCCTCGGCACTGCCGGCACCGGCGATGTGCTTGCTGGCTGGATCGGTGGCTTGTGGACGCAAGGCCCCACCGCATTGCATGCGGCCTGCCAAGCGGTTTATCGCCACGGCCAGTGCGCTGAGCAATGGTCGAGCACACACCCCGACGCCACACTGAGCGCCGGCGCGCTGATCCCAACGATCTGATGCGCTGCGCCGCACGCGCGACGCTCGGCGGCGTTATTTGCGTCGCTTGCTGCTACGCGCTGCGCTCTGCTGCATCTTGAGCGACACCTTCTTGCCCGACAAACCCGAGCCCGATTTGCGAGGCGCTTTACTTGCCGATTTAGCCTCGCGCGTCGCCTTCTTGATCTGGCGATCTGCCTGCTCTACCGCCGCCAGCTCATCCTGCGCCGACACCGCATGTGTTGCAACAGAGGCACTGCGTCCACGCTCAATGCGACGTTCTTTGCTGCCATTGCGCCCCGACGCGCGCGGCTCGCCCTCGCGCACCAAGCGGAAATCAATCTTGCGGCTGTCCAGATCCACACGACTCACCTGCACACGCAAACGCGCGCCCACCGCATAACGCACACCTGAGCGCTCACCGCGCAGCTCTTGCCGCGCCTCATCAAAACGGTAGTACTCGCCGCCCAACTCGGTGATGTGCACCAACCCCTCGACGAAGAGCCCATCGAGCTGCACAAACAAACCAAACGACGTCACCGCACTCACCGTGCCCGTGTACTCCTCGCCCAAGCGCTCACGCATAAACATGCACTTAAGCCAGGCCTCGACATCACGCGAGGCCTCATCCGCCCGGCGCTCGTTCGCACTGCAATGCATGCCCGCAGACTCCCAGCCCGCCAGATCCCCCACCGACACCTTGCGGCCCCGCTTGGGTGGCGAAGATTCAAGCGCCACACCAGGCGGCTCGATCTGATAACGCCCCTTGCCCAGCAGCGCCTTGATTACACGGTGCACTAACAGATCGGGATAGCGTCGAATCGGGCTCGTAAAGTGCGTGTATGCCTCATACGCCAACCCAAAATGCCCGCTGTTAGCCGGCGTGTAAATCGCCTGCTGCATCGACCGCAACAGCATCATGTGGATCTGCGCAGCGTCGGGTCGATCTTTCGTCGCATGAGCCAGCGCCTGAAACTCGCCAGGCTTGGGATCGTCGCTGATGCTCAGGCCCAGCCCCAGCGCCTTGAGATACGCCTGCAGCACCGCTTTGCGCTCAGGCGTCGGCCCCTCATGCACGCGATACAACGACGGATGTTTGCCGCGCTGAATGAAATCAGCCGCACACACGTTGGCCGCCAGCATCGACTCTTCAATCAAGCGATGCGCCTCGGTGCGCACGCGCGGCACGATCTTCTCGATGCGTCCGTTGTCGTCGCAAACAATCTGCGTTTCAGTGGTATTGAAATCAATCGCACCGCGCTGCTCACGCGCCTTGAGCATGGCCCGATACACATCGTGCAGATTCAGCAGATCAGGCACCAGCGGTGCAAAACGCGCTGCCTCGGGGCCGCGCGTGTTGGCCAGAATGGCTGCCACCTCGGTATACGTAAAGCGCGCATGCGAGCAAATCACCGCCGGATAAAACTGATAGGCGTGGATCTCGCCGCTCGCGTTGATCAGCATGTCGCACACCATCGACAACCGATCCACCTGAGGATTGAGTGAACACAGCCCGTTCGACAACCGCTCGGGCAGCATCGGAATCACTCGCCGAGGAAAATACACCGACGTCGCCCGCTCATACGCATCGTGATCGAGCGGCTCGCCCGGTTTCACGTAATGGCTCACATCGGCAATCGCCACCAACAAACGCCAACCCTTGCTGCGCCCCACGCGATGCGGCTCGCAATACACGGCATCATCAAAATCGCGCGCATCCTCGCCATCGATCGTCACCAACGGCACATCGGTTAAATCGACCCGCTGCTTGCGATCCACCGCACGAATCTTCTCGGGCAACTTGCCCGCTTGCGCCAGCGTCTCTTGCGAAAAACGATGCGGCACCTCGTATTTGCGCACCGCAATCTCGATCTCCATGCCTGGATCATCAACCTCGCCCAACACCTCGGTAACACGCCCCACAGGCTGCGCATAGAGCGACGGTGTTTCGGTTAACTCAACCGCCACCACCTGCCCCACCTTGGCACCCGCCGTGCCCTTACCTGGAATCAGGATGTCTTGCCCATAGCGTTTATCTTCGGGGGCAACGATCCACACACCACCTTCGTGCAACAGCCGCCCAATGATGGGCGAACGACGCCGCTCAAGGATCTCGAGCACGCGCCCCTCAGGCCGCCCCCGGCGGTCGTAACGAACCACACGCACCTTGACGCGATCACGGTGCAAAACCGCGCGCATCTCTTGCGGCGAAAGATAAATATCGCCTTCGCCTGGCGGGCGCACGACAAAGCCGTGCCCATCGCGATGGCCCTGCACGACGCCTTCGATTTCGCCCATCAAGGGAGCGTCGAGTTGTTTGGGTGTTGTGTTCTTCAATTTATTAGTGTTAGAATTTCAGCTTCGGTCATAAACACCGAAGAAAAACAACCTGAATTGCCCAGGTGGCGGAATTGGTAGACGCACTAGTTTCAGGTACTAGCGGGTAACTCCGTGGAGGTTCGAGTCCTCTCCTGGGCACCAAAACGAAAAGCCGCACGACAAATCGTCGTGTGGCTTTTCTCTTTGCAGCAGCGCTCTTTGTGATCGTTGTTCAATTGTTCTTCGTTCAGAAGTTTGTCGTTCAGAATCAAATAACCAACTTGCGCATCAACGCCTCGGGGCGCAAACCATCGTAGTCTTCGAAAGGCTGATGGATCCATGGGCTCGACGACAGCATCTCGACATAGTAGTCCGGAACATACGTCGAAATCCCCTTAACCCACAACACTGCCGATCGCAGCTCGCTGATTGCAGGCACCTCGCGCAGCCGATCGACCACCGCGCGCAGCGTCACCCCCGAATCGGCCAGATCATCCACCAGCAGCACCCGTCCTGCCAGCTCCCCCTTGGGAAGCGTCACGTATTTCGCCAGATCAAGCCGTCCCTGCAACGTGCCAGCCTGTTCGCGGTATGAGCTTGCCGCCATGATGCCCAGCGGTTTATCGAAAACACGCGAAAGCACATCACCCGGACGCATGCCGCCACGTGCAAGGCACAAAATCTGATCGAAGGCCCACCCCGATTGATGCACCTTGATCGCCAGCTTCTCGATCAGCAGGTGGTATTCGTCCCAAGACACGTACAGGTGTTTGCCATCGTCGGTCAGCATGTTGAACCTTGCCTTGCGGGATCAAAAAAGATCAGGATCAAGCGGCAAAAGGATGGCGCAACAAGATCGTGTGATCGCGATCAGGCCCTGTTGACACCATATCGATCGGAGCACCAATCAGCTCTTGCACGCGCTCGAGATAGCGACGCGCATTCAGCGGCAATTGATCCCACTGCGTCAGCCCTGCGGTCGAACCGCTCCAGCCCGGGTAGGTTTCGTAGATCGGCTGGCACTGCACGATTTCGTCAGCATCCAGCGGCAGGATGTCGACACGCTGGCCATTCAGCTCATAGCCCACCGCCACCTTGATCTCACTCAGGCCGTCAAGCACATCCAGTTTTGTCAGGCACACCCCCGAAATACCGTTGATCAACACGGCGCGCTTGAGTGCCGCAGCATCGAGCCAGCCACAGCGGCGCGCCCGCCCGGTAACAGTGCCACGCTCAAGGCCCACGGTTGAGAGGTGATGGCCTACCGTGCCCGGCTCATCAATCGACAATTCGGTCGGGAATGGGCCACTACCCACGCGAGTGGTATAGGCCTTGGTGATACCCAGGATGTAGTGCAAACGCCCAGGCCCTACGCCCGACCCCGCTGCGGCATTGCCTGCCACGCAATTGCTCGACGTAACGTACGGATAGGTGCCGTGATCGATATCGAGCAACGTGCCTTGAGCGCCCTCGAACAGCATGTTGCCGCCGCGCCGATATGTTGCATCGATCATCACACCGCAATCGGCCATCATGGGCTTGATCTGCTCGGCCACCTGCATCGCCTGATCAAAGATAGGCTGAAACTCAAGCGCTTGAGCATTCAAAAAACCCGACAGCACATAGTTGTGCAACGCCAGCAAATCGCGCAGCTTCTGCGCAAACCGCTCGGGGTGTTTGAGATCCTGCACCCTCAACGCACGGCGAGCCACCTTGTCTTCGTAGGCGGGGCCGATGCCCTTGCCTGTGGTGCCGATCTTGCCGGCGCCGCTGGATTCGCGCAGCGCCTCACGGGCGCGATCTACCTCAACATGAAACGGCAGGATCAGCGGACACGACTCGCTGATATAGAGGCGCGAGCGCACATTGAGCCCTGCGGCTTCGAGCCGTTCGATTTCGCTCAACAAGTGCACAGGATCAACCACCACACCGTTGCCGATGAAGCAGGCCACGCCTTCGCGCATGATGCCCGAAGGGATCAGTTGCAATGCGGTCTTTTTGCCGCCAATCACCAAGGTGTGGCCAGCGTTATGCCCTCCCTGGAAACGAACCACACCGGCCACGTGATCGGTCAGCCAATCGACGACCTTGCCTTTGCCCTCATCGCCCCACTGGGTGCCCACGACAACCACGTTACGGCCTGAAACGGCCCCCGCAACGGAAGGAGTTTGCATGTTTTGATCCTGTATCGGAAATCGATGACAACGGCGGCGCACTCAGAGCGCGCGCACCGTCCACTGCCCATTGATCGAGGACAGCTCTCGGTCGCAGGCGAACTCCTGCACCTCGTGTTCGTGCCCGGGCAACACGCACACCACGGTTTCGCCCTGCTCACGCAAACGGCGCACCGCCGCACGCAAGGCGCCATCTTCGCCCCAGGGCGCACGGATGGCCGGCTTAGGCCCCACACCGGGCAAACGCTCAACCAACGCTTTGAGATCAAGGCTGAAGCCCACGGCTGGCCGATTGCGACCAAATACCGCCCCCACTTCGTCGTATCGCCCACCACGAGCCAGAGCATCGCAATACCCAGGGGCGTAGACGGCAAAACGGGTGCCGCTGTAGTAGGCATAGCCGCTTAAATCAGCCAAGTCGTAGCCGATCTCGACATCAGGGTACGCGCGTTTAAGGTGGCTCACCAGCCAGGCCATATCGGCCACGGCGGTACGGATGAGAGGCTCATCAGGCAGCGAGCCCAGCACATCGAGCAAATAATCTGCTGGCCCGTAGAGCGCCGGCAAACGCATCAGCGCCTGCAGCGTGGCCGACGGCATCACACCGGCAAACGTGGCGATACCCGCAACATCTTTGGCTGCCAAAGCGGCGGTGAGATCACCCAGCGTTGCGGCATCGAGCGTTAAGCCGTCGAGCAAGCCTCGCAAGATGCGCGCATCGGCCAAATCAAGCGTTACCCGATGCAATCCAGCACGGCGCAACCCCTCAAGCGCCAGCTCAAGCACCTCAAGATCAGCCTCAAGACCGGCATGGCCGTAGATCTCGGCACCAAATTGCAATGGCTCGCGCGTGGCATGCAAGCCGCTCGTGCGCGTATGCAGCACCGGACCGCAGTAACACAAGCGCGTCACGCCGCTGCGGTTGAGCAGATGCGCATCAATGCGGGCCACTTGCGGGGTGGTGTCGGCGCGCACGCCCATCGAACGACCGCTCAGCTGATCGACCAGTTTGAACGTGAGCAAATCAAGCTCTCGCCCGGTGCCCGACAGCAACGACTCAAGGTATTCAAGCAAGGGCGGCATCACCAGCTCGAAACCGTAGCCATGGGCTACATCGAGCATGGTGCGGCGCAATTCTTCGATGTGCCTTGCTTGCGCAGGCAACACATCGGCAATGTGCTCTGGCAACAGCCAAGCAGACGACATATGAAACACCCGGGGGATTAAAGGCGCAAAGGCGTGATTCTACCGGCCCTGCACCTTGGCGAAACAGCCCATTCAGCGGGCTGAATTCACAGCAGAAAGAAAAGCATCAGCACGCCTGACACCATGCTGCTCACAGCCAGAAAGCGGATCTGGCCATCATTGAGCCGCAGGGCCTGCTCGAACATGCGCCGCCATGCCGTGGGGTTGACGAACGGCAGCAACCCCTCAATCACAAGCATCAACGCTAAAGCCGTGAGAATGCTCTTAAACATCGACCGAGCACGGCTTATTTGCGCGCGGCAGCAGGCGAGCCCCCTGCACTACCCGCGCCATTGCGAAACACCTTAAAAAAGTCGGACGACGACGGATCAACCACCATCACATCGGTCTTGTTGCGGAATGAACTGCGGTAAGCATCAAGGCTGCGATAAAACTGTGCGAACTGCGGATCGCGCCCGAATGCCTCGGCATAAATGGCTGATGCCTTGGCATCACCCTCGCCCATGATTTTTTGTGCATCACGGTAGGCTTCGGCAATGATTACCTCGCGCTGTCGATCGGCATCGGCACGAATTTTTTCTTTTTCGGCCTCACCTTGCGAGCGCAATTCGTTGGCCACGCGCGCACGTTCGGATTGCATGCGGCTGTAGACCGAATCCGTAATGCGCGAAGAAAAATCAACACGCTTGATACGCACATCAACGATCTCGATACCAAACGATTTGGCGTCATCCGCCAACCGCTGAATCACACCTTTCATGACACTCTCGCGCTCGGTGGCGAGCACCGCCTTGACATCGCGCTTGGTTACTTCTTCGTTGAGCGCCGCCTGCACGATGGGGCTGAGCCGCGCCTCAATGTTGCGGATCTCAACGCCGTTGTTGCGAATGAACTGACGCGGCTCGGCAATGCGCCATTTCACCAGCCAATCGATCACCAGGCTTTTCTTTTCAGCAGTAAAGATTGGGCGGGTTTCGGGGCTGTCGAGTGTTTGAACGCGTCGATCAAGAAACACCACGTTTTGCAGCGGCGGTGGCAGTTTGAACTTGAGCCCGGGCTGCGTCACCACTTCTTTGATTTCGCCCAGCGCGTAAACCACCGCAAACTGCCGCTGATCCACCACGAACATCGTGGATGCGGCAAGCACCAGCGCCAGAAATCCGGCAAAAAGCACAACAGAGATTCGATTCATGTTCATTTCTGATCAGCGCCCTTCACGATCACGCCCTCGCGCGTTTTCACGCGAGCGAGGATCTTGGCCAATGGACGTTGTGGTGGCTTCAGGAACAACCTGCACGCTCACGCCAGACGCTGCCGCACCAGGCAAAGGCGCTGCTGCTGCTGAACCCGATGCCGCTTGCTGCATCAGTTTGTCGAGCGGCAGATACAGCAGATTCGAGCCATTGCGCGAATCCACCATCACCTTGGTTACGTTGGAGTAGATTTGCTGCATGGTGTCGATGTAGATGCGATCACGGGTGACCGCCGGCGCTTTTTGGTACTCGGCCAACACGCTACGAAAACGCTGCGCATCACCCTCGGCTCGAGCCACCACCGAAGCGCGATAGGCCCCGGCTTCTTCGAGCAGGCGCGCTGCCTTGCCGCGTGCCTTGGGGATCACATCATTGGCGTAAGCCTGACCATCGTTTTTAAAACGCTCACGATCTGCACCGGCCTTGAACGCATCATCGAAGGCCGCCTGCACCTGCTCTGGCGCCTGAACGCTTTGCACGTTGACGTTGGCAATCAGCACGCCAGCCTTAAGGCGATCCAGCTGCGATTGAACCAATTTACCCAGATCAACCGCCAACGCATCGCGCTGCTCATAGAGCACCGAATCCATCGTGCTGCGCCCAACGATCTCTCGCACAGCCGACTCTGCCGCCTGCAACACAGCCGCCTCGGTATCGCGGTTTTCGAATAAAAACTCGCGCGCGTCTTTCAGGCGGTATTGCACCGTAAAGCGAATATCAACGATGTTTTCGTCTTGCGTCAGCATCGACGAATCGCGCAGCCCTGTGGATTGCGCCACCGAGGCACTCCCCACCTCGACCGTGCGCAAACGGGTGGCGTCAACAATTTCGTGAGATTCAAACGGATACGGCAAACGCCACTGGAAACCAGCATTGGCCGTGCGATTGAATCGACCAAAAGACATCACCACCGATTGCTGGCCTTCTTGGACGATGAAAAAACCGCTGCCAAGCCAGATCAGCACCAACACCCCAACCAACAAGCCCACGCCGACACCAGCACCGCGCATATCGGGCGAGCCCCCGGGCCCATCGCCACCACTGCCGCCGCCAGACGACGAGCCGCCCGAGAAAAGCTGGCTCAGCTTGCGATTGAGATCGCGCCAAAGCTCATCGAGATCAGGCGGACCATTGCGTCCGTCGTTGCTCATCAACGCCCCCAGCGCCGGCAAGCGCAGCCGCCATGCCGCATACGAAGCCAGCCCGGCCACCATGCGCGCCAGTGCCCCCCAGATACCCCGCAGAGAAATCCCCAGGAAAGGCCACGCCGCCGATCTTGGCATCCGTGTTGTGTTCATTGCTTTGTTCATCTCGTGATATGAGAAACGTGAGGGGGATGGCGTTCACGCCATGCCGTCAGAAAACCCCGGCTCGGCAGCGACAGCCGCCATGTTCGCACGAGCCGCATCCCCGCATTCAAACAAGGTGTCATCGGACGGCAAGTGATCGGCACCATCCAGGGCAGCACGCGCCAACAAACCTCGCAATTCTGCCAAGCCCTGCCCGGTTTTCGCGCTCACAAAAATGCGCGGAACGATCCGACCATGCTCGATTTCGAAGGAATCTTTCAGGGCGCGAGGCTGCTGATCGGGCAGCAACGCATCGATTTTGTTAAACACCAGCACCTGGGGCACCGTATCGGCCCCGATGCTCTTGAGCACCAGTTGCACCTCGGCCATCTGTTCGTGCAGATTCGGGCCAGCGCAATCAACCACGTGCAGCAGCACATCGGCATCGGCAGCTTCTTGCAGCGTGGCCTGAAACGCCTCGATCAGCGAGTGCGGCAAATCGCGGATAAAGCCGACGGTGTCCGACAACGTAACGCTGCGCTGGGCATCTTCAAGATAAAGCTGCCGAACCGTGGTGTCGAGCGTGGCAAAGAGCTGATCAGCCGCATACGCCCGCGCTTTCGTAAGCGCGTTAAACAAGGTGGATTTTCCGGCGTTGGTATAGCCCACCAGAGAAACACGAAAAGCCCCACTGCGCTCGCGCGAGCGGCGCTGCGTACCACGTTGCCGCTTGAGCTTGATAAGCCGCTCTTTGAGCGATTTGATGCGCTGCTCGATCATGCGCCGATCCAGCTCAATCTGTGTTTCACCCGGGCCACCACGATGCCCTACACCGCCACGCTGGCGCTCAAGGTGAGTCCACCGGCGAACGAGGCGTGTCGACAGATATTGCAACCGCGCCAACTCGACCTGCAGCTTGCCTTCGTGGCTCTTGGCGCGGGCAGCGAAGATCTCGAGGATGAGCATGGTGCGGTCGATCACCTCAACGCCCAATCGACGCTCAAGATTGCGCTGCTGGGCAGGCGACAGCGCCTGATCGAAGATCACGCCGTGCGCCTGATGCGCATCAACCAGCAACTTAATTTCATCGACCTTGCCATCGCCGACGAACCAAGCAGCGTCAGGGGCTCGTCGCTTGGCTATTAGGCGAGCAACGGGCTGATCGCCCGAAGATTCGGCCAGCAAGGCGAGCTCATCAAGGGTCGGATCGAAAGAGGCCTCGCCCCCAAAATCGACCCCGACGAGCACGACGCGGGGGGCATCAGAAGCCTGCGTGAGATTCAATGCTCAGCTCGCGATGCCACGCCCACTGCCGCTGCGAGGCCTGAGGGTTCAGGCTGCATCGGCAGAATCGTTGGTGTGGAAATTGACGGCCCGGCCAGGCACCACCGTTGAAATGGCGTGTTTGTAAACCATCTGGGTAACTGTGTTGCGCAGCAAAACAACGTATTGATCGAACGATTCAATGTGGCCCTGCAGCTTGATGCCGTTAACCAGATAGATCGAGACCGGCACATGCTCTTTGCGCAGCAGGTTGAGGAACGGGTCTTGTAGGAGTTGCCCTTTATTGCTCACGATATGCTCCGTGTTGAAAAGTGATGAACGGGGATGCACCTTAACACAGCGCCGGATTTTGCGCCGCGCTGCGCTGGCCCAGCCTGATCAGTCTTTATCCCGATGATCAAACGGGTTTTGAGATGAGCGCATCTCGATGCGCAGCGGGGTGCCGATCAACTTGAAGTGCTCGCGAAAACGCGCTTCGAGATACCGCTTATAGGCATCGGGCACATGCTCAAGCGAGTTGCCGTGGATAACGATGATGGGCGGATTCTGGCCACCCTGGTGGGCGTAACGCAGTTTGGGGCGAAACATGCCAGCGCGCTTGGGTTGCTGGTATTGCACGGCCTCTTGCACCAAGCGGGTGAGCACGGGCGTTGGAAGCTTGCGCGTGGCTGAGGCCCAGGCTGCCGAGATGGCTTTCCAGAGCGGCCCCAACCCCTGACGTTTGAGCGCAGAGATGTGCAGCTGCGGCGCAAACTTCAAAAATGCCAGGCGCTGCTCAATCGAACGCTCGAGCATCTGGCGTTGATACGAATCGATGGCATCCCACTTGTTGATAGCCACCACCACGGCGCGCCCCGAATCGAGGATATAGCCGGCGATGTGTGCGTCTTGATCACTGACCCCCTGGGTGGCATCGATCAACAGCACCACAACGTTGGCGTCAGCAATGGCTTGCAGCGTTTTAACAACCGAGAATTTTTCGATGGATTCAAATACCCGCCCTTTGCGACGCAAACCGGCGGTGTCGATGATGTCGTAACGTTGCCCGTCGTGTTCAAGCGGCACCTGGATGGCATCACGCGTGGTGCCGGGCATATCGAATGCCACCAGGCGTTCTTCGCCCAGCCAGGCGTTGATCAGGGTGGATTTGCCGACATTGGGGCGCCCCGCCACCGCCACGCGAATCGGGCGATCAGCATCACAAGCGTCAAGCTCATCATCGGCGGTGTCGGTGGCCACGCCATCAAGAGCCGCCTCGACGAGGCTGCGCACACCTTGGCCGTGAGCCGATGAGATCGGGTGCGGCTCGCCAATGCCGAGTTCATAAAACTCGGCAATGAGCGGCGAATCAGCCATGCCCTCGGCCTTGTTGACCGCCAGCAAGACTTTTTTGTTGACCGACCTCAAGTAACCGGCAATATCGTGATCTTGCGCTGAAAGCCCCGCACGAACATCAACCACGAAGATCACGGCATCGGCTTCGGCAACGGCCTGCCGCGTCTGCTTGGCCATCTCTTTAAAGATGCCCTCAGAGCAATCAGGCTCGAAGCCGCCGGTGTCGATAACGATGAACTCGGTCGAGCCAATGTGGCCATCGCCATAGTGACGATCACGCGTCAGACCGGCGTAATCGGCCACGATGGCATCCCGGCTCTTGGTGAGACGATTGAAGAGTGTGGATTTGCCGACGTTGGGCCGGCCCACGAGGGCCAGAACGGGTTTCATGGGCGGCCTGACCGATCAGTTCAACGAGAACGCGTAAAGCGCGCCATCGCGTGTGAGCACGAGCAATGTGCTGCCCACCGCAATCATCGGCGAGGCAATGGCACTGCCATCGGTGGTGAGCCGTGCAACCGTGTGGCCATCGCGTGCCGAAAGCACATGCACATAGCCTTGCGCATCGCCAACCACCACGTTGCCGGCCATGGCCGCTGGCGCACTCAGGCCGCGATACAGCAATTGCTCGGCACGCCAGGCCACATCGCCTGAATCGCGACGCCAGGCCACCATGCGATCGCTGGCATCGACGCCGTAGACAAGATCGCCATCCATGGCGATCGCCTGGATGCCCGATTGGGTTTTGCTCCAGAGGGCGCCCGCCGATTGCGATGTGTCGACGCACCCCACGGCTGTTTGAAACGCACGCGCGCACAGCACATTGCCCAGCCGCGCAGCAGGGCCCACAAGATCAGCCAGGCGTTCGACTTCATTGCCCCCGCGCGGCGAGGCCACGCTCACATCTTGCCGAGCCACTCCGCGCACCGGATCAAGCGCAACCAACCGTGCCCCAATGCCCACCCACAGCGTGTTGCCCACCGGCTGCAACACGCCAGCCTGCGTCAGTGCCAATGGATCACTCGGGCGCTGATACGCCCAAAGCTTGCGTCCGTCGATCACATCAAATGCCATCACGGCCCGATCAACACCTTGCACGAACACACGCTCGCCCGCCACGAGGGGCGGCGTCACCACCTGAGTGCGCAGCGCGGCGCGCCACTTCACCAAGCCACTGTCGAGCACGATGAGCTCGTTTTTCTTGGTAACCACGGCGGCGTAACGCCCATCAGATCCGACACCGGCCGAGATGTCGGCATCGACTCGGCCCTGCCAGCGCTCTTTGCCCGAGAGCAGCTCGCGAGCCGATACATGCCCATCGTTATCAACGGTGATCACCAAACCATCGGCCACCACCATGCGCAAGGTGGCCGCCACATTGCTGCCCAACCGCACCGACCACAGAGGTTGCGCTGAGGCTGAGGTGTTGAGATTTTCAAGTGGCATCGGCGTCGGCTTATCGGACGACGAACACCCCCCCAGCAGCATCACGGCAGCGCAAACCAACGCGCGCCCAACCCAATGCGAGGCGATCATGGGCGAGCTCCAGCTTCAGAGGCGGCTTCTTCGGGCGCAGCACCGAGGGCCGTCAGCTTGATCGTGACGATGTTGCGGTAGGCCACATCGCGATCAAAGGATTTCCAGGACTGCTGATAAGCCGTAATGGCTTCAGCTGTTTTGCCCTGAGCCTGAAGCAGATCACCTTTGCGATCAGCGACAAGCGCTTCGAATTCTTTGGGAAACTCACCCGACAGCACCTTGGCCGCTTCATCAAACTTTTTTTGATCAAGCAGCAACCCTGCCAGACGCAAGCGTGCAATGGCTTGGTATTCGGCTTCGGGGGCGTGCGCAATCACCCATTCGAGATGGCCACGGGCAGCATCGGCTTTGCCTTTTTCAGCACTGAGCTTGGCAATCAGCAAACCGCCCTGTGCGGCGTAGGTGGTGCCCGCAAAATTGTCGGCAAGATCTTTGGCCACGCGCGTGGCTTTGTCGATATCACCCTGCCCGGCCACCTGATCAAGCTCGTCGTAGAGCACGCCTGCACGCAGCGCCTGTTCGGCCTGGTGTTTTGTCCACCAGTTGTAGGCCACGAAAGATCCGAGCGCAAGCACGAGCACCCAGGTGATCAGGTTGCCGTATTGCTTCCAGAAATCTTTGAGCTGATCAAGCTGCTCTTGTTCTTCGAGATCGAGATGGTTGGCCATGCGACGAGTGATGTGTGTGGAGCGACGCGCGCCCGGAAGGCGGAATTATGGGGCCAGCAAGCTGGCGGCCCAGGTGGATACCTCGGCCAGCGGCTGCAGGATCTGCTCGCCCGCACCACGCAGCGGCTTAACGGCCACCACGCCCTGCGCGAGCTCGGATTCGCCAAACACCAGCGCGAATGCCGCGCCGCTGGCGTCGGCCTTTTTAAATTGCGATTTCATGCTCGATGGGCCATCGGGGCCGCTCGGATGCATCAGCACGCCCACCCCTTCGGCCCGCAGCGCTTCGAGCGTGCGCATCACCACCGGTAACGCAGCATGGCTGGGCACGATGGCATAGGCGTGCGGCGCCACGGGGGCCGGCTGCAGCCCCACCTCTTGCACCAGCAGCAACAGCCGCTCGATACCCAACCCCCAACCAACCGCCGGTGCAGGCTTGCCACCCAGCTGCTCGATCAGAGTGTCGTAGCGCCCACCACCGCACACGGTGCCCTGCGAACCCAGGCGCTCGGTGATCCACTCAAACACCGTGAGGTTGTAGTAATCCATGCCACGCACCAGGCGCGGGTTGATCGTGTAGGGCACCCCGGCAGCGTCAAGCACAGCACGCACCGCGTTGAGATGCTGCAGCGAAGCCTCGCCCAGAAAATCCATCAACTTGGGCGCCGCCTCAACGATGGGCTGCATCGCGGGATTTTTGGTATCGAGGATGCGCAGCGGGTTGGTGTGCAGACGACGGCGCGCGTCTTCATCGAGCACATCGGCGTGCGATTCGAAATGCGCAATGAGCGCCTGCCTGTGCGCCAAACGCTCGCTGGGCTGCCCGAGGCTGTTGAGTTCGAGCCGAACGTCTTGCCCAATCGTGAGGCCAAGGTCTTGCCAGAGCGCACGGCACATCAGGATCAACTCGGCGTCGACATCCGGCCCCGCAAAACCCAGCGCTTCAGCACCCACTTGATGAAACTGGCGGTAGCGCCCCTTTTGCGGACGCTCATGGCGAAACATCGGGCCGATATAAAACAGCCGCTTGCCGCCGTCGTAGAGCATTGAGTGCTCAATGGTGGCACGCACCACGCCCGCCGTGTTCTCGGGGCGCAAGCTCAGGTGATCGCCGTTCATCGAGTCTTCAAACGAATACATCTCTTTTTCGACGATGTCGGTCACCTCACCCAAACCGCGCACAAAAAGCGCCGTCGGCTCGACGATGGGGGTGCGGATGTTCTGATAGCCGTAGCGCCGCATCAACGCGCGCACTTTGTCTTCGAGCCACTCCCAGCGGGCCGAATCGGGCGGGAGGATGTCGTTCATACCCTTGACGGCCCGAACGGCCAGCGGCTTTTTGCTGTCACTCATGATGGATACGAATAGCGAGCCCGCACGACACAAGCCGCGCAGACCGTGAGATTAAGACGCCCCGCCAAAGCGGCGCACCACATAGTCTTCAACGATTTTTTGAAACTCGACAGCAATGCCATCACCGCGCAAGGTCAAGGCTTTTTCGCCATCGATGAACACGGGCGCCGCCGGCGCCTCGCCCGTGCCCGGCAGGCTGATGCCGATGTCGGCATGCTTGCTCTCGCCTGGGCCGTTGACGATGCAACCCATCACAGCCACTTTCAGGCCCTCAACGCCCGGATAGCGGCTGCGCCACACAGGCATGCTGGCGCGCAAGTGATCGTCGATCTGTTTGGCCAGCTCTTGAAACACCGTGCTGGTGGTGCGACCGCAGCCCGGGCAAGCCGTCACGCTGGGCACAAACGCCCGCATGCCCAGCGCCTGCAAAATCTCGGCAGCAACCACCACCTCTTGTGTGCGTGCCTCGCCTGGCTGAGGCGTGAGCGATACACGGATGGTGTCGCCGATGCCCTCTTGCAGCAGCAGCGACAGCGCTGCCGTCGATGCCACCGTGCCCTTGGTGCCCATACCGGCCTCAGTGAGCCCCAGGTGCAGCGGATGATCGCAGCGCTGCGCCAGCGCTCGATACACGCTCACGAGATCCTGCACGCCGCTGACTTTGCAGCTGATGATGATTTGCGCCGGATCCATCCCCAACCCAACCGCCGCTGCAGCCGATTGCGTGGCCGAGCTCACCAACGCCTCGTACATCACCTGCCGCGCATCCCAAGGCTGAGTGCGCCGACCGTTCTCATCCATCAAGGCCGCCATCAAATCTTGATCAAGGCTGCCCCAATTAACACCAATGCGCACGGGTTTGTCATGGCGCAGCGCCACTTCGATCATCTGAGCGAATTGCTTGTCGCGCTTGTCGCCTTTGCCAACATTGCCCGGGTTGATGCGGTATTTGGACAATGCCTCGGCGCAAGCTGGATATTCGGTGAGCAGGCGGTGCCCGTTGTAGTGGAAATCGCCAATCAGCGGCACATCAATGCCCATGCGATCGAGCTGTTCGCGCACCTGAGGCACGGCTTGCGCCGCCTCGGGCGTGTTCACGGTAATGCGCACCATCTCAGAGCCCGCCAACGCCAGCTCTTTCACCTGAATGGCCGTGGCAATGGCATCCACCGTGTCGGTGTTTGTCATGGATTGAATACGCACCGGGGCATCGCCACCCACGGTAACCACACGCGAACCCCAGGCCACACGAGCCTGACGCGAGCGGCGCGGCGCCACACCAGCCACATCAATGGGGCGCGGCTCGCTGTCCGGGCAACCCCGCCCTTCGCGGGCCACGGCATCGTCTGCCATTCGATTCACTTCAGCTCCACCCGCGCCACGTTATCGCGCACTGCACTGGCCGGCACATCCACCACCTGCCCCTTGAACCGAATTTGCGTGCCCTGTGCATTGCCAATCTTCAGACTCAAGGGCGGCTGCCAATGCGCATCAACTTCAGGGCCCACGCTCTCGCCCGCGCGCAACAACCGAGACAACAACGAGCGCCCCTGGGCATCGCGCACTTCGATCCATGAGTCTTCGCGGGCTGTCAGGATCAGCACCGCCGACACATCAGGCACCGAAGCCGGCTCTGACGCTGCAAGCGCCGCCGATGCCGGCTGCACCACGGCAGGCGCCGATGCATCGACCTCGGGCGACGGCAACGCATCGCTGGCCCATTGCGGCGGCATGCCCGGCACCTCGTTGCGCTCTGGCAGATCAGAATTTGCGGCCGATGCAACCGGCGCCTGATTGGGCACATGAGCCTCACCAAGCGGGTGCTGCGGCCAAAAATAGATCACTGCTGCCCCTGCCACCAGAATCAACGGTGCGAACACGCTGGGGCGCAACAACCGCTCCCAATCCCCATGAAACAGGCGGGCTGCGGCGCTACCACGTTCTTGAAACGGCTGATTGAGCCCATGCGTAACGTTTTCAAGGCTGCTGGCCCGCTGCGCCTCGGGCAGACGCGCAAGCACCGGGGCCGGATCAACGCGCAGCGCACGGCACACGGTTTGCGCCAGCGCCCGCACAAACACCGCGTCGGGCAACGCATCGTAGCGATCAGATTCGAGCGCTTCGAGCTTGCGCTGCGCCACCTTGATCTGCAGTGCCAGCGCCTCGAGCGACAAGCCTGCCGCCTCACGTGCCTGCCGCAGCAACGCACCCGCGCTGTGCTCAGCAGAAGACTCTGCGGACATACCGGCCTGATCGAGATCCGGTGTCGACACACCCGCGTCACTCATCGAAACGCCCCGCCTCGTAAGCAGCCGCTTCGCGCGATTGCGGGAAACGTCCCTTCAACTGATTGCCGAATTCTTTTTCGCCCGATGCGTTGTGCAGCTTGCGCTCGATCTTGGTGGCCAGCCACAGCGATTCGGCATTGCTCATCTCTTGTGATGCATTGATACGCTGCACATAAAAACGCGCACGCTCAAACGCACCTTGGCGATACATCGTGTTGGCCAAATGAAAAGCAATCGTCGGATTGCCCGCATCGATCTCATAGGCACGCATCAGCGTTTTCTCGGCCACATCGAGCTGCCCCTGCTGCACCTGACACACGCCCTGCACCATCATCGTGCGCGACAGCCCACGATACGAGGGCACCGCCAAAGCGGCCGACAACTGGGCGTCAGCCTCTTTAAAACGCTTGCGCTGACACAAATACCAACCGTAGTTGTGCATGGTGTCGGCGCTCTTGGCATCAAGATACAACGCATGCTTAAAGCTCGCCTCGGCCAAATCGTCTTCGGCCATTGCGTCGTAGATCAGGCCGCGCAGGTTATAGGCTGCTGCCGCACGCGGATCAAGCGCAATTGATTGCTTTACTTCATCAAGCGCCGTCTTCAGCTTGCCCTGGCTGAAATACGCAGAAGCCAACTCGAGGCGGATGCGTGCGCGCTTGGCCAACGAGGCCTCATCAGAATTCGTGGTGAGATCCTTGCCCGTTGATGTCGGCATCGGCCCACAGCCTGCTGCGGCGACCACCACAGCAACCAGCACGGTCGACAACCACCCACGCGCCCCGGCAAAGTCTGCCCGGTGCATCAACACCCTCAACTGCGCCAAGCACACCATGCGAGAACTCCTGTTTTGAAGTTGAGTAGATCATCAACCCGAAGTCGGGTGGATGGTGATCGTCTCACGGCGCATGCGTTCGCGCGCATTGGTGCGATCCTGCACCTCGCCGGCCAACTGGCCGCAGGCGGCATCAATATCGTCGCCACGTGTTTTGCGCACAGTGGTGACAAAACCAGCGTCGATCAACACTTTGGCAAACGCCTGCACACGCGCCTGGCCCGAGCGCCGCAAGCCCGATTGCGCAAACGGATTGAACGGAATCAGATTGAACTTGCACGGCACCCTGCCACGCACCAGCGCAATCAACTGCCGAGCATGCTCATCGCTATCGTTCACGCCGTCGAGCATGCAGTATTCGAAGGTGATGAAATCGCGCGGCGCCTTATCGAGATAACGCACACAGGCATCGAGCAGCTCATCAATCGGATATTTACGATTGATTGGCACCAGCTCATCGCGCAATGCATCGTTAGGAGCGTGCAGCGACACGGCCAGTGCCACCGGACAATCGTCGCGCAGACGATCAATCATCGGCACCACGCCCGATGTCGACACCGTAACGCGTCGCCGCGACAGCCCGTAGCCGTGATCATCGAGCATCACCCGCAACGCCGGCACAAGCGCACCATAGTTTTGCAGCGGCTCGCCCATGCCCATCATCACCACGTTGCTGATCACGCGATCGCCGGCGGCCACGCCCAAGCGCTTGCGCAATGCATGCTCGGCATACCAAAGCTGTGCCACGATCTCACCACTTGAGAGATTGCGGCTGAAGCCCTGGTGCCCGGTTGAGCAAAAACGACACCCCACCGCGCATCCCGCCTGCGACGATATGCACAACGTGCCCCGATCATCTTCGGGGATGAACACCGTCTCGACCGCGTTGCCCGCACCCACATCAAACAACCACTTGACGGTGCCGTCTTGCGAAACGTGTTCGCTGATCAGCCCCAGAGCGCGAATTTCAGCCTGCCCGGCCAGCTTGGCACGCAGGCTCTTGGCCAGATCCGACATCTGATCGAAATCAGAAGCGCCTTTTTGGTGGATCCAACGAAAAAGCTGGGTGGCGCGGAAGCGCTTTTCACCCAGCTTTTCGCAAAACGCGGCCAAGCTGTCCAGATCGAAATCGAGAAGGTTGACCGCGCTCATGTGTCTTGACGCTGATCACAGCCTGCTGGCCGTGATCAGAGTTCTATCAACGCGAGTAGATATTGATACCCGGGAAGAAAAAGGCCACTTCGACCGCAGCCGTTTCAGCCGCGTCAGAGCCATGCACGGCGTTGGCATCGATGCTGTCAGCGAAGTCGGCGCGGATGGTGCCGGGCGCAGCCTTCTTT
>CAZUCW010000003.1:0-74297 GCA_964618825.1 uncultured Aquabacterium sp.
ACGCCGGCATCAAGCTGGTGCTCAAGGCCATCGAAGCGCCGCTGCGCGAGATCGTGGCCAACGCCGGTGGCGAGCCGAGCGTGGTGGTCAACGCCGTGGTGGCTGGCAAAGGCAACTATGGCTTTAACGCCGCCAACGACACCTACGGCGACATGATCGAGATGGGCATTCTCGACCCAACCAAGGTGACCCGCACGGCGCTGCAAAACGCCGCTTCGGTGGCCGGCCTGATGCTGACCACCGAGTGCATGGTGGCCGAAGCCCCGAAGGATGAGGCAGCAGCCCCCGCCGGCATGCCCGGCGGCATGGGTGGCATGGGCATGGACATGTAATTGCCCGCCTGAGTTTTCATCCTCAGCCGAAAGAGCCGCAGCAACCCTGCGGCTCTTTTTTTGTGCTTCAGCTACAGTCAGGATGCCCTTTTGATTGCACGCCCCGCATGCCCACACCAGCGCCCCTGCAACGCTTTGTCGACGATGCACTGACCCACGCGCCGCGTTGGTTGAGCGATGTGTCGCAAGACGCCTTGCAGGCGCTGCTCGACGGACACAACCCGGCCCTGGTGTCGCAACCGCGCGAAGCCGTCGGGCAGGCGGTAACGGCGTTGCAGGACGCCTCGCGGCGGTTGATCGATGGTTTTGTGATCGAGTTGCGCGTGCGTATCGATGAGGCTGCGAGCGATGCGCGCGGGCATGCAGCCCGTACGCTGAGCAACGATATCGACAGTTGGTCGCTGGTTGATGCCGATGAGGCCGAACAAGATATCGAGGTGCTGCGCGCGATCCAACTTGCCGAGAACCAATCCGAAGCTGAGCTGCAAGAGCTGCTGGCACGCACCTCAACATTGCGTGGCGATACGGCCGTGCGCAGCGATGCCAACCCCATCCGCCCCGAGGTGATTGCACGCGCGCTCTGGAGCAGCATCCAGACGTTGGGGCTGCCCGGGCCGGCGCGGCTGGCCTTGATGCGGGCCATCAGCCAGCCGTTGGCGCGGCGCCTCAAAGCGGTTTATAGCGATGCGCTCAAACAGCTCGAAGCCTGGGGCGTGCGCCCGGCCGCCTATCGCGCGGTGCAGGCCCCCTCGGCTGGGCGCGAGGCCGATCCGCCCCATTCGGGCTTTGACGTTACCCGCCCCGGCGCGTTTGATGAGCTGCGCACCACCGCCGGGCGCGGCCATCGGGCAGGCCCACTCTCGGGTGTGGCTGCAGGCAACACCAGCCCGCAGGGCGGACACTGGGATCGCGTGAGCGGTGAGCTGCTGCAGCTGCATCCGGCAGAGGCAGGCTCGCCGGCGCACGCGGTGCACACCCCGCATGCCCCTTTGAGTGCGCAAGCACTGCTGGCGCAGCTGTTCGACAAGATCTTCGCCGACGCTCGGCTGCTGCCCGAGGTGCGCAACGTGCTGGCGCGACTGCAGCCGGGCGTGTTGCAGCTGGCACAGGCTGATCCACGCCTGCTCGACGACTATCAACACCCGGCCTGGCAGTTGCTCAATGCCATCGCCAGCCACACCATTGGCTACGACAACGCGGACGACCCTCGGCTGCACACTTTTTTAGTGGGCATCGATCTGCCACTCGAGGCGCTTGCACAGCAGCCACAGGCCAGCCTGAACACCTACGAGCACGCGCTGCAGCAGGTGCGCAACCTGATCGATGAGCAGTTGCGTGTTGAGCGCGGTCTGCTCAGCGGGTTAATCGACAAGCTGCACCTCGCTGCCGCGCGCAACCAGATCGCCCCCATCGTGCATCAAGAGATCGTCGCGTTGCTGGCGGGCGTCGAGATGGACGACGATCTGCGTCGCTTTCTCTATGGCCCTTGGGTGCAGGCGGCGGCCACGCGCGCAGCCACAAACGGCGAAGCCGGTGCGCAGCCGTTTCTCGATGCCATCGATTTGCTGGTGCAAACGCTGATACCGCCGCACTCGGTGAGCGAGCGCAGCCAGTTGCTGCAGCGCATTCCTAAAGTGGTGCGGCTGTTGCGCGAGGGCATGGCCCACACCCGCATCGGCGAGGGCGAACGCGATGCCCTGCTGGGGGCGTTGATGGCGCGGCACCACGAGCTGCTGGCACGCCCACTCGGCGCCGACCCGGCTGCAGCCCCTGGCGAGCCCAGCCCCGAAGACATCATGCGGCGGCTGCGCGATGAGCCCGCCTACGCCCCCGCCAGCACACGCAGCGGCAGCAACACCGTGCTCGACATCGCCTCGCTCGACACCGTGCCCGCTGCGCTGCTCGATCAGGTGCGCCCCGCCAGCGTCACCCCCTGGCTGGATACGGCCATGCCGGGTGCGTGGTGCCGCATCTGCGCTCAAGGCCGCTGGCTGCGGCTGCGGCTGATCTGGCAAAGCGACGATCACTCGCAATGGGTATTCAGCGGCCCGTCGTCCGGGCAGGGGCAGGCTTTTACACAACGTGCGCTGCTGCGGCTGTGCCTCGAAGGCCTGGCGCTGCCGCTCGAGCCCCGCAATGTGGTTGAGCGCGCCGTTGATGCGCTGCTGGCCGACATCGCCCAGCGCTCGGCCACGCCAGTTGCTGCGCCATGATGCGCCGTTCTTTGCGTTGCGCCTGGCTGGTGCTGATCCTCACCGTAGCTTCTGCTGCGCACGCCGCCGCATCGCCCCCGGCGCTCACGCACCGCCCCCGCATTGGCCTCGTGCTCTCGGGCGGGGGCGCACGCGGGCTGTCGCATGTGGGCGTGCTCAAAGTGCTCGAGCGCGAACGCATCCCCATCGACGCCATTGCCGGCACCTCGATGGGCGCCATCATTGGCGGGCTCTATGCCAGCGGCATGAGCGCCGATCAAATCGAGGCCGAGCTGATCAAGGTGAACTGGGACGACATGTTTGCCAGCCGTGTCGAGCGCACCGAGCTATCGCAGCGTCGCAAAGAGCAGGATTTCGAAACCTCGCCGCTGATCGAGATGGGGCTGCGCGAAGGTGAGTTCCACGCCCCGCTGGGGCCGGTGTCGAGCCGCAAACTCGAACTGCTGCTGCGCCACTACACCCTGCCTGTGCGCCATGTGGCCGAGTTCGATCGCCTGCCGATCCCGTTTCGCGCCGTGGCCACCGATATGGAAACCGGCGCCCCGGTGATCCTCAAAGAGGGCGATCTGGCCATGGCATTGCGCTCAAGCATGTCGGTGCCCGGCGTGTTTGCGCCCACCGAAATCAATGGCCGCGTGCTGGGCGATGGCGGCCTCGTCGACAACCTGCCCATCGACGTGGCCCGCAGCATGGGCGTAGACGTGATCATCGCCGTCAACATCGGCACCCCCATCGGCGGACGCGAAACGCTCAACTCGTTCACGGGCGTCACCGCGCAAATGATCAACATCCTCACCGAGCAAAACGTGCAGCGCAGCCTGAACACGCTCAAACCCAACGATGTGCTGATCGCCCCCAAGCTCGAAGGCCTCACCTCGGCAGATTTCAACCGCGCCCGAGATTTCATTACGCTGGGCCGGCTGCAGGCCGAGGCCTTTGCCTTCCGGCTCGCCCCACTGGCGCTGCCGGTTGAGCACTACGCCAGCTGGCGCGCCACGCGCCATCCGCCCGACACCCCGGCCCCCACGCTGGCTTTCGTGCGTTTTGAGGGCACCCAAGACACCCACCCCGAGCAACAAGAGACGCTGCTCGAATCACGCCCCGGCCAACGCTTTGATGAAGCCCGCACCGTGCGCGACGCCCGCCGGCTTGCCGCCACGGGGGATTACATGCGCGCCGATTACCGCCTGGTGCGTGAGGCTGATGGGCAAGAAGGCCTGGTGTTCGAGCTCGAAGAAAAAAACTGGGGGCCCAACTACATCTACATCGGGCTGGATCTGGCCACCGACACACGCGGCTCCAACAAATTCAACATCAAGCTCACCCACAACCGCCACTGGCTCGACGCCAACGGCAGCGAGTGGCGCAACGCCGTGCGTCTGGGCTCGCAGCCGCGCTGGTTCAGCGAGCTGTATCGCCCGACCGATCACGTCTACGCCTTCGGCTTGCGCCCCTTTGTATCGGCCTACGGCGCCATCTCGGGCGAACAAATCAAGATTTACGACGGCAACGAAACCGTTGGCGAAATCAGCCGCAGCACCACCAACCTGGGCTTCGACCTCGGCACCGCCTGGCGCGAACTCGGCGAGGTGCGCCTGGGGGCCTACCAAAACCGCCGCCGCGATGCACCCGATCTGCTCTCGGCCCACTACCGAGGCCCCACCACCACCCAGCGAGTGCACGAAACCGGCGTACGGCTGAGGGCCGTGTTTGATCAGCTCGATTACGCCTATTTTCCGCAGCACGGCTGGCGCATCGTGCTCGAAGGGCAACACGGCGTGCTGGGCGACGCCTACAACGACACCCTGCGCGACAAACCCGTGTTCGCACGCGGCTGGCTCGATGCCACCGCCGTCTACACCTCGGGGCGCCACACCTGGGACGTCAACACCCGCCTCGGCCTGTCGAGCCAACACACCGCACCCGGGCAAGGCTATTTCAGCCTCGGCGGCTTTCAGCAACTTTCGGGCTACGCGCGCAACCAGATCGGTGGCAACAACATGCTCTACACCCGGCTGGGCTATTACGCCCGGCTATCCACCCCGGCCTTTGCTCGCGCCTACTTTATGGGCGGCGCGCTCGAAGCCGGCAACGCCTGGGCCAGCCGCACCGAGATCTCGCCCACCCACTTGCGCAACAGCCTGAGCCTTTATTTGGGCGCCGACACCGCGCTGGGCCCGGTTTACCTTGCCACCGGCTACGCCCCCAACGTGGGCAGCAGCCTGATGCTGGTAGTGGGCCGCCCCTGATTACTCGGGCTGCTCGGCGTCGTCGTGCGCTGAGATGTCGGCTGGCGCCTCAAACCCTGCCGGCATATCGATCACCGGCGTCGACAGCACCCACTCGCGCAAAGCCAGCGCCACATCATCCAGCCCCGTTTTATTGAGCGCCGAAAACAAACACAACCCCACATCGGCATGCTCGGTGGTGAGCTCACCCAACACCGCTTGCGCTGCTGCCGCCGCCCGCGCGCCCTCGGCACGCGAGAGCTTGTCGGCCTTGGTGAGCAACACCAGCAACTTCACCTCGCCCGTGCCCACCCGTGGCGCCACAAAAGCCAGCAGCTGTCGATCGATATCGGTAAACCCCAGGCGGGCGTCGATCATCATCACCACGCCCGCCAGATTGCGCCGCACTTCAAGATAGCGCGCCATCACCCGCTGCCAGCGCTGCTTGGCGGCCTGCGGCACCGCCGCGTATCCGTAGCCAGGCAGATCGGCCCACAGGGCATCGGCAGCATCGCGCGGGCCCAGGGCAAAGAGGTTGATGTGCTGCGTGCGCCCCGGTGTTTTCGAGGCAAAGGCCAGCCGCCGCGTCTGTGCCAACGTGTTGATGGCGGTCGATTTGCCGGCGTTGGATCGCCCCACAAAAGCGATCTCGGGCAAGGGGCTCGGCGGCAGGTGGTGCAACTCGGCAGCAGTGGTGAGAAACCGCGCCGTGTGCGCCCAGGCCAGCGCCGATTTGGCGTCGAGAGCGGCCGCCACGCCGGCTGTTGATAGAGGGGTATCGGGCATGCGTCATTGTAGAGAGTCAAGAACGCACACATCTCTTGGCCGCTTGGCCCATGGCACTGATCAAGCTCAAGTTTTGCTTGGGGGTTCATCCCCGCTGCCCGAGGGGGCCATGTAAGATGGCGGGGTTTTGCGACTTGCGCAGCCAATCTCTTGCAGCCGCAGCCTTTTTTCACCACTCGTCGCTCAATCCCATGAAGCTCTTTGCCCCTGTTGCCAGCTTGCTGAACACTTCGATGCTCTGTGCCGCCGTGGCGGCTGTTTTGGCGTCCGGGCCCGCGCTGGCCTCAGATGCCAAAGTCGTTCGGGGCGATATCAAAAAAGGCGAAACCGCCGCTCAGATGTGCATCTCGTGCCACTCGGCCGATGGTTCACACGGCGCGCCGACCTTCCCCGACCTTCAGGGCCAGATCCCGCAGTACATCGTTAAGCAACTGGTTGAGTTCAAATCGGGCAAGCGCCAAAACGCCATCATGAATGGCATGGCCGCCGCCCTGAGCGATGAGCAGATGCTCGACATTGCAGCGTTTTACGCCAGCAAAAAATCAACCGGCGGCGCCTCGAAAGACAAAGATCTGGTGACGCTGGGCGAGAAGATCTACCGCGGCGGTGTGGCCGACACCAAAGTGCCGGCATGCTCGGGCTGCCATGGCCCGGCGGGTGCCGGGATGCCGTCGCAGTATCCGCGGCTGGCGGGCCAGCATGCCGAATACATCACGGCTCAGCTCAACGCTTTCCGCGCCGTGGGCTTCAGCACGGCAGCCACCAACTCGGCCACGCCGCCGCGCAACAACAATGCGCAGATGGTGGGTGTGGCCGCGCGTTTGTCCGACAAAGAAATTGCCGCCCTGGCGGATTACATTGCCGGCCTGCGCTGATCGCCCATCGGCGCGAGCGGGTTATTCGGCTTGCGCGATGATGATGTCGCTGCCATGAATCATTGCAAGGGCGGGCTCCGCAAGAGGATCCCGCCCTTCGTTGTTTCGGGCTTGCACGCGCCGGCAACCGCCCGGTTGCGCCGCCGTTATCGTTTTTTCTGCGCCCTGCCCGTTTGCCCATGAGTGTTGCTCCGTCTTCTGCACCGCAATCGCGCCGGATGCGCGATGCCACCGAGTTGCTGTCGTCGATGCGCTTTGCCATCGCGCTGCTTACGGTGATTTGCATCGCTTCGGTGATCGGCACCGTGGTGCAACAAGGCCAGCCGGCGTCGAATTACGTGAATCAGTTCGGCCCGTTCTGGGCGCCGCTGTTTGGCCGGCTGGGCTTGTATGCGGTGTACAGCTCGTGGTGGTTTTTGCTGATCCTGGCTTTTTTGGTGGTGTCCACCAGCCTGTGCATCGCGCGTAACACGCCCAAGATCCTGGCCGATCTGCGCACGTTCAAAGAAAACATCCGCGAGCAAAGCCTGCTGGCGTTTCATCACAAGGCCGAAGGCGCGTTGGCGCAATCGATCGATGCCGCGCCGGCCCATCTGGGCGCAGCCCTGGCACAGCAAGGCTGGCGTGTGCGGGCGCAATCGCGCAGCAACGGGGTGATGCTCGCCGCCAAAAAGGGGGCGGCCAACAAAATCGGCTATATCGCGGCGCACGCAGCCATCGTGCTGGTGTGCCTGGGCGGTTTGCTGGATGGCGATTTGCTGGCACGCATCCAGATTTGGACGCAAGGGCTTGAGCCGGTGGCAAGCGGGCCGCTCGATCCGCGCAACCCCAAGCAGTTGTTGAGCGCGGCCAACCCGGCGTTTCGCGGCAATCTTTCGGTGGCCGAGGGCACGCGGGCCAGTCTGGCCATGATCGATCTGCCCAGCGGCACGCTGCTGCAACCGCTGCCGTTCGATGTGGAGCTCAAAAAATTCAAGGTCGAGTATTACGACACGGGCATGCCCAAGCTGTTTGCCTCTGAGGTGGTGATCCACGATCACGCATCGGGCCAAACGTTGAGCCGCACGGTGCAGGTGAACCACCCGCTGATTCACAAGGGCGTGGCGATTTATCAATCGAGTTTTGAAGATGGCGGCTCGCGGCTGGCGCTGCGGGCGACACCACTGGGCGGTGGCGAGCCGATCGCGCTGCAAGGGGCGGTGGGCCGCGCTCAACCGCTGCCGGCTGAGCTCACCGGCGGGCAGCCGCTGCGGCTGGAGTTGACAGATCTGCGGGTGATCAACGTCGAGAACCTGGGCGCACCGGCAGATGCAGCCAGCACCGATGTGCGTCGGGTGGATCTGGCCTCAAAGCTGAACGAACACCTGGGCTCGGGCGACAAGGCCGGCGAGCGCGCCAACCTGCGCAATGTGGGGCCTTCGTTCAGCTTCAAGCTGCGCGATGCCTCGGGGCAGGCGCGCGAGTTTCAAAACTACATGCTGCCCGTCGAGCTTGAGGGCGCCCGGGTGTTGCTGGCCGGTATGCGCGAATCACCGTCTGAGCCGATGCGGTTTTTGCGCATTCCGGCAGATGAGAACGACAGCGCGGCATCGTGGCTGCGCATGCGTGGGGCACTGCTCGATCCGGCCCAGCGCGCCGAGGCCGTGAGGCGTTATGTGGCGCGTGCGCTGCCCGAAGGTCGGCCCGATCTGATCCCGGCGCTCACGGGGTCGGCGCAGCATGCCCTAAACCTGTTTGCCGGGGCCACGGCAGCCCGCCCTCAGGCCTCGGCCATCGGGGGGCTGCAGGGGCTGTCGGATTACGTCGAAGCCAATGTGCCCGCCGCTGAGCGTGAGCGGGCATCTGAGATGCTGATTCGTTTGCTCAACGGCACTTTGTTCGAGCTGCTCAACGTCAGCCGCGAAACGGCGGGGCTGGCGCCACGGCCCACGGATGAGGCCAGCCGCCGCTTCATGGCAGTGGCGGTGCTGTCGCTGTCGGACGCATTTTTTTATGGCTCGCCAGTGTGGCTTGAGCTCGACCGCTTTGAGCAGGTGCAGGCCAGCGTTTTCCAAGTGGCCAAGGCTCCGGGGCAGAGTGTGGTGTATCTGGGGTGCCTGTTGCTCACGGTGGGCGTGTTTGCGATGCTCTACATTCGCGAGCGTCGTCTGTGGGTGTGGCTGCAACCTGCCGAGGCGGGTGGTGTGGCCATCCGCATGGCGTATTCGAGCAACCGCCAGACACTCGATACCGATCAAGAATTCGAACGCCTCAAAACCGCTTTGCTCAACCCTGCCAACGCCGTGGAGCCCACATGAACACCACCACGTTTGCCCCGCCCTCAACCCTCGCCGGCCTGGGCCGCCTGACGCGCGCCCGCACGGCCTACGATTGGTGCTTTGCCACCCTGGTGCTGGGCGGCGTGGGGCTCGGTTTTTCGCGCTTCGGCCACGCGATGGATGGCTACGAGGCCGCGATCTTGGCGTGTTCGGCGCCCATGCTCATCGCCTTGGGCTGGCTGTGGGCGCCGCTGCGCACGCTGATGCTCGGTGTGGCCGGCGCCACCCTGCTGGCGGTTGCGCTCTACAGCCGCAAGATGGACGGCTTTGGTGTCGATCTGGCTCAGGCCGAGCAGGTGTTTTGGCTCAAATATTTTTTATCGAGCCAAAGTGCCATTTTGTGGATGGGCGTGCTGTTGTGGATGAGCACGCTGTTTTATTGGATCGGGCTGCTGGCGGGCGGCACCTCGGCCACAGCCCCCAAACTGGGGCGGCGCATCGCCTGGGCGGGCGTGTTCATGGCACTCACGGGCACGCTGGTGCGCTGGTTTGAGAGCCACCAGATCGGGCACGATATCGGCCACATCCCGGTGAGCAATTTGTATGAGGTGTTCGTGCTGTTTTGCTGGCTCACGACGCTGTTTTATCTGTATTACGAAGAGCGCTTCATTGAGCGTGCGGCCAGCATGCGCAGCCTGGGCGCGTTTGTGATGCTGGTGGTGAGCGCGGCGGTGGGTTTTTTGCTGTGGTATGCGGTGGCGCGCTCTGCCGACACCATCCAGCCGCTGGTGCCGGCGCTGCAGAGTTGGTGGATGAAAGTGCATGTGCCGGCCAACTTTGTGGGCTACGGCACGTTCTCGCTGGCGGCCATGGTGGCCTTGGCCTATCTGATCAAAACATCGGATGCCCGTGCCCTGCTCATCGGCCTGATCGGTGTGCCCGGCGCGCTCACCCTCGTGCTGCTGGCTTTTTGGGAGCTGGGCAATGTGCAGCCCGAAACGGCACAAGCACTGCGCTCGGCAGCGAGCCTGGCCGGTGGGCTCACGGCGTTTTTTGCGCTGTGCGTGCTGGCGCGCGGCCCGCTGGCGCAGCGGCTGCCGCCCGTTGAGGTGCTTGATGATGTGATGTACAAGGCCATCGCCGTGGGCTTTGCCTTCTTCACCATTGCCACCATTTTGGGCGCCCTGTGGGCCGCTGAGGCCTGGGGCGGCTACTGGAGCTGGGATCCCAAAGAAACCTGGGCTTTGATCGTGTGGCTCAACTACGCCGCGTGGCTGCACATGCGGCTCATGAAAGGCCTGCGCGGCGCCACGGCTTCGTGGTGGGCTCTGGTGGGGCTGCTGGTGACGACCTTTGCCTTCCTGGGAGTAAACATGTTTCTCTCGGGGCTGCACTCTTATGGCCAGCTCTGATCCTGCCTGCGCCCTTCATCAATGACGCCCGCGCCGGTTTCGCTCGATATCGTCTGCCTGTGCGCCGCCTGGTGTGGCACCTGCCGCGATTACCGCGCGCCGTTTGATGCGCTGCGCCGACAACTGCCGCAACATCGCTGGCGCTGGATCGACATCGAAGACGAGGCCGAGGCCATCGGGGATATCGATGTCGAAACCTTCCCGACGCTGCTCGTGGCGCATGCCGGGCACGTGCTGTTTGCCGGGCCCGTGCTGCCGCGCGAGGCCGATGCACAGCGCCTGATCGCATCGATCACCGACACCCTGCAGGCCGCACGCCACCCTGCACCGCTGCAGCTGCCGGCTGATCAGCTCGCCGCCTTTGCCGCGCTGGCGCAGCAGTTGGGGTGATGGCCTCGATTGCATCCCCGGCATGGGTGGGGCTGGCCGCCGCGCTGGGCAGCGGCCTGCTGATCGGCATCGAGCGCGAGCGCCGCAAAGGCCGAGGCGTGCAGGCCGACATCGCCGGCGTGCGCACCTTTGGGCTCACCGCGCTCATCGGCGCACTGGCTCAACTCACCGCGCAACCCGGGCTCATTGCCATCGGCGCGCTGCTGGTGGTGCTGCTGGCCGGTGCAGGCTACTGGCGCAGCCACAGCCGTGCCCGCGATCCCGGCATCGTTACCGAGTTGTCGCTGTTCATCACCTATGTGATCGGCGTTACGGCTGTCGAACACCCGCAAATTGCGGCGGGTGTGGCGGTGGTGGTTACCGGCTTGCTTGCGGCCCGCTCGCGTCTGCATCGTTTTTCAACCCGCGTGCTCACCACCGAAGAGGTGCACAGTGCGCTCGTGCTGGCGGGTTCGGCCCTGGTGATCTTGCCGATGATGCCGGACCACGCCCTGCCCGATTGGGCCGGCCTCGAGCCGCGCAAGCTCTGGCGCTTGGCCGTTCTGCTGATGGCACTGCAGGCTGCCGGGCATGTGGCGCTGCGCCTGGTGGGGCCACGCTTGGGGTTGGCGCTATCGGGTTTGGTTTCGGGATTCGTATCGAGCACGGCCACCATTGCCTCGATGGGCGCCCGCGCGCGCCACGCCCCCGAACACCGCCCCGCCTGCGTGGCCGGCGCCATGGCATCGAACATGGCCACGATCTTGCAATTGGCGTTGGTGGCTGTGGCTGTGCGCCCTGCCGTGCTGTCGGGCATCGCCCCATCGCTGCTGGGGGCGGGGCTGGCCACCGTGGCGGCTGCCGGCTGGAGCCTGTGGCAGGCGCGGCTATCGAGCGTGCCCGCCGAAGACAGCACCATCGTTTTCAGCTTTCGCAAATCAGTGGGCTTTGCGCTGCTGCTGTCGGGCACAGCCACGGTGATGGCCTGGCTCAATCAACACGCCGGCAGCACGGTGGCGGGCCTGGGCGCAGCCGTGGCGGGCTTTGCCGATGTGCACGCCGCCTGCGCCTCGGTGTTCACGCTGGCCGGATCCCCCAACCCAGCGGGCCTGTTGGATGTGCGCCTGCCCATGCTGCTGGCCCTGAGCGCCAACACCATCAGCAAATGGGTCGGAGCCTGGCTGCTGGGCGGCCCCGCTTATGGCGCACGAATGAGCGTGGGCCTTGCCGCCATGCTTGCCGGAGCCTGGCTGCCCTACGCCGTGTCATGATCGCAGCGCACACTGCGCAGCGCCGCATCCCTCTTTTTTTGCTTTGACACGCCTCGATATGCGCACCGCTCAACGGATCCTGCTCACCCTGATCGCCCTGCTGACGCTGGCTGTGGCCTCGGCCTTGGGGCTGGCCACCTACTTCAGCCGCGAACAAGCGCCGGTTACGCGCGCCGAAGCCCAAGCCAGCCTGAACGCTGCCATTGGCTGGATGAAAACCCACGAAGCCGAGGTGCTGGGCGATGGCAATCAGGCACTGTGGCGCATGGTGCGCCGCGCCGCCGAGATCACCCACAACCCCGATCTGGCCCGGCTGTATGCCACGTATTACGAACGTTATTACCAACGTGGCCGCACCGATGTATGGCAGCGCTGGCTACACGCCGAATCCACCGCCCCGCTCACGCTGCGCTCGCTCGATAACCTCGAGGCCTATCAGCGCTTTTTCATCTATGCCATCACGTGCGATGCCACGCTGGGGCAAGACGACGACATCACCCAGCAATTGGCGCCGCACTACTGCGCCCCGGCCCTGCCCCGCGCGATGCGCGGCGATGCCACGTGCTCAACGCACCAGCTCATGGCCCTGTGGATGATGCGCGAGCGCCAGTGCGGCCCAGCCGAGCGCCTTGCCCCGGCCATTGCCACCACGCAAGACGACATCGAAACCCAGCTGCGGTGGGATCCACGCCTGCGTGATGCCTATATTCAGCGCGTGCTGATGCTGATCGACACCGGGCAGGCGCAGCGCGTGCGCCCGGTGTGGCTGCGCCGCGTGATCCAGGCCCAACAGGCCGATGGCGGCTGGCCCGGCATTCGATCAGTGAAGCTGCTGCTGGGCGACTTTGCTGCATCAATGGGCCTGCCCGGCACGGCGCTGTCCGCCGAAGAAGCCGCGCCCGATTTTCATGCCACGGCGCAAGGCTTGCTGTTGATGGCGCTGGTGGTGGCCCACCCCGCCACGCCCTGAACCGCTCAGCGGGCCAACACTGGCCGCAACGCCGCGCCCGTGTGCGTGCTGCTCGCCACCACGCCATCGGGTGCGCCCTCGGCCACCACGCAGCCACCGCCTGATCCCCCTTCGGGCCCAAGATCGATCACCCAATCGGCCTCGGCAATCACATCGAGATCGTGCTCGATCACCACCACGCTGTGGCCGCCATCCACCAGCCGGTGCAGCACGCGAATCAGGCGTTCGACATCGGCCATGTGCAGGCCCACCGTGGGCTCATCGAGCACATAGAGCGTGTGCGGCGGTTTCTGGCCGCGCCGCGTCACGTCGTCGCGCACTTTGCTCAACTCGGTAACGAGCTTGATGCGCTGCGCCTCGCCGCCACTCAAGGTGGGTGAGGGCTGGCCGAGGGTGAGGTAGCCCAGGCCAACGTCTTGCAGCAGTTTGAGCGGATGGGCGATAGCGGGCATCGAGGCAAAGAACTCCACCGCCTCATCGACCTCCATGTTGAGCACCGCGCCGATGCTTTGGCCGCGCCACGTAACCGCCAGCGTTTCGGGGTTGAAGCGCTGGCCGTGGCACAGATCGCATGGCACTTTTACATCGGGCAGAAAAGCCATCTCGATGGTGCGCATGCCCTGGCCTTCGCACGCCGGGCAGCGCCCCGCGCCGGTGTTGAAGCTGAAGCGCCCCGCAGCAAAACCGCGCGCCCTGGCTTCGAGCGTTTCGGCAAACAGCTTGCGAATCGCATCCCAAAAACCGATGTAGGTGGCCGGACACGAACGCGGCGTTTTGCCGATGGGCGTTTGATCGACTTCGAGAACGCGGTCTACGCTGCCCCAGCCTTCGAGCGCTTCGCAGCCCGCCCACAGCACGCCCTCTTGGCTTTTGCTGGCGGTTTTTTTGTTGAGCGCGGCCTGCACGTTGGCCAGCAGCACATCACGTGCCAAGGTGGATTTGCCTGAGCCCGACACGCCCGTTACCGCCACGAGGTGATGCAGCGGCACACGCACATCGAGCGCGCGCAAGTTGTGCAGCGAAGCACCGCGCACCGTGATGGCCGGGCCGTTGGCCGCAACGTTGCGACGCGGTTGAATGGGGTGAACGATGGGGTGCAACAAAAAACGCCCGGTGAGTGATTCGGGCTCGGCGGCCAGCTCGGCAGCGCTGCCTTGCGCAATCACGCACCCGCCACGGCGGCCTGCGCCGGGGCCGATATCGATGATGTGATCGGCGCGGCGGATGGTGTCTTCATCGTGCTCAACCACGATCAGCGTGTTGCCCTGCTGGCCCAGCGTGGCCAGCGCATCAAGCAAGATGCGGTTATCGCGCGGGTGCAGGCCGATGGTGGGTTCGTCGAGCACGTAGCACACGCCCTGCAGATTGCTGCCAAGTTGCGCGGCCAGCCGAATGCGCTGCGCCTCGCCGCCACTGAGCGTGGGGGCGCTGCGGTCGAGCGTGAGGTAGCCCAGGCCCACCTGATCCAAAAAGGCCAACCGGCTCTTGATCTCGGCCACCACATCGCGGGCAATGGCGGCCTCACGGCCATCGAGCTTGAGCTTATCGACCCAGCGACGCGCCTCTTGCACAGATCGCGCGGCCATCTGCGCAATCGATTCGCCACGAAAGCGCACCGCCAGCGACACGGCGCTGAGCCGTGCGCCGTGGCAGCTGCCGCATGCGGCATCGCCCACATCATCAACTTCGGGCTCGGCAAAGGTCTGCTCGCGGCCTTTTTCTTTGTCGAGCACCGAATCATCGAGCGCCTTGCGCTGCTCGCGTGTGAGCGCCAGCCCCGTGCCCACGCAATCGGGGCACCAGCCGTGTTTGCTGTTGTATGAAAACAGGCGCGGATCAAGCTCGGCAAAGCTGTGGCCGCAACTCGGGCAAGCGCGTTTGGTTGAGAACACGCGCACGCGGCCAATACGCGCAGTGGAGCGCACGGTGGTGTCGCCCACCTGCGCCATCGCGCCCTCCAGGCCGTCGAGGGGCGCCAGCAGGTGCAGCACGCCCTTGCCATGCTCAAGCGTTTTGGCCAACAGCTCGCGCAATGCGCTTTCGTTCTCGGGGTGCAGGTGCAGATCGCCCACCGGCAGCTCAATGGTGTGCTCTTTAAAGCGATCCAGCCTGGGCCCGCTGGCCGTGCCCCAGCCCGCTGTGGGCACAAACTCGCCATCAACGCGCAAGTGCGTGTGCCCACGCGCCGCCGCCCACTTGGCGAGATCGGTGTAGACGCCCTTGCGATTCACCACCAGCGGCGCGAGCAGGCCCACATGCTGGCCGCGGTATTCGCGCATCAACTGCGCCGCAATCGATTCGGGTGTTTGCGGCTGCACGGCCACCATGCCGATGGCAGGATCGGCCAAGGGGTTGGCTGCAGCCGGGCTGCTCGCCGCGCAATGCGGGCAATACTGCGTGCCCAGCTTCACGTAGAGCAGGCGCAAAAAGTGATAGATCTCGGTGGTTGTCGCCACCGTGCTTTTACGCCCCCCCCGGCTCAAACGCTGCTCAATCGCCACGGTGGGCGGAATGCCATACACCGCATCCACCTCAGGCCGACCCGCCGGCTGCACGATGCTGCGCGCATAAGCGTTGAGCGATTCGAGATAGCGGCGCTGGCCTTCGTTGAACACGATATCGAAAGCCAGGGTGGATTTGCCCGAGCCCGACACACCCGTGATCACGTTGAATTTGCCGCGCGGAATCTCAACGCTCAAGCCCTGCAGGTTGTGCTCATGCGCGTTGATAACCTCGATGGCATCGGCACCTTCGCGCATGGCAGCGGCTGCACGGCGCTGGCGCACGAGGGTCTGCAGCGGCTGCCCCTCTTCGGCCACCGCAGCGCCCAGCCCCAGCGCGGCTTCGTACTCACGCAATGCGGTGCCGGTGTGCGAGCCGGCGTGGGCTTTAACGTCATCGGGCGCGCCTACACACACCAGCTCGCCGCCCGCGTCGCCCCCATCAGGCCCCAGATCGATGAGCCAATCAGACGCTCGAATCACATCGAGGTTGTGCTCGATCACGATGATCGAGTGGCCCGCATCGAGCAGCTTGCGCATGGCGCGCATCAGCTTGGCGATGTCGTCAAAATGCAGGCCGGTGGTGGGCTCATCAAACAAAAACAGCGTGCCCTTCTTGGCCACGCTTTGCCCACTCGACGAACCGCTCTTGGCCGCCTCAGCCAAAAAGCCCGCAAGCTTGAGGCGTTGCGCCTCGCCGCCCGACAGTGTGGGCACAGGCTGGCCCAGCTTGAGGTAATCGAGCCCCACATCGGCGATGGGCTGCAGCGCGCGGCCCACCTCGCGATCGTCGGCAAACAGGCGCAACGCATCGCCTACCGTGAGCTCGAGCACGTCGGCAACATTCAGCCGCCGGCCAAAACGCTCGATGGCAACCTCGCGGATCTCGGGCCGAAAGCGCGTGCCATCGCAATCGGGGCAGCGCAAATACACATCCGACAAAAACTGCATCTCCACGTGCTCGAAGCCCGAGCCGCCACAAGTGGGGCAGCGTCCATCGCCCGCATTGAAGCTGAACATACCCGCGCCATAGTTGCGCTCTTTGGCCAACGGTGCAGCGGCAAACAGCGCACGAAGGGTATCGAACGCACCCACATAACTTGCGGGATTCGAGCGCGCCGTTTTTCCGATGGGCGATTGATCGACGAACACCGCATCGGCCAGCCAATCGGCACCCAACAGGCGATCGTGCGCGCCTGGCGCTTCGGTGGCATGGCCAAAGTGGCGCGCCAGCGCGGGGTAGAGCACATCCTGCATCAGGGTGGATTTGCCCGAGCCCGACACCCCCGTAACGCACACCAGCCGCTGCAACGGAAACTCAACGTTGAGGTTTTTGATGTTGTGCTCGCGCACGCCTTCAAGCACGAGGCGCGGCGTGCTGTCATTCACCAGCCGACGAAAGCCCAGGCCGATCTGGCGCTTGGCACCGAGATACGCGCCCGTGAGCGTTTCGGCGCGCATCAAATCCTCAGGCGTGCCATCGAACACGATGCGTCCGCCCTGGCTGCCGGGGCCGGGGCCCATATCAATCACGCGATCAGCCATCAGCATCACGGCGGGATCGTGCTCCACCACCACCAGCGTGTTGCCCGCATCGCGCAAGCGCAGCATGGCCTCGTTGATGCGATGCATATCGCGCGGGTGCAGGCCGATGCTGGGCTCATCGAGCACAAACAGCGTGTTCACCAACGATGTGCCCAGCGCCGTGGTGAGATTGATGCGCTGCACCTCGCCGCCACTGAGCGTGCGGCTCTGGCGATCGAGCGTGAGGTAGCCCAGGCCCACATCGCACAAATAGCGCAGCCGCGTGTTGATCTCACCCAGCAGCAGTTTGAGCGCCTCATCGTGCAATGCGCTGGGCAGTGTGATGCGGTTAAAAAACAGGTGCAGGCGCTCAATGGGCAGCAGCATCAAATCATGCAAACACAAACCGGGCAGTGCGGCGAGCTGATCAGGTGCCCACGCCACACCCGGCGGCATAAAACGCTTGTCGGGCGACAGCACCGCATCGGCATCGGCCTTCGAGCCCAGACGCCACAGCAAAGATTCGAGTTTGAGCCGCGCGCCACCGCATGCGGTGCAAGGCGTGTAGCTGCGGTATTTCGACAGCAGCACGCGGATATGCATCTTGTAGGCCTTGCTTTCGAGGTATTCGAAGAAGCGCTTGATGCCATACCACTGCTTGTTCCAGTTGCCCTTCCAATCAGGGTCGCCGTTGATCACCCAATCGCGGTGCGCGCTCGAGAGCTGGCTCCAGGCCGTATCGCGCGGCACACCGTGGTTGCCAGCGTGTTTGAGCAAATCGTCTTGACACTCGGCCCAGGCCGGCGTGGTGATGGGCTTGATGGCGCCGGAGCGCAGTGTTTTACGGTGATCAGGGATCACCAGGCCCCAATCGACACCGATCACGCGCCCAAAGCCCCGGCAGGTTTCGCAAGCGCCAAACGCCGAATTAAACGAAAACATCGCCGCATTGGGCGCGCTGTAGCGGCGATCGCTCTCAGGGCAATGCAAACCGCTTGAGAAGCGCAAAACCTGCTCGGTGCCATCTGGTAGCACAGCGTAGACGTTGACGCGCGCACCGCGATGCAAGGCGGCATCAATCGCTTCAATGGCACGAGCTTCTTCAACGCTCGACACGCGAAAGCGATCTGCCACCACATCCAGCACCTTGCGCGGCCCGGTTGGCGTGGCCACCTCGCGCTCGGCCTGCACCCGCGTGTAGCCACTGGCCGAGAGCCATTGCTCGACTTCAGCGGGCGTCGTGCTGGCCGGCAGCTCAACCGGAAAGGTAACGATCAGGCGCGGATCACCCCATGCGGCGGCACGCTCACGCAACTGCGCCAGGATGCTGTGCGGATGATCTTCGCGCACCGGCTGAGCGGTGTCTTGATCAAACAACTGCGCGGCGCGAGCAAAGAGCAACTTGAGATGGTCGTTGAGCTCGGTCATCGTGCCGACCGTGCTGCGGCTGGTGCGCACCGGGTTGGTCTGATCGATGGCGATGGCCGGTGGCACGCCTTCAACTTTGTCGACCGCCGGGCGATCCATGCGATCAAGAAACTGCCGCGCATAGGCGCTGAAGGTTTCTACATACCGGCGCTGGCCCTCGGCATAAAGCGTATCGAATACCAGGCTCGATTTGCCCGAACCACTGGGCCCGGTAACAACCGTGAGCTCGCCCGTGTGGATATCGAGATCGAGGTTTTTAAGGTTGTGCTGACGCGCACCACGGATGCGGATGCGGGGCCGGGAGGTGGACGACATCGGAAGCCTTGGGCGAGGTTCTCTGGGCCATCGAAAACCGATGGGGGCCGAACATTCTAGAGAGACTCACCCAGAGCCGTCTTCGCCCCGGCGCGCGGGTTCAGCGCACGCCAGCAGCGCTGGCTTGGGTGCCCTGTGCACTCTGTGCGTTGTGAGCCGCCGGCATGGCGTGGCGCGCATCATCGAGCTTGGTGCGCATGCTTTCGGCGGCGTTTTCAACCTGCACCTGATCAAGCCCGAGGATCGCCGCTTGCGACAGCCACGTATCGGCGGGCTTGCGGCTGCGATAAAGCTCGATGGATGCCAGCCCCACCTGATAGAGCTGTGCGTTGCGCTGCTCGAGCAGCGTCTGCGTTTGCGTGCTGGTGGTGAGCAGCGCCGTAACGGTGCGCAAGCGCGCCTGAGCATCACCCAGCTTGGTGGTGAGCTCAGCCGCTTGCGCCTGAGCCTGGGCCAGTTGCTCTTGCAACTTGGCGTTATCGGCCTGCAGCTCGCTCACGCGAGATTGCGCCGCACGCGCCTGGGCTTGAGCTGCGCTGAGTTTTTTCACCTCGCCACTGAGCTGGCCTTTTTCGGCTTCGAGGCGGGTTTTTTCGGCGCTCAACGTGGCCTGCTGGCTTTGCAGGGCATCACGCTCGGCCTGGGCTTCTCGCAAAGCCTGTTGCGTGCGTTGCAAGGCTTGCTTTTCACGCGAGGCTTTGTTGTCTTGCGCCTGGGCCGGCAGCGCCAGCGCCAGGCCAATCAGCGCCATCAGGGGAATGCGATTGAGCTTCATGTGCAGGATCTCCGAAGAGCCGGTGGGGCAAGGCGATGTGTGAATCCACGCCCATCAAAATCGCGAGTTGAGCTCAAGCTGAAACACATCGATCTTGATCGGCGCACTGCTGATGGTGACGCCCGACGAGCCCGAGCCTGTTAACACGCTTGCGCCATCGGTGAGGTTTTGCGTGCTGGTGATGCGTGCGCCCACCGAGGTGCGCGGCGCCACGCCGTAGTGCCCCCCCAGGCTCCAGCCTTGGTAGTTGGTGCCCCCCAAATGCCAGGTGGTGTCGGTGAAGGCATCGATCCAGGCATCGCGTTCGAGCCGGCGCCATGCGGCAAAAGCCTGCCAATCCCCCGCCTTGTCGATCTTGCGAGCCCCAAGATCAACACGCATCTGCACCGCCGTGTTTTTGCGCGGCAGATCAAGATCACTCATCCCCGAGCGCCGACGAATGTCGGCCATGCTGAAGCCGATGTTCTTCACGTAATCCACCGTGGCCCGCACCGGCATGGCTTTGAACTGATTGAGCGACACCCCTACGCTCAAATCAAGCGGTCGAAATTTCGAGGCCAGCCCCCACACCGGCGTCAGTGCCACGCTGCTGCTGTCGTAGGTGGGGTTGAGACGAATCAGCGTGTTGCCTTTTTGGCGCACGTTCTTGGGGTATTCAGAGCTCAAATAGTTGCTGGCCGCTTTAACGAGATCCGCCGGCGGATCATTGGGATCGAACACCCCCTCAACGTTGTTGAAGTTGTAATAGGCCAGCCCCACATCAACGCTGGTGTCGTAATCCACACTGTGCTTTAACCCCACCTGCGCGCCGTAGAGCCACTTATCGGCCGATGTCTGCTCAAACTCTTGCAGCGCAAACGCACCCGCCGTGGCAAACAATTGATCGCGCGGGCTCAGCGCATTTTTATAGCTGGCCGCCAAGCCGTCGAAGTTCAAATCATCGGGCCAGGTGAGATCGGTGCCATAAAACGGGTTGGCAAAGCGCCCGGCATGCAGCGCCACATCGGCACGCGGCTGCCACTGCACATAGGCCCGATCCAGCCAGATCGAATATTTGCCGAGGTTGCTGCCGTTGCTCGAACCGTTGGCGCCCAGCGTTTGGCTGGTCGACACCGGGCTGGCGTTTGAGCCCGAGGCCAGGCGAATCCCCGCCTGCACGCCACCGCCCAGCTGCGCCGTTACCCCCAACCGCGCACGCAAGGTGAGGCGGTTGCGGTTGTGCGTGGTGTTGGTGAGATCGGGCGCCCACGCCAGCGAAGGCCCGGCAGTGCGGTTTTGTGCCAGAAACACGGCGTTCGGTGCATCGGCCGATTGATTGTCGGGATCAAAAACTTCGAGCTGATCGCGCACGCGCACATCGCCCTCCAACGTCAGGCGGCTGAGCCAATCGGGCAAGGCGCCGGGGTGGCCCCAACGCTCTTCTTTGGCTTGCGCCAACACCTCTTGCCGCACCTGCTCGCGCAACTCATTTTTGGTGGATTCAGACACATACGGCACACGAATCACCGCACGGGTGGGGGCGGTTGCAGCGCCAGTGGCGGCGGGCGCATCGGCTGCGCGCGGCTGCGCCGTGGCGGTTTCGGCCTTGGCCCGGGCCGCCTGCTGCGCCTGCTTAACGATAGCCTCGGCTTTGTCGCGCGAGAGCAGGCCGTTTTCAACCAGCGCTTGCAAGATGGCCATGGTGGTGGCGCGCAACTGTTCAACATCAGCAGCATCTTGTGCACGTGCCGGGCTCATGAGCGTCGACAGCAGCAAGGGAACGGCAGCCAGGGTGGGGATGAGGCGACGAGAGGCGTTCATAAACAAATCCATCCAATAAGGACTCAGCCCTGCGGACGCAGGCGCAGACGAAATTTGAGCGGCTGGGGTAGATCGGGCGGCGGCGGCAGACGCAGATTGCGCGTGGCCTCATCAAGTGCTGCACGCACCTGGGCATCGGCCTCGGCGCGCCCCGAAGGCTCAACGGCCACGCGCTGAATCGCGCCATGGCTGTCAAGCCAGATCAGAAACACAGCGGTGAGCTCGGGAACATCCGAGCGCAGATGGCGCTCGATCTCATCTTTCAACTGCTGCTTGGCGCTGTTGAAGAAAAACTGAAACTGCGCCCGGCTCGATTGCGTGCCTGTGCCGGTGCCCCCGCCAATCGGCCCACCCACATAATCTTTGCTCACCTGGCCAGCCGCAAAGGCGCTGGGGCCATCACCAGCGGCGCCTTCCATCTTGAGCTGAGCTGGAGCCTGTTGCGGTGTCTGCACCTTGGGCGCATCCATCTGCATCACCTGCTTGGGCTCTTCTTTGGGCGGCGGCGGTTTGTCTTCGGGCTTGGGCGGCGGCGGCGGGGTGTCCGGCAACACTTTGATCGCCACGGTCTGTTTTTTGGCTGACGGCGCCTTGGCGCTCATGCCACTGAGCAGCCACACGCCCAGGCCGAAAACGGCAGCGATGCCACCGATCAGTGCCACGCGCCCAGCCCACACGCGAGCCGGCGAGCGGTTGAGTTCTTGTTCAGCCAATCCGCTCACGATCAGGTTCCGATCTTTGAGGTAACCAGCCCCATGCTCACATTGAGCTTGTTGCACAGATCGATCACGGCAATCACCTTGGCGTATTGGGCGCGCGCATCGCCCTTGATGGCCACCGACATCTTGTCGTCGCGCTGTTTGGCCTGCACCAATTGGCTCTCGAGCTCTTGCGGGCTCACGGCCACGCCGTTGAGCAGCACAGCGCCATCAGGCATCACCTGCACCACCTTGAGCTCATGGTGCTCGGTGCTGGGTTTGTTGCTGGGTTTGGGCAGGGTGATGTTCAACCCCTGCACTGAAGCCGTCGTCATCAAAATGAACACCACCAGCAGCACATAGGCCAGATCGAGCATCGGCGTCACGTTGATGGTGTCGTAGGGCTTGGCGTCGTCTTGAACTTGCATGGCGAATCCTGCTGAATGCAAGCGCTTATTGCGCGCGCTTGGTGACGAGGCCAATCTCGGTGATGTCGAGCCGCTTGGCGATCTCGAGCACCTCCATCACTTTTTCGTACTGCGCACTGGCATCGCCCTTGAGCACCACCGGCAAATGAGGGTTGGCGGCCTTGTATTGAGCAAGGTTGGTGCGCAGCTGATCCATGCTCACCGGGTAGGCATCGAGGTAAACCGAGCCATCGGCGGTGATGGTGATGGCGCGCGTTTGCGGCTTGGCCAGATTGTTGGCCGCCATGGTTTGCGGTGCGGTCACCTTCACGCCCTGCACCGAAGCCGTCGTCATGATGATGAAGGTAACGAGCAGCACATACGCCAGATCCAACATCGGTGTGATGTTGATGTCGTCGTATGGCTGGTTGTCGCCTTTAACGTCACCGGCCATTGCTCAACGCGCCCCGTAGGTTTCGGCCACGCGGGTGATGAACTCGTCGACAAAGATCTGCATGTCTGCCGAGATGTTCTTGATGCGTGAGGCGAGATAGTTGTAACCAAACAGCGCGGGGATCGCCACACCCAACCCCGCCACGGTGGCCAACAACGCAGCAGCAATACCCGGGGCGATGGCGTTGACGTTGACATCGCCCGCCGCCGCAATGGCCGCAAAGGTGATCATCACGCCCACCACCGTGCCCAGCAGGCCCAAGAATGGGCCGCCCGAGATGGCAATGGTGAGCAGCACCATCTTCGAATTGAGTTGGTGGTTTTCGCGCACGAGATCGGCATCAATGGCAGCCTTTACAGCATCCAGCGACGCCCCCGAGAGCACCACGCCCGATTTGCCCACCTCACGCTTGGCCAGCTCGCGCACCCCGGCCTGATACAGGCGAAACAGCGATGAGTTGGGATGCGATCCGCCCTGCTCGAGCTGCAGCAACTCGTCTTTGGCCGTGCGAAAGCGCCCCAAGAAACTGCGGTTATCACGATCGGCACGGCCCACAAACAAGGCCTTGGCGATCATCACGTAAACGGCTACCGCAAACATCACCGCCAAGATGGCGATCACCACTTTGGCATCGATGGTGAGGCTGTCGATCAGCACGCCCATGTAGCCGGCCTCGCCCTCGCCTTCGTCGGCGTTGTCGGACGATTCAGTTTTGCTGGCCACCAACTTGGCATCGGCGCTTTGCGCGGCGTGCGTGAACTTGGCCCAATCGGCGTTGCGCACGGTGGCCGCCACTTCGATCTGATCGATCTGCCCCACAAAGCCCTCGCCCACGGCAATCTCGCCCGCAAGCTCACCGCCAGCAGCCTCGGCGGCAGCCACATCGGCCTGCGCCACCTGCGCGCCATTGGCGTAGAGCGTGGCTTTGCCATTGCCCACGGCCAGCACCACGTGCGTCCACGCGGTAGGCGCCACCTCGGCGCCCACGAGTTTGAGTCCGCCCAACGCAGCGTTGAGCTTGCCGTCATCCACACCGATACGCAGCGGGCCTTGGCGATAGAGCGTGCCCGCAGCGGCAGCATCTGAGCGCGCCCACAGGCTCACGCTGAACGGCCCAGCACCCGCCACCTTGATTTTGTCGGTGGCGGTCCACACCACGGCTTGGCCCGCGAGCTTGAGGCTGCTGGCGATCAAGCCGTTTTTCTCGCGAATCACCGCATCGCCGGTTTTGATGGCCCCTGTGGCATCAGCTGCCGGGCCGTCTTTTTCTGAAAAAGCAAACACCGCCAGCGTGCTGCCATCGACCACCGACGCAGCCGTTTCGGCAGAGGCCTTGTCGTTGCCCGCATAGGCGTAGATCGTGTTCTTGTCTGAGCCCGGCGCCACGGTGGGCAACTGCACCCACACCACCGCCAACTCATTGGCTGAATCAAAACGCTCTACCCAAAATTTGAGCGGCGTTTTGTCGTCGCCCGCCACCAAGCGCAGATCAGCGCCATCGGGCTTGGCCGACACGAAATCAAAATTACCCGAATGCAACCGCACCGGCACCACCACGCCACTGAGCGCTTCTTTGGTTTCAACGCCTGCAGCGCTGGTGTTGAGGGTGATCTTGGTGCGTTGGGTGAACCCGGCATCCCACCAAGCGTGAGCAGGGGTCGGGAGCGCTGCGGCGGTGAGCACGGCGAGCGAGGCCGTCGTCGTCAGCGAACGAAAAGCGTTGCGCATGGTTGGTCCTGTGGCGAGATCAAAAAGTCAAAAAAAGGGGATTCGCACCGAGCCGCAGATGATCCGTTCGGCGTGTGAAATCTCTGTGAAATGTGGCGATCAGGGCTGGGCTGGTTGGCTGTCTTCACCTGCGCCCAAGAAATCAAGCTGCAGATTGCGCTTGCGTTTTTTCTTGATCTGCTCTTGATCCGATTCGTTGCCCGAACGCGGCCCATCGGTGTTCAGGCGCGGCGCAGAGACCGCAATCGCATCTACCTTGGGTGCGGCAGGCGCCCCCATCGCCACGCCCCCCACGCCGATGTTGTCGGCCCCCACCAAACGCTGTGCGCCAAAGAAGGCGTTGCCCTCGGATTGAATGCCCGCATCCCCCGCGTTGATCTCGCCCTGGGGTGCGTAAAGATCCAGCGAGCTGCTCTTGCTCAACACCGCGATACCGCTGCCCGAAAACGAGCCGGTGGTGTCAACCTGGATATTGCCGTCGGGGTCAAGCCGGTAGATGGGTGCGGGCGCGCTGGCCACTGTTTTGGCGCCTTTGCCCGCATCGATATTGCCCTGCGACGACCACATCAGCAGATCCCCCTTGCCCACGGTGAACACGCGCGATTGGTTCACCGTTACGTCGTCGCGAGCCATCACAGAGATCGAGCCCCCGCTGCTGGTAACCATGCCCAGGCTGGCCGACGATGCGCCCGAGTTGCCGGTGATCCGCCCCACGTTGAGACCGCCGTAGGGCGCCAGCGCCACGATGGCGCTGCCCTGGTTGGTTTTGATGGCGCTGGCACCCATGTCGATGCTGCCCGACGATGCACCTGCACCCGCCGGAAACACCGCCGCAATCACCTCGTAAGCCTGGGCATAAGCGGCATCGCGCTTATCACCGCCCAGCGCGGCTGCCTTGCGGCCTGCGGCACGAATCTCACTGAACAGCACCTGATGCACGAACATCTGCTGCTCTTCTTTGGACAAGGCTTGCAGGCTCTTCCAGGCTGCGGCTGAATCGGCGGCAGCATGGCCCGAGCGCTCAGCGATAAATGCCATCAATGCAGACGAGTAGCCCGCATCAGCCAGCACGATCTTTGCAAAATCAGAATCTGCCAGCAGCGCGCTGTCGTAGGCGCCATGTGCCAGATCTATGCCAGCCAGCACGTTGATGTCCGCACTGCGATCAGGCAGCCGCGCGTTTTCGCGATTGCCCTTGGCCAAGATCCCCGACGAAATCCCCAGATTGACGTTGCGCCCGGCAGCCACCACCAACGCCCCCGGGCCGTGCACATCAACGCCTGTGCCCACCGATTTGCCCAACACCACATCACGAGCGGCCTGCAGCAACGTGAGATCGGTGGACGAATGATGCTGGCTCGAGAACCCCGATGCGTTATTGGCCACGATATCTTGGCCGGCCATCACGCGCAGAGGCTTGGCCACCACCACAGCCGAGTTCACCTTAACGCTGCCCTTCGATGCCACCAACCGCACCGGCGTCAACTGGCCATCGGGATCATCGGCCAGCATGTAGCCGATGCTTGATGCCGTGAAGTTGGTGGGCAGATTCCACTCAATGCCGCTGCCAAGCACGGTGATTTTGTTGGCATCGATATGGTTCTCGGCCAAAACATTCAAATGCGCCTCACCCGTGGGGGCTTGAAGGATCTCTCCGAGCGCAACCGAGCCATTGGGTGCGGCCACAAACGTCGTGTCCGCCACCACCATTTGCTGGGTTGATTTGTAGCTGGATGCCGGCGCGCTGTATTTGGCCTTGTAATCGACATCGCCAGCATCGGCCTGCAGCAGCAGATTTGCATCGGGTACCAAACCGCTGATGTAGTTGCCGCCCACGGCTGATCTGCTGCCCTGCTTGGCCTGCTTCGTCAAACCAAAGGTGCTCATCACGCCCACCGTGGCGTTGTTGCGCGCTGCGATCACGGTGTTTGCGTTGCCATAAAGCGCCTGCAGGCCCGAATCTTGGCTGCTTGAGCCCAAGGCAATATCACGCCCGGCCTGCACCAACAGGTTGTTATCGCCCACCGTGAGGGCGTAGCCGCCGTTCACATCGCGTCCGGCCACCAGGCTCACATCGCCACCGCCAAACGCATGCAACGTTGCGTTGCCTGCAGAGAAATAACCGCTGGCCGGCGCAACCACTTCAACCCGGGTGGCATCACGCCCTGCATGCACACGGGCCGAGCCGCCACCAAAGCTGCCAAACCCCTGCTTGAAGTAATCGTAGCGGCTGTACCAAGCCGTTGACGCCCCCGAGCCTTTTTGGCGCCACAGCCAATCGGCAGCGGCCTGAGGCGTGGTTGTGGCGCTCTGCTTAACATCGCGCTGGGCCGTTACGCTGACATCACCGCCCCCCACCAAAAAGGCCGATTGGGCCAGATAGGCATCGTTGGCAGATGCTTTTGTGTAGCCGCTCAGGGTGGAGCCATCCACGGGCACCCCGGTGGTGTAAACCACAGCCGAGCGATTGAGCAACTCAACATCGCGCCCCGCAGCGATCTGAACATCGCCGGTTGTGGATCGAACCATCACATCCAGAGGCTTGGCCGTCGTGCCCGCGCCGATGATCACATCGCCCTGCGTTTCAGAAGCAACCGTGCTCATCACGTTGGCAGCAGACACATCTGCACCACCCACCAAGCGCACAGAGGCCCCCTCACCCGTGATCAAAGCGCTGGGCGATGTCGAGGCAAAGCCGCTGCTGATCGAGCCCAAAATCTTCACATGGCCCGCAGCGCGCAATGTGAGGTTCATCGGCTGCCCCCCCACCAACGCGGCGCTGTTGCCGTTGCCATCGAGCTCGAGGCTCCAGCCCGTCAGGGTCTTTTTGTTGTCTGCCGATTTAAACGTGTTGGCCAGCGTCAAATCACCCGTCGATTGCACTTCAACGCCCGCACGCAGCTTGAGCACATCGCTCACGACCGATTGCCCTGCAGCCAGGCGCGCCCGCACGGCGGCCTCATTGACGCCACCGCTACCGGCAAGCGTCGCGTTATCTGTGTTGATGCTGTTGATCAGTTGGCCCGTGATGCTCGTGGCGTTGTAAACCTTCACGGCCTCAACTTCGACGCGCCCCACCCCGCTGAGCGTGGATTCGATGGCACTCACCAACACCTCTTTGCCATCAGCCGTGCGGGCCGATCGCACATTGAGCTCGCCCGCTTCACCCGATCCGTTGGCCTGGGTTGAGATCAAACCGCCGGATTGCAGGGCGATGCCGCCGCTGCTCACGCCGTTGATGGCGGCATTGCTCGACATGAGGTTGATCTGGCCACCATCCTGATCGGTGCCCGTGGCGTTGGCGCTGAGCACGCCGCCTGATTGCAGCGTGAGCTTGCCCGCCGAGGCCAGCGTGATCGTGCCGCCTTGCGTGCCATTGGCATTGAGCGTGCCCGCCACCGTGAGCCCGCCCGCATCCACATCGATTTCAATCGCTTTGGCGGACAGCGTGGTGCCCGAGGCCACCACCTGATCACCGCTGCGGTTGCGCAGCATCAGCGATTCGCGGAAGTTATTGAGCACGCCCGTTTGCTCGGCGGCCAAGGTGGCCGCCAGCCCGGCCAGATCGATGGCCTGCTGGCTGTCGATATTGAGGCGGCCACTGGTTTGCCCAGCCGCTGCCGTGCCCACCAACCGGCCATCAATGCTCACAGCGCCTTGCGTGGCCTGCAGCGTCACGCTGCCTGCCGAGCCGCCCGCCGACGGTGCCGACACGTTGATCGTGGCACCACGATCGATCGCAATATCGCCCGCCCGTGCCTGCACCACGAGGCTGCCGCCGGCGGTGCTCACGTTCACGCCGTCATAGGTTTTGCTCTGGCCCGACAAATCGGTGAGCGAGCCACTGGCAAAGCGCACGCCTTGCGAGCCCGTATCCCCCAAGCCGGTCGATGTGCTGGTGAGCTTGAGCTCGCCCGAGGTGAGCGCCACGGTGCCGGCTTGCTTGATCGTGCCGGCCGTGATGGCCACATGCGCGCCCACGCCTGCGCTGCTGGCGGTGGTGGTGGTGCCGGCAGCGGGGCTGTTTAACACCCAGCCGCCGCTCGAAGCCATGCTGGCCTGTGCGCCGGTTTGTGCCGTCAGGCTGCTGGCGGTGATCGTGGTGTCGCCAGCCGAGGCAAAGCTGCTCGATCCCTTGGCAAATACCACGCTGCCCGCAGCAGACATCGAGGTGGCCGACACCCCAGCCGCCGCCACGCTGCCACTGCCCAGTGTGATGTGGCCCGATCCCCCAACGGCGCCGGTGGCTGCGATGCTCAGGCTGCCGGTGCCCTGGCTCGGCGCACCTGCGCTCGCGCCGGTGGTGTTGGTGAGCGTTACGCCGCCCGCCTGCAGCGCGGCACTCGATCGATCACCCATCAGATTGATCTGCGCCGTATCGAGCGTGAGCGATGCCAGCCGATCGCCACCCAACCTTGATGAGCCATAAAAATCGATGCCGCTAAAGCTGCGCAGCGTCACGTTGGCTGCCTGGCTCATTTGATTGAGCAAGGTGGGCGACAGCACCAACGTGCCGCTGCTGGCCGATTTGCCCACCTCACCCACGGCCACGCGCCCCGCGCCAAGGGTCAGGCTGCTCGTGTTGATCACCACCGACGAGGCAATGCTTGTGCTGCCTGTGGCCTCTGCGGTGATGCTCCCGCCAGAGAGTGCCACCTTGTCGCCCACGCTCAAAGCGCCGCTGCTACCCGTCGAGCCGGTGCGCACGGTGCGTGCCGATGCATCACCGCTCACACGCAGCAAGGCGCCATCGCCTTTGAAAGCAAGGCTCTGTGCGGTTTCGGGCGTCGAAGTCGAAGCAGAAATGCTGGCGCCGTCGTTGATCGTGACGCTCTTCGTTGCGGCCAGCACCAGATCATTGCCCGTCAATGCTGCGCTGCCCCCATCCACCACCACCTCTTGCGCGGTGACCTCAACCACACGATCCGTTGCGCCGCTGGCATCGAGGCTGCGCTTGCCGCCCAGCAGCACGCTGGATGCGCCCACGGATTTGATCTGCGCCGCACTCAACACCAGCGCCGAAGATGAATCGTCAGCCTTGTCGCTCACCCGAATGCGGTCTGCCGACACGTTGAACTCGCCACCCCGGCCTCCTGACGGCACGTTGAACAGCACCTGCCCATTGAGCTTTGCGCTGCCCGCATTCAACGTAAACGATCCGGCATCAACGGGGCGCCGCGCCACCGCGGTGCTGTTGGCTGCAGCCTGCTCAGCCAAAAAGGTGTCGGCGCTCGTGATGCGAATGTCGCTGTAGCGCTTTGCCTGGGCAGACGTCATCACAAGATAGTTGCTGGGATTCGCAGCCAACCCGCTGACGCCGGCATACCCCTTTACCCCCGCCATCACCTGGCTGCCATCGGCCCGGCCAACGACATTGCCAAGCTGCACCACCGTCGACGACGACCCACTCACGGCCTTGACCAAAAACGCGCCGGGCAACAAGGCGTAGCGCGCCGGCAAGATGGCATATGTGCCAGCCGGAATCAAACCGCCCTCGCCAAACGTGATCTGCTGCGCGCTGCTCGCGCCGCTGCTGATCTGCAAATCTTGGGGCGCATAGGCGCCCACCCCCGGCACGATGGCAAAAGCGCCATCGCTGCCGGTAAACACATCGGTCGACCCACCCGGGCCCGGGGTGAACTCATACGCCACCACATTGCCGCCGCCCGACAGATCAAGCACCGCGCCGCTGTCTACGTTCACCGATTTTGAGGGGGCGTTAAACGTGATGTCTTTGTCGGGCAGGCTGAGATCGTTGGTGCCGTCGTATGTCCAATCGGCACCACCGCTCGATGTGGTGCCATAAGGCACCGTCAACCCATTGCCCGAGACCGAAGTGATGCTGCCGCTCTTGATGTCGATCCGCTCGCTGGCATTCAATGTGATGCGGCCAAACGGTGCGCGCAACACGCCTTCTTGCACGATCCTGGCGGCATTCACGGTCAGTGCCGATCCAGCCGACAGCGGCACCGGCGCGGCACGCTGGCCGCCCGTGAACGTTACCGTGCGCCCTGCGGCATTCACCGTGTAATCGGTTGCCGTGTTCAGATACACCTGAGGCGCCTTCAGCGTGATATCGGCATCGGCATATAAGCCTGCCGCCACGCCCGTGCCCGAATGAGCCAGCCGCAAGGCCGAATCTGCGGTGGCATTAAAAGCGCCCACGCCCTGCAACGATTGCTTGCCATACAGCTCAACCAATCCACCGTTGAGGTTGAGGGTGGCACTGCCCCCTTGCGCTGCCGAGGCGGTTGACGACTGCGTCTGGCTGAACCCCATGCGCGCCACGCTGGCGCCGCTGGCGTTGACCGTGGCCCCGGCATCCGCTGACACGATCGGCGCATCCATATTGAGCTGATTGCGCAAGGCCAGCGAGACATCGCCATCAAAATGAATCCGCTCATTCGACGTCAGCGAAACGCTGGCGAAATCTTGGCTGAGGCGAGCTGCCGATACCGTTACCGCCCCGGCGGCCACCTGGGCCGGATCCTGTTGTGCAGCGGTGAGCGCGCCCTGCTGCACATGCACGCCGTTTTCAACAGCCCCCGCGCCGCCCTGCGTCGACAGCGTCAGCGTGCCACCCAACGCCGAGGCATTGGCTGCGCGAGCATGCATATCACCCGCCAGCACGGCTCCGCCCGTGTTGACATCAATCGAAATCGTCCCCCCTTGGCTGGCCACCTGTTGGCGCACGGTTGTTGCACCAAACACGCCACCCAAGGTGCTGATATCAAGCTCGCCCAAGCCGCCATCGGCGTTCAACACGGCGCCCTGCTGCACCTCTAAAGTGGTCAGGTGCGCATTGCTGCTGCCAAACGACAGCGCGATCTTGCCGCCATCCAACACCTCACCTTGCAGCAGGCCAGATGTTGAGGGCTTGATCAAAGCGCTGCCAGACACATCGATGATCGACGTTGAACCCAGCCTGAACTCGCCCTCAAACGGGTTGTGTGGATCCCCGTTGTTTTTCTCCAGGCTCATGGCCACTGAGCCGCCCGATGCCTTCACGGCGCCATCCACAACCAAGCGAGTTCCGCCCTTGAGAACGACAGATCCTTTGGGGCCAACATCGATCGAGCCCCCTTGCTCCACATGCAAATCCCCGTCGTAGCGCAATGCCGCTTTGGTGCCTGTAGCGGTCAGTGCAAGGCTGGTTGCGCTGCGCTGCGCTGCGGGCAAAACGGTCTGCGCCATCACCACGGCAGCGCTTGATCCACTCGCCGTTGCGCGCGCCAGTGATGTGCTGCGCCACGACACGGTCTGCGGGGCCAGTTGCGCCCCCGACATCACGTTAAGCCGATCAAACGCCCCCACGCTGAAACTCGAGAACCCGCCCCGATTGAAAAAATCGGTAGACAGGCTCAACGTGGCGCCATCCGTTACGTCGATGGCGGGCCGGCCGTTGGGCGCATGGATGTTTACATCTGCGCCAATCGACAGCCCCAGCTTGCCGCCTTGAGCCATTGAATAGCCCTGCAGGTTGGCCTGCAACACCACGGGATCGAGCGCACTCGATGCAGTAACCAACTCGCTATAGGCCCCGTTGGCGCTGAGCTGAATGCTGCCCGCATCGCTGCCCTTCACCACGCCGCTGCGCAACAAAGTGGCGCCACCTGATACGTTGATGCCGCTGCCAGATTCAAGCTGCAGGCCGTGCGCCGATTTGAGCGTCACCGACCCGCCTTTGAGCGCCGCCGCCGAAGCTTTGCCATCGGCAACCTGATTGACCCAATTGCCGCTCACATCGATCTGCCGCCCGGCCTTGAGGGTGATCGTGCCAAAGCCCGTGCCGTTATCGGCATACGTCTGGCGATCTGCGGCCTTCTCGTTGGTTTCCATCGAAACCGTGCCACCCGAGCTGCGAATATCGCCACCCAGCGTGATCCCTGCCGATCCGCGAGCCGCCCAGCTCACGGTTGAGCCTGCGCCCAGCTGCAAATGCGCGCCGTCTTCAAGGGTGATGCCGCCATCGCTGGTGAACTCAAGCACCCCCATGCCGCTTTCATTGAGCGTTGCTGCGCTGATGCGGCTGCCGCTGCCCGCCTGCAGCCAAGCATCCTGATCCGTGGCGTTTTTCGTTGCCGTGATGATCAGATTGCCTGCTACTGCCGACAAGAAATTGGCCGTGCCAAATTTGCCATCGTCGGCCAAACCGCTGCCACTCATGCCGCTGCTGCGGGTGCCAATTTGCAAACGCCCCGTTTTGGCCAAAGCATCCAGACCGAGCGCCTGACGCTGCCCCACCACTGTTGCGCCACGCACTGCACCATCAAGCACCGCCGTGGGCGCCACGATGGTGATCGAGCCGGCATCCTTGCCTTCAACGTAGCCCGCCTCGATGCGGCCCTGCTGCGCATCACTCACCACGCCACCCGATGCCCCCACGCGCCCTGAGCCACTGACATTGCCTTCGATGGCGACGTATCGAATGTCTTTGGGTGCCTTGTTGAGCGTGTAGCGCGCCCCATTGGCTGCCACCAGCACGCTGGGGTTGACCTTGGCGGCGGTGTAAGTAACCTGCCCGCCTGACACATCGATGCTTGAGGTTTGATGTGTCGCCACTGTGCCGGACGACGCGATCGTCACGCTGCCGCCGCTGGACATCAGCTCTTGCGCCGAGCGCTGCACGCTATTGCGCAGACTGCTCATGGTGTCGGCACTCAGGATGTTCGACCCCTCGCGCAAATCAAGCGTGAGTTGGCTGCGGTAGATCGGGCCCTCTTTTTGCAGCGGTGCGTCTTTCAGATCATCGGCGCCCAGCAATTTGGTGGTTACAAAATGGCGCGCCACCGAAACCTGCTCAGCCGTGGTGCCCGACACATCGATCTTCGTGTTTTTGCCCAAGATCACCTTGGCCCGCCCCGTTTCGCCCGTGGTTAAGGCGGTTTGGCCCGTGATCGGGTGGGTGCCACTGGCGGCATTGAAATCAGCGTAGCGGGGTTTGTCGAGCGCCTCAATCTGCACCGTCGCCCCTGGCGCGGTGATGCGGGCATCGTCCTTCAGCTCAATGGTCTGGCCCGAGAGCAATACACGCGAGGCCTTGAACGTTGTGTTGCCATCAGCCATGGGCACACTGCCATCGGCATTCAAGGCTGAATCCACTCCAATGTCGATGCGGCTGCCTTGCCCCAGCGTGAGCACCCCGCCGGTCTGCGCGCGCTTGGTGGTGACATCCTTGCCCTCGTTATTGGTGCCCAAGCCCGTGCTGACGTTGCCCCGCGCCTGCAAAAACACGGTGCCGTTGGCGCTGACGCTGGTGGTGGCGCTGATGCGTCCGTTTTGGTTCACCGCCATGCCCACAATGGTGGTGTTGCCGCGCGCGGTGTTGATCACGCCAGTGCTGCCGTTGGTGGCTTCACCGTTTTGCCCCCCCACCTCAACCAGCAGCCCACGCGTGGCCGGAATCTTGGTGTTCGACTCAATGGCGTAGAGCAGCTCGTTTGACGGATCAGCCAGATACACCTTTTCGCCTGCGGCGAGCACCACCTGGCCGTCGGGCGACGAAAGCGTGCCATCGTTGATAACGTTCTTTGCCACCAAAAAAACGCGTCCGCCCGAGCTGGTGCTGATCTGCGCCCCCTGCTCAACCTTCACGTAGTTGTCGGGGTGATCGTAGGTGGCCAGCGTGAGGGTGGTTTTGCCATCGCTGTCGAGCGCGGTAACGTCTTTCCAGGCAAAAGTGGGGCTGCTGCCCACGATCGATGAGGTGAAGCCCGCCACGTAATCGTCATCCCCCACCTCAAGCGTTGAGGCAATCAACCCGCCCACATTCACCTGCGCGGTTGTGCCGAAGATGATGCCGTTGCGGTTGATGATGTAAACCTGCCCGTTTGAGGTGAGCTTGCCCAAAATCTCGCTGGGCTTGAGCGTGGTGCCCACCACGCGGTTGAGCGCACTCGATGTGCTGCTGGGCATGTTGAAGGTAGCGCTGGCGTCGCGGCCAATGTCAAACGACGTCCAGTTGTAGATGGCGCGATTCGTCTGCTGATTGACCACCAGGCGGCCTGCCGCACGCTCGGCCTCGGCGTTGATCGTGGCCTGAAAGCCGCGCCCGCTCACCAACCAATCAACCGCCGGCACCGGCACGCGCAAATCCGCTGCGCCAGCAGGCAGCCCCACCTGCGCAGCCAGACCCGCCAGCACGGCCAGCGCAACAGGCCGCAATCGAGGCAACCCGACACGGCTCGTGCGGGTGTGGCGAAGAGGGCGGCGGTTTTGGCGATGGGCGCGCATACGGTGCTCCACAAAACAATCAAACAACAATCGTCTTAAAACTCAGCCGCCAAGCGGGCGTGCAGACGCGGCGAGTGCGAGGGGGTGGCGTCGGTCGTCTTGAGCGGCCAAGCCAGATCCAGGCTGCCGCTATAAGCCTTGTAGGCGCGCAACTTCAGCCCCAGCCCCAAACCAGCCAAGGCCTGCGAGCTGCGTTGATCGGGCAGCGCAGAAATCGTGTAGACGCGGCCAACATCAACAAAGCCATGGGCCGACAGCTCATTGATCGATGTCTGCTTGCCCTCTTGCCAGCGCGTGGCCCAGTTGGGTGAGCGCAGCTCAAACGAACCCAGCACGGCCTGATCCCCCACGGCTTCAGATTCAAGGTAGCCGCGCACGGTATCGGCGCCCCCCAAAGCGTATTGCTCGGCGCTGATCAAACGCCCCGAGGTGATCTGGCCAGCGGCACGCCATTGCGCCGACCACGCACCCAGCACATTGCGGGTGTGGCGCACATCAAAGCGCAGCGTGGCAAAGCTGCCATCGGCGCCCTCGCGCTTGCAATCAAACTGATCGAGCTGCCCCCACACCCCGCAATCCACCTTGCGGCGCATGATGGAGCGCAGTGCAAAGGCATCGGTGAGCGAGAGGCTGGTTTGCGCCGTATCGCTGTGTTGCCACGTGCCGTTGTAGGCCAGTGCAAACGGCACGTAGCGTGCGGGCGTGGCCGAGCGATCGCTGCCAACCACGGTGTCTTCGCTCAGATCCTTGAGATCGAAGCCCCACGTTAAGCCGTGTGTGTAAGCCGCCGTGCCGGGCAGGGTATTCACACGCCGCAGCCCGAAGATATTTCCCTTGCCCAGCACCGTGGCCGCCCCCAACGGCGAAACGGTGCTGTTTGAATGCACCAGATACCCCAGCCACGCCTCGCTGCCCGGTAGCGGCACGGTGTAAGACAGCGCCAGCACCTGGCTCTGTTGCGGGTGCGCCGGCGCCAACATGGCCGTCATCGACAAAGTGTGATCGCGCTGAAACAGGTTGTTGTAGCTGGCCGTGGCACTCAGCCGCCACGGCGTGGTGAATTGCGGGTGTCGGTTATTGAGCTCGATGCTGCCGCTCACTGGCGCACGATCACTCACCTTGAGCTCGGCCTCAACCGTGCCCGGCGTGCGCCCGGGGCGCAACACCGGCTGCACGCGGCGATCTTCGGTGCGGTTCACCTCGGCCAACTGCGTTTGCACCACGTTGAAGTTGGGCACCGCACCGCTGGCCAACTCGGGCACCTGATCGCGAATGAAGCCTTGCGAAAAATAACGTGAGCCCACCACCGCCAAACGCTCAACCCGGCCCTCGAGCACCTTGAGCTGCACCACGCCTTGCGACACCTGCTGCTCAGGGATATCGACAAACACCGTGAGGTAGCCGCGGTCTTGATAGGTTTTTTCGAGCGTGGCGCGGGCGGCCTCTACATCCGCCATCGTTTTGCCTTCGCCGAGATAAGGCGTTACGGCCTGCTCAACGTCGGTCACGCTGAGCACGGTATTGCCCTCGATCTCAAACTCAAAAACATCAAAGCGCGGCCCCGCAGATTCGGCAGGCAGCGGCGTAGCCGAAGGCGAGTCCGTCGAAGGGTTGGATGCTGCAGCGGCAGGGGGCTGTGCGGCCTCGGGCGCCAGCGCCTGGGCCTGCAACCGGCCACTCACGCTCAACATGCTCACGAGACAAAAAGCCACCCCCCACCCCCGCTTGCGAGAAGAGGTCTGGTGATTCATAGCCGGGCCAGTGTTGCTGCTGCGCATGAAGCGGCAGTGAACTTTCATAGTCCGTGCGGACTACCTCACCCGTAAAACACCCCGATGCAGGTGGGCCATGGCTGCCACGGGTTTGTCATGCACGCGCAGCACTGAGCCAAGCCAAGCGCAAAAAACAAAAAGCCCCCCGGCGTGAGCCAGGGGGCCAATCGAGCAACCCGGGTGGGCTGCTGCACCTGCACACACCGCCGAGGCGGCGTGTTGCACGTCGAGCCAGATTACTTGATCAAACCAGGCAGGTCGATCGAGTTGGCGCGGATGGTGCGCGAGCAGAACTTCTGGGCAGCGTTGGCACCGTCGCCCCACACAAAGGCGGCCTCAGCGATGCAATCGTCAGCGTCAGCCACAGCCGACACAGCGTTTTGCGTGCTGCTGCTCAGCGCAGCCAAGTTGGCCGGCTTGCGTGCACCTGCGGCAAAGCCTTGCACCAGCGCAACGGCGTCAGCCGAAGGCAGGCCGTTGATGGTGGCAGCCGTGGTGGTCTGGATGGTCGAGGTGAACACAAAGGGATACTGGCCCGACTTGATCGAATCGCGGCCCAGGGTTGAACCGTTGATGCGAGCAAACTTCCAGCCCGTGCCACCCGCCACGCCGCTATCGAGCGACAGCACGCCAAAGGCGTAGCCGGTCGAGCCGATGTTGGCCAAGCAGGTGCGCACGTTGCCCGAACCCAGGTTTTCTTTCACTTCATACACACCAGCAGCCGAATCATTTGCGCCAGCCGGCACCACGTTCGGGTTGATCGGGTACTCAAACACAAAGCGGTTGAATGTGGCTTGCGTGCCCGAGCCCACATCGCGGCGGCAAATAGTGACCTTGCTGGCGTTGGTGTTGGGGAATGCAGCACCACCGTTGATGCCAGCGCGAGCCACGCCATCGTGCAGGGGCAGCATGGCCTTCCAGGCGACCGAGCTATCAAAACCCTGGCGAGCCATCATCGTCACCACGTTCATCGGGATGATGGGCTGAGCGCCAGCAGCGATCTGGCCCAGGGCCACTTGTTCGGCTTGCAGGTCGTCATACAGCTTTTGGCTGACGGGCAAACCGAAACCAACGTTGAACACCTGGGTGATCGAGCCGAAATCGGTATCGCTCACCTCAGCAGCCATCTCAAAACCAAAGGGGCGATTGAACACGGGATTGAACAGGGCGGGCTCAACATCCGACACGCCGCCGTGGGCCTGCTTGGGCTCAACCTGGGTGCACACGTTGGTGCCCGAGGCCACATCGGCGCCCGTGCAGCTGGTGGTGCTGATCTTCATGAACTTGGTGGCCGTGTTGGTGGCCACGGGGAACACGCCCCAGCCCGACCCTTCGCGGTCGCGCTTGTGGAAAGCCACGTTTTGCGCGGGCACGCCAAAGTCGTTGTCAGCAATCAGGGTGCAGCTGTAGGTGTTGAACGAGATGCCGTCGTTTGCATCACCCGCGCCGGCGGTCGTGAACGTGGCTTCAGTGAGGTTGGTGGCCGAAGCATCCGCCTTGCTCTTGTAGGTGGTGAGCGTGCCTGCAGCGCAGTTTTGCGTGAACAACTGTTGAATGATGTTCTTGGTAGCGGTGGCGCCCGTCACATACACCTGCAAAGCGGCGTTGGTGTCGGCAACATTCAGGGCGTGGGCTTGGCCCACCAGGGCCAGAGCGGCCAGAGAGACGAGACGGAGTTTCATGATTGATATCCTTGAGCGATGAACGGACAGTTACCGGCCCTGCTTGGCCTTGAATAGCCAGGCAGGGCTTGGGTTCAGAGCAATTAAGCAGCGCGGCGGCGAGCCACAAAGCCCACGGCAGCCAGGCCAGCGATCAGCAGCGCGTAGGTGCCAGGCTCAGGCACCGCCGGGGTGGTGGCAGCGGTGTACGACAGGGTCGTGCCATCAAAAGCCCACTTGCCGGTGTAAACGATGCGGTTGGCAGCACCCAAAGCAGCACCCGAACTGTTGGACAAACGCATAAACTGCACGTCGGTTGCACCGATGGCGTTGCCCGACGTGATGCCTACAGGAGCGTTGTTACCAAACTTGTACATGCCCGTGGTGATGAACGAAGCGTTGGTGCCGCCAGCGGCCACACCTTCACCATTGCCCAATCCCCCCAAGGCGATGTGCGTGCTGCCTGGCACGTTGTTCACACGGTCGCCCCAGTTGGTCGACACGCCAGAAGCAGAAACAACCTTCATGTTCGTGAAGGCAAACGTGGTGCTTTGGCCAGCCGTCAGCGTGCTGTAGTAGCTGAGGTTGTCAGCAATGGTGTTGGTGCCATTGTTGTCGTTGCCGGTTACGGCCCACTTCACATTGCCCGAGTTGCTGGCCAAGAAGCCAGCAAACATGTCGCTGTTAACGGTCCAGCTGTAGCTGTTGGTGCCATCGGCAAACGAGGCGATGCTCAAACCCAGATCGAGCGAATAGGTTTTGCCGGCGCTATCAAACACCGACAGGATGAACTCGGCGTTCGACGGGGTCGAATTGTGGTTGCCAAGATAGATGTAAGCGAACGAAGGGGCCGAAGCCAGCAGGCCAGCGGCGGCGATAAGAGCCTTGAGTTTCATGCTTGTTTCTCCGAAAAAAGAAAATAAAAAGAAGACAACGGGTGGGTGCAGGGCTTGTGGTGGGGCACTGCGCTCATCCGCCTGAAGCGCAACCACTGGCGTCCAAGGGTGCTCTGAGAGCTCAGAGGTCTTGTGCGGCGATCACATCGGGCGGGGGGCGGGGCTATACAGCTCGATCAGCCTCGCATCACTCAAAGAACGTCGTGGTGCTGTGTTGTGTCAGCGGGGTTCATTGTTCGCAGCGGCAATGACAAGCCATCGCGCCGTGCGCGAAATCACGTAGGCCAGACGGATCAAGCACCACCACTTCAACCCACTCGAATGCGGGGGTGTGATCGGCTCGCTTTTTGATGGGCAATCCACCAACAAAAACGCCGCGCATTGGCGCGGCGCTGGATGGGGCCCATTGCCTCCATTGGCCTCAACGCGGCTGGGGCGGCTCTTCGGTGCGCAGCACCAGCAGGTTCATCGAGAGGGCTTTGGCCACAGCCTGGGCGCGATTGGCGGCGCCGAGTTTGCGCAAGATTTTTTGCACATGGTTTTTAACCGTGAGCGCGCTGATTTGCAGCGCTTCACCAATCTCGTGGTTGCTCTTGCCATCGCGCACCCAACACAAGATCTCGCGCTCGCGCTCGGTGATCGAGGCGCGCGCCGCACGCGGCAGGTTCACCAGCGGCATCGGTGAGGTGGTGGGCGAGATTTCGCGCTCGATGCAGTGCACGCGCAAATAGGTGGCATGCAGGTAGGGCATGAGCAGCAGCAACGCCCGGGCATCGGCTTCGTTGGGCTGTTGCTCAGGAGAGCCGAAGATAAAAAAGCTCTCGAGTTCGGTGGGGCGGCCAGGCCGGCACACGGCATGCACGAGCACACGCCGGTAGCCGATGGCGATCAGGCGCTGGGCGGCGGCATCATGGGCAAGGTGGGCTTCGAGGTCGACGATCACGGGCTGCTGGCGGCCCGCCACCCAGTGCATCAGCACCTGCTGCACAAAGGCGCTTTGCGCGTGGTTGATCGATTCGAGCAGCTCAATGGGCAGTGGCACGCTGTAGAGCGCCTCGATGGCCAGATCGCGCCGGGCGCGGTCGTAAGCGCCGCAGATGGCGAGTTTGTGAGGCAGCAAACGCTGCACATCGGCCTGTGTCCACAAAAAGAATTGGTAGCGGCGCCGCACATCAGCCGCAGCCTCGATGATGCGCAGCAGGCTTTCGGAGTGCTCAGGAGCAAATGCAGCGACAGACGACATGAGTGGGCCAGGGGTTGACGCGCCAAAACAGGGGCGTTCGGGCTGGCCGCGATCGTAGGCAGGGTGGGTGACAGTTTGTTGACGAATGAAAAGCCTGTGCAAATAAACGTGGCTGCCTTGGCCCAAGTGGATCAGGCCAGAAGAATCAGCCCCCCGCTCTCGGCGAGACCCTCAAAAACGCCGCGGTGGCGAGGCCGGGCCGCGGCCAACAAATTGATAGAGCCCGTCGTATTCCATGAACTTAACGAGCTGCAAGGCGCGAGGGTGGCAGATGGCCACGCAATCACCACAGCCGATGCAGGCTGCTGAATCGCCCGTCATGCCCACGCTGCGTTTGCCTGTCATTTCGATCGATTTGGGCGGGCACGCCATCACGCACAGCCGGCAGCCGTTGCACAGTTCGTTGTCGATCTCGATGCGGCCCATGCGCACCACATCGCTGGGCTCAGGGGGCTTGTGGCTGTTGTGCGCGGCCATGGGGGGCAGCACGGATTTGTCGCGGCGGGTGAGGTAGGTGCTCATGCTTCGTCTCAATAAACGATCTCGCGCTGTCCGCCCGGTTTGTGCCAGACGGTTTCGTGGGTTTCGCGCGGCACCTCGCCATCGGGTATGCCGCGCGGGTAGCCAATGGCGATGCTGGTGGCCAGTTTGTAGGGGTAGCTCACGCCCAGCAGCTCGCGGTATTTGCGGCTGGCCATGAGCAGCGTCGAAAAGCTCACCCAGCAGCTGCCCAGCCCAAAGCTGTGTGCGGCGAGCACCATGTTTGTGCCAGCGATGCCGACATCGAGGTGCGGATCTCCCGAGCCGCGCTCATCCACCAACAAAAAGATCACCGTGCTGGCGCCGTGCCACACATCGAGCGTGCCATCGGCGATCTTGCTCACGCCATCGCGGCCCGTGGGGTGGTAAGTGCTGGTGAACAGCCGGCTGAGCGCACGCACCAGCCAGCCAGGCACTTTGGCACCGGGCGCGCCCGGGTTAAAGAGGTAGCGTGATACGTAGCCGGCCCATTTTTTAACGTGCGCTGCCATCTCGGTGATGAGCGCCGGATCTTGCACCACGACGAACTTCCAGGATTGGCAGTTGCCTGCACTCGGGGCGTAGCGCCCGGCTTCAAGAATGCGCCGCACGAGATGCTCGGGCACAGGTTTGTCGCGATACACCCGCACGCTGCGCCGCTCAATGATGAGCCGCTCGATTTCGTTGAACGGCTCGCCCGGCTCGGGAGCAACGCGCCGTGAACGCCGCACGTCGGTGGCGGTATCCAGCACGGCGGTGTCCGCATCGTCGAGGGGGGTGAGATCGTGCCTGGCCATGCGTGCATCCTTGCGAATCTTCAATCAACCTATAGATCTATAGCTGAGTTTTACCCAAGATCGCACGGACAGGCATCAATGAAAACACGGGGTTCAGGGGGGATGGGTGCCCAGCGTTGCAGCGCTGGCCGATGCATCTATTGCCACGACGCTGCCCGCCTGCGGGCCAAAGATCAGCTCACGGTAGCGCTCGGCCCCCAGAGCGCGGCGCAGCGGCGTGCCCTCGCTGAGGCTGTGGATGCCAACGATGCGGCCATCGGCGCCACGCTGCAGCCCCCACCGGCCTGAAGGGGTGAGCGGATCGGCATAGAGCTGGCGCAAGTGGCGCACGAGCCGGCCACTGCGGCGGTCTTCAAGCAAATCGTTGAGCGCCATCGGCCCTGCGGCGGCGGTTGCCAAGGCCGGGGCTGCCGCAGCAGCAGCGCCGCTTGCGCCCACCATGGCCGAGGGCACAACGGCGGGCTCAAGGGTGGCCGAGGGCAGCGCCGCGCTGGCCGCCTGCTGCAGCACGAGGGCCGAGGTTTTGGCATACGAGGCGAGGGCCTGTTTGTATTGCTCGCCACGCCACTGCCACTCGGCCTCGCGCTCACGCTGCGACATCTGTTGCCAGCTCGTGCCCAGCGCTGCCAGCATCACGCCCGCCAGCACCACCCACAGCAGCAGCATCAGGTAGGTAAAACCGCGCTGGCCCGAACGTGCACGCATCAGTAGCTCTGGTAGGGCTGCCCATCGAGCCCCTCGCCCGCCGCGCCGCTGCGCACATCGCCCAGTTGGCCGGGCACCGCACTGTTGGCCGGCGGCGGCAGCATGAGCCAGCTGTCGCGCCGCCCGGTGAGCGGGTCTTCGGGGATCTCGCGGATGTAGCGCGCCGTGGCGAGCTCATCGAGCGAATCGGGGTAGCGGCCTTTATCGGCGGCAAATTTATCGATGGCATCGCGCATCACGTTGAGCGAGGTGCGCAACGAGGCCTCACGCGCGCGATCAACACTGCGAAAGTAGCGCGGCGCCACGATGGCCGTGAGCAGCGCCACGATGGCAAGCACCACCATCAGCTCAATGAGCGTAAAGCCGGCACGGCGGGTGGCTCGACGATCAAAACGCGTGTGCATCAACAACCTCACCACTGCCGATAAGGCACGCCATCAAGCCCCTCGCCGGGGCTGGTGGAGTAGACATCGTAAACATCTGCGCCGCGCGATGGCGCATCGGGTGGGCTGTCGTAGCTGCGCAGCCCCCAGGTGCGCACGGCGGGCAGCAGCGGATCGGCAAACGGATCGCGCGGCATGCGACGCAAGAAGTAGATCCGCTTGTCGCCCTTGGCGCTTTTTTTGTCTTCAACCCCCGCCACGAGCACATCAAGGCTGGGCGGATAGCCGCTGTCGTCGACACGTTTTTCGATGCGGCCGTCATCCCACGCCTTTTTGTAATCGTCGATGGCGCTGCGCAGCGTGCGCAAACCGGTGCGCAACTCGGCCTCTTTGGCGCGGCGTTGCGTGAGCTCGGCCAGCGGCATCGCCGCGCTGGCGAGGATGCCCACAATGAGCACCACCACCAGCATCTCGATGAGCGTAAAGCCGTGTGCCGCGCTGCGCATGCCAAGCCTCGCCGCCCTGCTGATCAATCTTCGCGGTCGTTGGCATCGGCCGGCGGCGGCGCAAGGCCACGGTCGTCGCCGCCAGCCCCAACAGAAGCCGCCGCATCGGTGGGATTGCTCACGGTTGCCGGAAACGCTGCCCCCGAGATCTTGCCCCCCACTTGAGGCTTGCCTGGGCGAATGCGCATGCTGGCCGCGCCGGGTTGCGTGTCGGTGCCCGAGGGAATGGCCGCCCCCGCCAGCGCCGGCAGCGTGGTGCTGCGCACGATGCGTGGGGTGATCAGCAGCACCACTTCGGTCTTCTCGCGGTCGGTTTTGTGGGTGCCAAACAGCATGCCGGCGCCGGGCACCTCGCTCAACCCCGGCACACCGGCGGTGCTCTTGCGGTCGTTGTCTTGAATCAGCCCCGCGAGCACCTGCGTTTCACCATCTTTGAGGCGCAGCGAGGTGGTGGCCACGCGGTTGCCGATCAGATACGCCGTGGTGCCGTTGGACGACACCGAGCCGCCATTGCTGCTCACCTCGAGCGCCACCTTCATGATCACATCGCCATCGAGCTGAATCGTGGGCTCAACCTCGAGCTTGAGGCCCACATCGAGATAAGACACCGACGACGACGTGCCCACATTGGCCGTGGTGGTGGTGGTGAACACCGGCAGCTTCTGCCCAATCTGCACCTTGGCTTTTTCGCGATTGCGGGCCCGAATTTTCGGGTTGGCCAGCAAGTTGGCGCTGCCGCTCGAGCCATTGAGCGTGGCCTTCACCAGCGGGTTGGCCACATAGGCGCGCAAACCGCCTGTGCCCGTTACGATCGGATCGCTCGACCCCGGCACACCATATGAGCCGCTGGTGGGCCAGGTGAGGCCGAGTTCGCGAATCGTGGTGCTCGATACCTCCATCACCTCAACCTCGAGCATCACCTCAGATTCGGGCAAATCGAGCGATTCGATCAGGCGCTCAACCACGCGCACCACCTCGGGCGTATCACGCACCATCAGCAGGTTGAGCCGCTCATCAACAAAAAGATCGCGCGTTTTCGTCATGGTGCGCACGAGGTTTTGTGCCTGCTTCACATCGGCGTTGATGAGATAGAAGCTGCGCGTCACCAGCTCTTGGTGCTCACGCTGCTTTTGCGCGTTATTGGGATACACGAGCACCGAGTTGTCGTTGAGCAGCTTGCGATCGAGCTGCTGCGTCGAGAGGATCACGCGCATCGCCTCATCCACCGTGGTGTTGCGCAAAAACAGGGTGACCTTGGCATCGGTGCGCACATCTTTATCAAACACAAAGTTCACCTCAGCCGCGCGCGACAAGGTTTCAAACACGGTGCGCAGCGGCGCCTCACGAAACTCGAGGCTGATGATCTTGTCCGACGTTTTGAGCGTCGAGGCCATTGATGCCACCTGCGCCTCGCGCTGCTCATCCACCCGCGCCAGCAGGCTGCGCGCGGTCATGTTGCCGCTGTCTTCGTTGATCACGGTGTGCAGCGCATCGGCAGCGCGGTCAAAATGCCCGCGCTCGTAATCAGCATAGGCCTGTGCCATCAATTTTTGATGGCGCGGCACACGCTCGATGGCCGCACGCAAACCGGCAGCACGCGGATCTTTGGGCGAAACGGCTTCGATGCGGTTGAGCACCTCGCGCGCCTCATCAAGCGCCCCAGCAGCGTAGGCCGATTGCGCCTGATAGATCAACACGGCGGTGGTGGTGTCGCGCTGTTTGGTTTTGGCCAGGATGAGCGCCACATCATCGGGCGCCTCGCGCTGAGCGCGATCCAGAGCCACATAGGCCGCCTCGTATTGCCCGGCCTGAGAGAGCGCCTCGGCCCGTTTGATGGCCGGATTGGCGCAGCCAGCAAGCATGGCCACGCACAACAGCGAGATGAAAGCAAAGCGGTAGGGCAGCGTCATGATCGGCGCATGGCAAGAGTTTGGGTTTGGGACAGCGGCAAATAGATCACGCGCACTGCGGTGTCAGTGATGGCGTCGATGCGCCACTGCCCCTCGATAACGTCACCCGCCTTGACAACCCAGGTGTTGCCCGGGCCGGCAATGACGGCCAGATAACGCAGAGAAACCGGCTCCGCCCCCTGCTCTTGCCAACGCCCGATCCACTGATACGGAAACGGCGGAGCCATCGGCGGGGGCGGGGAGGCAGACGACGCAACCCGGGGTGGGGGCGGAGGCGGCGGCATTTTGGATATCCACGCGGCATGCCCGGTTTCGCCCAGCGCCACGATCTGCCCGCGCGCCTGCCAGCGCTGCGCCCACTGCGCCAGTTGCTCGACACGCTGCTCACGCGCGCCCTCGGGCAAAGAGGGGGATGGCGCCGCAGCGGGCTGGGCAGCCGCATCACGACGCAACGCACGATCGGCACGACGCGGCGCGGGCTCATCGTCTTCGAACAGCGACCACACCGTGGCCGCCAGCATCACCAACAAGGCCATCAACAGCCCTGGGCGGATGGCGCGCGGCGCCGCAGCCGTCTGTGCCGATACCGAAGCAGCGTGGCGCGCCATCATGGCCGGGCCTCGCGAACAGTGGATGGCGCCGGCACGCGGCTGTCATCGCGCACCCAGAGCGACAGCCCCACCCGCGCATCGAGCTGATCTGATTGCGCATCGAGCCGTTTGAGTTGCAGGTGATCGATGCTCAACGCCGGCTGCTCTTGCAGCATCTGCACCAGCCAGGCCCGAATCTGCTCATAGCGCCCTTTGAGCGGCACATCGATTTGCTGACGCGACACGCGCCACGCACTGCCCGCGCCTGATCCGGCTTCGATCCGATCATCGGCCTGGTGCAATTGCAACGAGCTGATCTCTAACTGCTGCGCACGCGCGGCTTCAAGCACACCGGCCAGCACCACCGAACGCTGCGCTGGTGTGGGCAGCCGCGCCAACAGCGCGCCCACCACCTGCTCGGGGGTGGGCGTCTGCGGCGGAGCCTCGCTGCGCTGCCGCGCGGCCTGCCGCACACTGCGGGTCTGCGCCTCAACGCGGGCGATCTCGGCACGCCACGCCGGCAGGCCGCCCCACTCGCCCCACGCGGACAACAGCAGCAAGGCCACGCCCACTGCCCCCGGCAAACCCAGACGCTGCACGGCGCGGCGCACGGCCTGCTCGTTGAACAGGGCTAAAAACGTCGTCGGCATGTTCATCGTGTGCCCTCCGCCGCGCTGGCACCAATGTGCGGGCTCAACACCGCCACGGCCTGCACACGCGTGCCCCACTCGCCCACCGGCTGCTGCAGCGGCTCACGCGATTGCAAATAGGCCTGCGCAAAACGGCCTCGATCGGCGGCCAATGCGTCGAGCCACTGCAATGCCGAAAGGTCGTCGCGCACGGCAGCTTCGAGATGCACCTCGCCGCCCTGAGTGTCATGCCGCAAACCCAGCAGCGCCACCTCGCCCGAGGCGCCTTCGATGCCTGCAAGCACATCGCCCCACGGGTAGGCCAGTTGCTGCATCAGCCGCGTGGCCGCGCGCAGTGTCTGCTCGTTGAGCGCCGCAGCCTGCACGGCACGCTGCTGATCATCGGCAGACGATGCCCGCGCCCGCTGCATGCGCAACGCAAGCTGTTGCTCAAAACGCTGAGCCTGACGCAACCGTGCCTCAGCGCGCACCAGCTCATCGCTCAATCGATCGCGCTCAAAGCTCAAGGCCATCAACATCAAAGCGCCCAGAGCCAACACCCCCCACGACCACCACGCAGCGGGCGGCGGGCGGCCCGAAAAATCAAGCGCCTCGGCCCAGCGCGGCGCACGCTCGGCATGCGCCCGGGCCCACAACGCGCGCCAACGCGATCCCAGCGTCATACCTGTGCTCCGATGCGGCCCAACACCTGTTCGGGCGCTGTGTGGCCGCGCAGCACCTGCCTCTGGTGCTCGCCCTCACCCAGGGTGATCGCCCACAGCGGCGCAGCCGCCAGATCGTTTTCGGCCTGATCGTGAAACACCAGCCGCTCACGCCACGCCGACAGCGTTACCCCAGGCTCACCCAGCACGCGGGTGATGCGCCCCCCCTGAGCCACCACCAAAGTGGCACGGCCCGGCTCAACGGCGGCCACCACACACTCAGCCTCGGCCTCGCGCAGCACCCGCTGCACCGCACGCCCCCACCACGGCGCCATGCGCTGCACGCGCACGCGATGGGCGGCGGCCACCGCAAACAGGGCATCGCGCAGCGCAACGGGTATCGCACACACCAGCGTGGCTCGCGGATCACGTGCCGAGGCAAACACCCAGCCGTCGCCCGCCCCGAAGTAGTGCTCGAACTGCACCCGCGCGTAATCGCGCAGCGCCACTTCATCAAACGCACAAGCGTGTGCCACCTCGGGCGGCACCACGCAGGTGTGCACCCAGGCACCAGCCAGGCCAATATCGCAAACGCTGCCGGCGTGCATGCGCGCCCAGGTGTCGAACGCCGCTCGCGCATCCTCAATGCTCTGCCCGGCCACAAACACAGGCAGTGGCCGCACCAACGTGCGCCAGCGTGCGCGCAGCTTTAACACCATCTCACTCAGCCAGGGTGACACGGTTGAGCTCCTCCAGCGTGGTTTCGCCGGCCAGCACACACGCGATGGCGGCCTCGCGCAGCAAGCGGGTGCCCGCCGCACGGGCGTGGGCCTTGATGTGCGTGAGCGATTGACGCGACACGATCAAATCACGCAAGGTGTCGTCCATCACGAGAATTTCGGCAATCGCGCGCCGGCCTTTGTAGCCAGTGCCACGGCAGTGCGGGCACCCCACCGCGCGCATAAAAGTGCCGTGGCGATCCAGCCCCAGCCCCGCGGCTTTGAGATCACTCGGCGTGGGTTGCCATGGCGTGGCGCAGTGCACACACAACCGCCTCATCAAACGTTGCGCCAACACGCCGTTAAGCGCCGACACCACGTTGTAGAGATCGAGCCCCATGTGCATGAAGCGGCCAATCACATCGAACGAATTGTTGGCATGCACGGTGGTGAGCACCAGGTGGCCCGTGAGTGCCGCTTGCGAGGCGATCTGTGCGGTTTCGGCATCGCGGATCTCGCCCACCATCACCTTGTCGGGGTCGTGGCGCAAGATCGAGCGCAAGCCGCGCGCAAACGTCAGGCCCTTTTTTTCGTTCACCGGAATCTGCACCACGCCCGGCAGCTGGTATTCAACCGGATCTTCGATCGTGATGATTTTGTCGCGCCCATCATTGATCTGCGCGATCACGGCGTAGAGCGTGGTGGTTTTGCCGCTGCCGGTGGGGCCGGTAACGAGCAACATGCCATAGGGTTTGTTGGCCAGGCGGTGAATGGCTTCGCCATCATCGGGCCCAAAACCCAGGCGTTCGAGCGTGAGCGCAGTGTGATCGGCCGCCAATCGGGTGCGATCGAGCACGCGAATCACCGCATCCTCGCCATAGCTCGACGGCATGATCGACACACGAAAGTCGACATCGCGCACCGCATCGGCGCCCTGCACATGCAGCTTGAAGCGACCATCCTGCGGCAAACGGCGCTCGCCAATATCGAGCTCGGCCATCACTTTGAGGCGCGACACCAGCTGCTCGGCCATCTCGCGCGAGCCCACCTCGCCTACGGTTTCCATCACGCCGTCAAGACGGTAGCGCAGCGTCATGCCACCGGGGTGGCACTCCATGTGCAAATCGCTGGCTTCGGCCTTGAGCGCATCAAACAACGTGGCATCGAGCAGGCGCACCACCGGGCTGGTTTGCTCAGACAGGCTTTGAATCGACAGCACCTGCGGCGCGCCATCGCCATCGCCCTCGGCAGCACCGTCGCCACCGGCCAAGCCTTCCATGGCGTCGTAATCGCGCTGGCCCAGGCCCAACCAGTAGTGCAGATCATCATCGGTGCCCGCGCGCCAGTGCAGCGGCTCTCGCACCGTGGCCGACACCACCATCGTCACGGCATCGCGCAGCAAATCATCAGCCACATCGGGCGTGAGCGCATGCAGCCCGCCATCGGCATCGCGCAGCAACACCACACGCAGCCGCATGGCTTGCGATACGGGCCACAGGGCCCAATCGGGTGTCAACACCTCGGGGGCAAGCCCCTCAGCAGAAGCACCACCACCGATCACGGTGAAATTGGGTTGTGCGCTCATTTCAAACGGCCCTCATCGAATCTGCTCGGCCACTTGAAAAATCGGCAGATACATCAGCACCACCACGCCGCCAATCATCACGCCCATCACCAGCATCAGCGCCGGGCTCACCACGCGGCCAATCCACTCGGTAAAGCGGGCCAACTCTTCGTCGTAAAACGTGGCAGCACGCTCAAGCATGTTGCCCAGCTCGCCGCTGTGTTCGCCCACACGCATCATGCGCAGCGACACCGGCGTCGTCAGGCCAGTGGCCTCAAAGCTATCGGACAACCGCGCGCCCTCGCGCACCCGACGCGTGGCATCAGCCAACGACACGCGCAACGACGGGCTCACCAACTCGCCCGAAGCCTGCATCGCCGGCACCGCCGTTACCCCCGCCTGCAGCAACAGGCCCAGCGTGCGATACAGCGCCGAGAGCTCAACCAGCCGCATCCGCTCGCCCACGTAGGGCATCGTCCACAGCCGCGCCGCCAGCGCAGCGCGCACACGCGGCGAGCGCCACGCCAACACCACGCCCGCCATCAAGCCTGCCACCCCCAAAGCCACCAGCACCGGATTGCCACCCACAAACTGGCCAAAGCCCAACATCGCGCGCGACATCCAGGGCAAATCGCCGCCCAGATCGTCGTAGATCTGTGCAAAGCGCGGCACCACAAACACGGTGAGAAACAACATCACCAGCGAACCCGCCACAATCAGAATGGCCGGGTAAATGAGCGCACCCACCAGCTTGTCGCGCAGCGCCTGCAGCCAGGCCAGATAGTCGGCGTGTCGGCGCAGCGCTTGCGCAATCTGCCCGGTGCGCTGGCTGGCTTCGATCGAAGCAATAAAAAGCGACGAAAACGCCTCAGGCCGCCCACGCAGCGCCTGTGCAAAGTTTTGCCCCTGCTCAAGCGCTGCAATCACGTCGGACAGCACCACAACGGTAGTGCCCGCACTTTCTTTTTCGCGCAGCGTCACCAACGCCTCAAACAACGGAATGCCCGCATCGAGCAGCACGGCCAACTCTTGGCTGAACAGCCGCAACGGAAACACCCCCTGCTGCCGCCCGCCACGCGATGCCCGTGCGGCCCCGCCCCCTGCCGCGCGCGCCGAGACGTCGGCATCAAGTGGTTGCAGCTTCACGATATCGGCGGGTCGCACGGCCAGCAAGCGCGCCACGGCCTGCGCATCCGCGGCCTCGATCACGGCATCGCGCAGCGAGCGCGCCGCGCCTGCCGCATCGGCGGCCAGATATCGAACGGCAAATCGGGCCATCACTGCCCCATCACCAATTGGTGATGTCTTCGTCTTCGTCGGCACCGCCCTCGCGGCCATCGCGGCCCAGCGAGAACAGGTCGTACTCACCATGCTGGCCCGGGCTGCGGTATTGATACTCGCGCTGCCACGGATCTTTGGGCGGCTCTTTGGTGAGATAGGGGCCGCCCCAACGGGTTTCGTTGCCCGGCTTGGCCCACAGCGCCCCCAGCCCCTGCTCGGTGCTCGGGTAGTGGCCGGCATCCAGCCGGTATTGATCGAGCGCCTTTTGCAGCGAATCGAGCTGCGCCCGCGCCGCCTTCACCTCAGATTTGCCCAGCTGCTTAAAAAAGCGCGGCCCCACGATACCCGCCAGCAAGCCGATGATCACCAGCACCACCAGCAGCTCGAGCAGGGTAAAACCCCGCCCGCGCCGGGCTGTGCCCGACCCACGACAAAACCAACGAGAGGTGCCCTGCGGGCCGAGAGACTGCTGCATACCGGTGTCTGTCCTTTGGCGCGCATCCTAGGCGGCCGAGGTGACACGGCGTGATCCGTTCGGTGCGCAAGCGTGATCCGTTCGGACTATATGGATCACCCACCGGCGCGGCGACCCCTAACTCGGCAACCCGGCGGGGGGATGGGGGGAGCCCCCGCACCCTCAGCCGCTCAGGGCATCACCTCAACGTATTCGTAAACCTCGCAATCGAGGATCTGCTTGCGCACGGGCAGCGTGGCGCGCTCGAACCACGCCACCGGATCGTGGCGGTCGATCTCACGGCCCATAAAGCGCAGCAACTCGCAGATCGGCTCAACCACGTTATTGCGGTAGCGCTCGTCTTGCTTAACGTAGCCGAGATACATGTTTTTCATGCAATTGCTGCGGCACCACGAAAAGGCCTCGCAGCCTTCGCAAGGCATGGTTTCGGTGCGCTGCAACGGGCTCGGGCGCAGCCAGTTGGTTTTGACGTCGCCCATCTTCATCGCCGGCAGATACATCATGTCGGGGCAGGGGTAGACCTCGCCATTGGGCATCACGTTGAGCAAGTGGCTCGATACCCGGCACTGCGTGCGTCCGGCGTAGAGCTCTTGCGCACGCGTCGGGAAAACCTTGTTGCGCACGATGCCCATGAGCGGAATCACCGGATACAGCGCATCGGTGCGCGAAAAAAACTTGTCGATCAGCTGCACCAGCACGGCCTTGCGCTTATCGACCGAATCTCCGGCATACATCTCATCGGCCACAAATTGCCAATAGAGGTAATCGAACACACCCTCTTCGCTCACCAGGCGGTCGAGCTCTTCGAACGTGGTGTCCGGATTGCCCCAGGTGACGCGCGCCGTGACGCTGCCACCGATGTGCTCGCGCATGGCCTTGAGGTTTTTAACCACCTGGCGGTAGATGCCGCGTCCGCGGTAGCCATCGGTGATGGCCTCGCCGCCATCGATGGACGCCAGCACGTTCGACAGCCGGCCCAGCGCCCAGGGCGGCAGATCGTCGAGCAGCGTGGCGTTGGTTTGCAGCTGAAAGCGAAAGCGCGGATAGCGGCGCATCACCTCAAGCATCAGCGATTGATTGAGCGTGGGCTCGCCGCCGTAAAAAGTAACGTAAACCTCTTTGCCCGTGAGGTACTTATCGACAAACGCCGTGAGCTGATCAAAGGTGTATTCAACGTGCGTTTGCGAGCCCAGCACCTCGCCCACACCCAGCGAGCAATAGGTGCATTTGAGATTGCACTTGAGCGTGGTGAGCAGTTGCAGCTCAACGCGGCCGCCGATGATCGGATCGGCATCGGTGAGCTCAGGCACCGCCTCGCGCGAGCCAGCCGGAAAAAAATGAATCGGTTGCTGAGAGGCTTCCATCGTTGTTCTTTATGTGAGGTTGCGGTAAATCGGGGGCGGCGGCATCGTACTGGCGCGCCCACCCCGATCCACCGGCCTGCTCTCAGCAAATGCACAAGGTTTGACCTTGCTCAGGCCCACGTGCGACGCCGACGTGCGGCCACGGCGCCAACAACACCCAGCCCGGCCAGCAACATGAGCCCGCTCTGAGCCTCGGGCACCCCCGGCACCGAGCCGAAATCATCCGACGCGGCAATCACGAAGTTATCCATGGCCGCGTAGCCACCCGACAGCAAATCGATACGCAAGATAACGCGCCCGTTCGTATTGCCTGCCGTGCTCAACCCCGCCACCACATTGGTCCAGTTGAAGGTGTATCGATTCGAAGCAACCGTGCCCGAAAGATCAACAAAGGACAGCGGCGCGCCCGCACCCAATCCGGCCTGACCGCTGGGGTTATCGAACAAAGAAAAACGGAATGTCGGCGCCATCCCCCCGGTGGGCACAAACGGCCCGCCCCAGCGGTCGAGGTCAATGGACGAGATGTCCAGCCGGAAATTGAGGTATTTGCTGCTCTGCACATCAAAGGCCAGACCGAGTTTGTCGTCTTGCGTCGTTGACAGCATCGACAGCACATGAGCCCCCGCACGGCCCTGAGGGTCCTGGAACCCCTTGCCCCAGGCCTGGGTGCCCCCAACAAGCAGCGTCTCAACCGTATAGGCCTGCGAGAAAACAAAGCCCGATGGCTGGTTGCTGTAGAGCTGGTTAACCGTGCGGTAGATGTTGACGTCGCCACCATCATTGACAAACCCCACCGGGTTTTCGAAATCTTGGGTGTAGAGCACCGTGGTTGCAGCCTGTGAAGCGCCCGCTGCAGCCAGCAGACACAAGGCCCACGAGAAAGAAGTAGCACGCATGATGAAAAACCTCCGTAATTTTGAATAAGCGGAACCGAGGGCAAGTATCCAAAGCGCATGGCCCTCCCGTCAACGCGCCGCACTCGTTCACTCTAGGGGGCGCCAGCGCCAAACACATGCACAGCCCGCCGGCCACCGCAGTGGGACAATCCGCCCCCTATGTCGACCTATGCTTTGTTTGATGAATCCGGCAAGTTTCTGGCCGGGCGTGTGATGTCTGAGGCCGAGAGCTCGCTGCAGATCGAGCTGGATTCGGGCAAGCGCGTGAAGGCGAAATCTGCCAACGTGCTGCTGCGCTTTGCCAAGCCAGCGCCTGCCGAGTTGCTGGCCCAGGCGCAAGCCATGGCCGGCGAGATCGATCTCGATCTGATCTGGGAAGTGGCCCCCGACGATGAATTCAGCTTCGAAGACATCGCCGCCGAATACTTTGGCGCCAACACCGACGCCTCGCAAAAGGCCGCCGCACTGATCCGTCTGTTTGAGGCGCCGCATTACTTTCACCGGCGAGGCAAGGGGCGCTTTCGCAAGGCGCCCGCCGATATCCTCAAACAGGCCCTGCTGGCCATCGAGCGCAAACAGCAGCAGCTCGCACAAATCGATGCCTGGGCCAATGAGCTGGCCGCCGGGCAGTGTCCGATGCCGATTCGCGAGCAGCTCTACAAAATTTTGTTCAAGCCAGACAAAAACGGCCCCGAATACAAAGCCGTGGTGGACGCGGCCAAACGGGCGCAACGCGCGCCGCTCGATTTGCTAAAAGACGCCGGCGCGATCGACAGCCCGTATCAGTTTCACTTCAAGCGTTTTTTGTTCGAGTTTTTCCCGAAAGGCACAGGCTTTGCTGCCATCACGGCGCCGCCCATCAAAGATGATCTGCCGCTGGCCGCCGTGAGCGCTTTCTCGATCGACGATTCGATGACAACCGAGATCGACGATGCACTGTCGGTGCAAGGCCTGGGCAGCGGCACGGTGATCTACGGCATCCACATCGCCGCCCCCAGCCTGGCGATTGCGCCGGGCACGCCCATCGATGCGCTGGCGCGCAGCCGCATGTCAACCGTCTACATGCCCGGCCACAAAATCACCATGCTGCCCGACGGCGTGGTGCAGGCCTACACGCTGATTGAAGGGCGCGATTGCCCGGCTGTATCGCTCTACATCACGTTCGACGAAGCCACGCTCGAGGTGAAAAGCAGCGAAACCCGGCTCGAGCGGGTGCCCATCAAAGCCAACCTGCGCCACGATCAGCTCGATAGCGTGATCACCGATGCCACGCTCGGCGGCGAAGCCCCGGCCGATTACGCCTTTGCGGCTGAGCTGGCCTTTGCTTTTCGCCTGGCCAAACACCTCAAAGCGCAGCGCGAGGTGGTGCGCGGCAAGCCCGAAACATTCAACCGCCCGGATTACAGCTTTAAGCTTTTTGGCCCAAACGGCGAAAACACGATGAGCGACGGCATCGAGCCCACCGGGCAAGAGCGCGTGGCCATCAGCACGCGCCAGCGTGGATCAGCACTCGATCTGATCGTGGCCGAAGCCATGATTCTGGCCAACAGCACCTGGGGCGGCTGGCTGCACGAGTTGGGCGTGCCGGGCATCTACCGCAGCCAGGCCAGCCTGGCGCCGGGCATCAAAGTGCGCATGAGCACCAAGGCCGCGCCGCACGCGGGCATGGGCGTGGCGCAATACACCTGGGCCACTTCACCGCTGCGCCGCTACGTTGATCTGGTGAACCAATGGCAGATCGTGGCCTGCGCCCGGCATGGCCGCACCGCCGCGCTGGCTGCACCGTTCAAACCCAAGGATGCGGAGCTGTTTTCGATCATCTCCAACTTCGACGGCGCCTACACGGCCTACAACGGTTTTCAATCGAGCCTTGAGCGCTACTGGACGCTGCGCTATCTGGCGCAAGAAACCCTCGGCGAGCTCGATGCCGCCGTGATGAAAGACGGCCTGGTGCGCGCCGACACGCTGCCGTTGGTGTTTCGCGCGCTGGGCGCCGAAGGCCTGCCGCGTGGCGCCCGGGTGCGGGTGCGCATCACCGGCGTTGATGAGTTGACGCTCGATGTGCACGCCAGCGTGATCGCCAAGCTCGACGAAAACACACCGGCCAGCGCCGCCGACACCGAAGAGGATGAGGGCGAGAGCAACGAACCCACTGGGGCGATCACCCTGGCCATCGATGTGCAAGATGCCGACAATGCCGCCGAACCCGGCGCAGCAGCGTCTTGAAGCTCAACCGCCACCCCCCTCACCCGAACCATCCACGCGTTTTGTGATGAACTGGCTGCGCAACCTCACCACGCTGCAACTGGCCCTGGGCATCTCGATCACGGTGCACGCGGCCCTGCTGGCCTTTCGCATCGCCGATCCCGAGGGCTTTAACCGGCTGTTTGATCAAACACCGCTCGAGGTGGTGCTGGTAAATGCCCGCTCTGATCAGGCCCCCGACAAAGCCCAGGCCATTGCGCAACACAACCTCGAGGGGGGCGGCGAAGCCCTCGCCGGCATGGTGAGCTCGCCTCTGCCGCAATCCCCTCACGATGATCTGGGCGACGCGCCCGACACCGAGGTGATGCAGGCCGAGCAACTGCAGCGCCAACAGGCCGAGTTGCTTGTGCAAGTGCGCCGCGAAATCGCCACGATGCCGCAGCCCGATCCGCAAAAACTCTCAACCGACGCGCAAGCACGCGCCGAACAAGAGCGGCGCCGCCAACGGCTCGATCTGCTGGCGGCCATCGAAAAGCGCATCAACGAAGAAAACGCGCGCCCCAAAAAACGCTACATCAGCCCGTCGACACGCGAATCGAGCGAGGCGCTGTATTACGACCAATTTCGCCGCAAGGTGGAGCACACGGGCACGGTCAACTTTCCGATGGCCAATGGCAAAAAGCTGTATGGCGATCTGGTGATGCTGGTAACCATCAACAACGCCGGGCAGGTGATCGGCTCAGAGATCGCCATCAGCTCGGGCAACAAGGCGCTCGACAAACGCGCGCTGGCCATCGTGCGTGCAGCGCAGCCGTTTGCCGCCGTGCCCCCGCAGATGCGGCAGCGGGCCTCGATCTGGGTGTTTTCATCGAGCTTCAAGTTCACCCGCGATGCCGGGGTTGAGGCCCGTTTGAGCACGCTCAACCCGCCGCAGCCCTGAGCCCCGCAGCATGGCGCATCGCGTGGGCATTGCGCCGCGCTGATCCTGCCCTGCCCCACTCAACCTCGCTATCACCCCGAGTGCCTCATGAACGCTCACGCGCCTGAAACCGCACCCGACCGCTATGCCGTGATCGGCCACCCTGTTGAGCACAGCCGCTCACCGCTGATCCACACGGCCTTCGCCCACCAAACGGGCCAGGCGATCGATTACACGCGGCTGCTCGCGCCGCTCGATGGCTTTGCCGACACCGTGCGTGCGTTTGCTGCAGGCGATGCCCAACACCCGCCGGCGCGCGGCTGCAACGTCACGGTGCCTTTCAAGTTCGAGGCCTTCGCGCTGGCCGCACGCCGCACCCCGCGCGCCGAGCTGGCTCAAGCGGCCAACACCTTGCGCTTTGATGCACACGCCGAGGGTGGCTGGCTGGCCGACAACACCGATGGCGCGGGGCTGGTGCGCGACATCACCGAACACGCCGGCATCGATCTGGCCGGACGGCGCATTTTGTTGCTGGGCGCGGGTGGCGCGGCAGCCGGCGTGTTGGGGCCACTGCTGCAGGCCCGGCCCAAGCGCGTGGTGCTGGCCAACCGCACCCCGGCCAAGGCGGCCGATCTGCTTGAGCGCCACTTTGATCTGGCCGCCGAATGCGAAGTGGCCGTGCGCGCCACCTCGCTCGATGGCTGCGGCACGGGTTTCGACATCATCATCAACGGCACCGCCGCCAGCCTGGGCGGCGATGTGGTGCCGGTGAGCGGCGCGGTGCTGGTGCCCGGCGCTTTGGCCATCGACATGATGTATGGCCCCCCTGCGCAAGGTTTTTTGCGATGGGCCGCCGAGCATGGGGCGCATGGCCGCGATGGGTTGGGGATGCTGGTAGAGCAGGCCGCCGAGAGCTTTTTCGTGTGGCGTGGCGTGCGCCCCGACACCCGCGCCGTGCTGGCCACGCTGCGCGAGCAGATCGGGGGCTGACGCCACATGGCCTCTCAACGCTTGAGCCTGAACACGCTGGCCCGCTTCATCAACCTGCTGATCGTTTGTGGCGTGGCGCTGCAGCTCTTTTTTGTGGCGCGCATTGCGCTCATGCGCTGGATCGATCCGCAATCCACCACCTTTGAGCGCTCAGAGATGACGCGCCTGGCTCTTGAGCAGCACCGCATCGCCTGGAGCCAAACATGGCGCCCCGACGCACAACTCGGCGATGCCCTCAAACGCGCCGTGATCGCCTCAGAAGACGCCGGCTTCGTCGATCACAACGGCGTTGAGTGGGATGCCCTCGAAAAAGCCTGGCAGCGCAACCAGCGCGCACAAGCCCGTGCCGATGCGCAGCAAGCGCAGCTCGAGCAACGCCGTGCACGCCAGATCGAGCGCGCCCGCCGCGCCGGACGCCAAGCCCCGCCGGCCTCAGCCGCCAGCGTGCAATCGGCCAAAGTGGTGGGCGGATCCACCATCACCCAACAGCTGGCTAAAAACCTGTTTTTGAGTGGCGAGCGCAACCTCGTGCGCAAAGGGCAAGAGTTCGCCATCACCTTCATGCTCGAAACGCTGCTGCCCAAGCAACGCATTCTTGAGATCTATCTCAACCACGTCGAGTGGGGCGAAGGTGTGTTTGGTGCGCAGGCCGCGTCGCGGCATTACTTTGGGGCGGATGCTCACCGGCTCAACGCCACCCAGGCCGCGCGGCTGGCCGTGATGCTGCCCGCGCCCAAACGCTTCGAGCGCAATCCTGGATCAGCCTACGTGAGCGCCCGCGCCAGCACCGTGGTGGCGCGCATGGGCGCGGTCGAACTGCCCTGAATGAAAAAGCCCAAGAGGGCTGCGTAAGCAGGCGTGAGCGCAGAATCAGGACGATTTGGCGCCGCCCGCGCCCCCCAACAGCGCGGCCACCTTGCGCTTGGGCTTGATAAAGCGCGACAGCGGCGATGCTGACGCAGCCGATGCCCCCGCTGCCGGTGCGGCAGCCGATTTGTGATCCCAGGCCGGATCGGCAGCGGGATCAGGCTCATAAGGCTTATCAAAAAACGGATCGGCCGACCGCCCTGTGCGTCGCGGCATTGGCGGCGGCAGCAGGCGCTCGGCATCGCTGGCCGTGTCGTCGTTGAACTCACGCGCACGCCGGCGCGGACGCTCATCATCGAGCTCAAGCGCTTCGATATCGAGCTTTTTCTTGATGAGCTTTTCGATTTCAGCCGTCAGGCGCGTATCTGATTTGGTCACCAGCGACACAGCCAGCCCCGAAGCGCCGGCACGCCCGGTGCGGCCAATGCGGTGCACGTAATCTTCGGCGTTAAAGGGGATATCGAAATTAAACACCGCCGGCAGATCGGCGATATCAAGCCCGCGTGCGGCCACATCGGTTGCCACCAGCAGCTCAACCTCGCCGCGTTTAAAGGCATCGAGCGATTTGAGACGCTCATCCTGGCTCTTGTCGCCATGCAATGCCGCCGTTTTGAGGCCATCGCGCTCAAAGGATCGCGCCAGCCGCGCTGCACCGAGTTTCGAGTTAACGAACACAATGCTTTGCGTGATGCCCCGCTCGCGCAAAATCTGCCGAATCGCGCGCCGCTTGTCGTCGTCTTCGACACGATAAAAATGCTGCTCAACGGTAGATGCCGTGGCGTTGGGCCGCGCCACCTCAACCAGCACGGGCTCTTGCAAATAGCTGGCCGCGAGCTTTTTTATCTCGGGTGAGAAGGTGGCCGAAAACAGCAGCGTCTGGCGCTGCTTGGGCAGGTAGCTCAAGATGCGCTGCAGATCGGGCAAAAAGCCGATATCGAGCATGCGATCGGCCTCGTCGAGCACCACGTATTCAACCTGCGAGAGGTTGCAGTTTTTAGCCTCGATGTGATCGAGCAACCGGCCCGGCGTGGCGATCAGCACCTCAATGCCGCGCTTGAGCTCGGCGGTTTGAGGTTTCATGTCGATGCCGCCAAACACACAGGCCACACGCAGCTGGGTGTGCTTGGCATAGGCCTTGACGTTTACCGCCACTTGATCAGCCAGCTCGCGGGTGGGGGCCAACACAAGCGCACGCACCGGGTGGCGCGCGGGCGATACGCTGGCGCTTTCGTGGCGCAGCATTTTTTGCAACAGCGGCAGTGAAAACGCCGCCGTTTTGCCGGTGCCGGTTTGCGCTGCCCCCATCACATCGCGCCCAGCCAGCACGATCGGAATGGCCTTGGCCTGGATCGGCGTGCTCTGGGTGTAGCCCTGATCAGTGATCGCGCGCTGGATCTTGGCGTCGAGCGGCAGCTCGGCAAAACGCACGATGGGCTCAGGCACAGGCGTGCCGGTGGTGGGGGTGTCAGCGGGATTCATTGGGGCCGATTATCCCCGCAGCCGCCCAGCCCGGGAATTGCCGGCTTGCGCGAGCGCCCCGAGTTGATGGAACCTCGGCGCATGGACACCCTCAGTTTGATCCTCGACGACATGCGGCTGCAAGGCGGCGTGTTTGTGCACATTGAGCTTGGCGCACCCTGGGCCTTGGGGTTGCACACCCCGGGGCTCACGAGTTTTCACACCGTCACCCGTGGCAGTGCGTGGTTGTTGCGCCCCGGCGAAGAGCCGGTGTATTTGCAGCAGGGCGATTTGATCATTTTGCCTTCGGGATCAGGCCACACCCTGATCGACCGGCTGGGCTCATCGGCCACGGCTCACGATGTGCTGCCCGAACTCACCAACCGGCCCGACAAACCCTTGCGCGTCGGCGGCGATGGCAGCCGCACCACGCTGGTAAGCGGACACGCGCGCTTTGATGTGATGCTCGCCAGCCCGTTGGTGGCCGCGCTGCCGCCGCTCATCCATCTGCGCGCCGACGGCGATCAACCCCCTCCTTGGCTGGCCATCGGCCTGCAATTTTTGGCGCAAGAAGTGAGCAGCGAACGCCCCGCACAGCAAACGGTGATCAACCGGCTGGGCGACATCCTCTTTATTGAATGCCTGCGCGATTACGTTGAATCGCTGCCCGAAGACGCCGGCAACTGGCTGGCCGCATTGCGCGATAAAGCGCTGTCGACCGCGCTGGGATTGATGCACCGCGACCCCGCCCAGGCCTGGAGCGTGCAGCAGCTCGCGCAGCACGCCTGCCTATCGCGCTCGGCCTTTGCCGAGCGGTTTACGCAAACCGTCGGGCTGCCGCCGCTGGCCTATCTCACCCGGCACCGCATGCGGCTGGCCGCGCGCCAATTGGCCACGACACCGCAACCCATCCACCGCATTGCCAACACCGTGGGTTACGCCTCAGAGGCCGCGTTCAGCCAGGCATTCAAGCGCGAATATGGCTGCTCGCCATCGGTGTATCGCGAGCAACACCATCAAAAGGTGTAGCCGGCCTGTCGGTTGGCGCCCTCGGCGGTTTCGAGCACGCGCGCCAGCGCGCCCAGGCCGTTGTAGCGCACACACACCCGATGGGCATAGCGCCACACGCGTGGGATGTCGTCGAGATAGCCGTGTTTGCCATCGCGGTGCGCCAGCCGCGCAAAAATGCCCAGCACCTTGAGCGCGCGCTGCAGCCCCATCCACTCGAAATCGCGCCAGAACTCGCTGAAATCAGCATGCACAGGCAAGCCGGCGCGGCGCGCAACATCCCAGTAGCGCGCGGCGTAATCGATCTGCACGGGCTCATCCCACTCAATATAGGCATCGCGCAACAGCGACACGAGGTCGTAGGTGATCGGCCCCCACACGGCATCTTGAAAATCCAGCACGCCCGGGTTGGGGTCGGACACCATGAGGTTGCGCGAGTGGTAATCGCGGTGCACCAGCACGGTGGGCTGGGCCAGGTTGTTGGCAAGGATCAGGCCAAAAGTGCGCTCGAGATCAGCGCCTTGCGCATCGCTCAGCGTCATCCCCTTATGCCGCGCGAGATACCAAACCGGAAACAGCTCAAGCTCGCGGCGCAACAGGGCCGCGTCGTAAAGCGGCACCTCAGCCTGCGCACGCACCTGCTGCAGCCGCACGAGCGCATCGATGGCGTCGCGGTAAAGCCGCACGTTGTCGGGGGCGGCGGCGGCTGTCGCATCAAGCCGGCTCAGATAAGTTTGGCTGCCCAGATCGCTGAGCAGCAAAAAACCCTGTGCCTCATCCCATGCCAGCACTTGAGGCACATGCAGGCCGCCTTGCTCAAGCAGCCGCGCCACGCGCACAAAGGGGCCACAGTTTTCGTGCTGCGGCGGGGCGTCCATGATGATGCGCGAAGGCGCGCCGGCGGCAATGGCATCGACGCGAAAGTAGCGCCGAAAACTGGCATCAGCGCTTGCGGCGCGCACGCTCGACGGCTGCAGCGCGTGGCGCGGCGCCAACTCGGCCAGCCAGCGCCCAAAGGCCTCGGCACGGGCGGCGTCGGCCCAAACGATGGAAGACGATGCCGGGGCGGCAGAAGGATGGATGGAAGTCATGAGACGAGGGCGTACCCCCATGAAATAATCGCGCGATTTTAAAACCCGCCCCTCGTGACGCCTCTGCCCACCTCCACCCTCCCCCCCGCCCGGATGCGCCCACCCCGCCTGGCGCCCGTGGCCTGGGCAATTGGCCTGTTGCTTGCCAGCCCGTCAACGTGGGGCATGGCGCAAACAGTCGTGGTGGCGCAAGCCGATCACCTCGACACCGAGCTCAAGCTGCAACACCCGCCCCGGCCCAGCCTGGCCGCCAAGCCGGCTGCCGAGCCCGAGGCGGCCCATGCGCTTGATCCGCTGCTGATGATGTCGCCGCAGCTGTCACCCACCCCGCGAGGGCAGGCAGCGCGGTTGCTGCCGATCTTTCTCGAAGCCGATGTGCTCAGCGGCAAGACCGACGAATTCACCAAGGCCGAAGGCACGGCGCGGCTGCGGCGTGGGGCGCTCACCATCCGCGCCGATGAGCTCACGCACACCTCGGTCGACAACACGGCGCGCGCCAACGGCCGTGTGCGCGTCGACCGTGCCGGCGATGTTTACGCCGGCCCTCAAGCCCAATTGCAACTCGACACCAACGCCGGCTTTTTCATGACGCCGCACTACCGTTTTGCGCGCACCGGCGCGGGCGGCGAGGCCAATCGCATCGACTTTATCGACGATCAACATGCCGTGGCTTATGGTGCCACCTACACGAGCTGCACGCCCGATGAGCAGGGCAACGTGGCCTGGCAGCTGAGCACCGCCAAGGTGTCGATGGATTTTGAAAACAACGAAGGCGTGGCCGAAAACGCCGTGGTGCGCTTTATGGGCGTGCCGATCCTGGCCGCGCCGGTGTTGAGCTTTCCGCTCACCGAAGACCGCAAATCCGGCTGGCTGCCGCCCACCTTTGAGCAAAGCAGCCGCAGCGGTATCGTCTACACCCAGCCGTATTACTGGAACATCGCCCCCAACCGCGACGCCACACTCACACCCACCTACTCATCGCGCCGGGGCATGGGCCTCAACACCGAGTTGCGCTATCTCGAAGCCACACACCGCGGCCAGCTCGATCACAAATGGCTGCCCAGCGATCACCTGGCCGGCAACGCGCGCTGGCTGACGCATCTGCAGCAAGAGTTCACCGTAGATGAGCACACCAGCGCCGCACTCAAAGTGCTCAAGGTGTCAGACGACGATTACTGGAAAGACTTCACCAGCGATCCGCCCGGCCTGACGCGCCGCCTGCTGTCGTCGTCGGCTCACATCGAGCGGCATCTGAGCGTCAACCAGGTGGGCCTGCGCGAGCTGGGTGCCAGTGATCTGAGCTGGTATGCCCGCGTGCAGGATTGGCAGGTGCTGCAAGATCTCTCCGAGCCCGCCAACCGCATCACCGCCCCCTACCGCCGCGCTCCGCAGCTGGGTTTGGCCAGCCAAGGGCAGCGCAACCAGTGGGAGTGGCGCATGAGTGGCGAAGTCAACCGCTTCGTCAACGAAGACGCCGCCCTGCCCGAAGGCTCGCGCGCGCACATCCTCACCAGCGTGGCGCGCCCGATCCTGCCCTGGGCCGATACCCCGGGCTGGACGATCACCCCGCGCCTGAGCCTCAACGCCGCCAGCTACTCTATGGATCGCCCCTTGAGCGACGGCACCCGCTCGACCGCCCGCATCGTGCCCACGGCCAGCCTCGACAGCACCTGGGTGCTTGAGCGGCCAACGCAATGGTTTGATCGCGATTACATCCAAACGCTTGAGCCGCGCCTGCACTACGTGCGCACGCCCTACGTCGATCAAGTGGCGATTCCGCAGTTTGATTCGGCGCCGGTTGATTTCAACTTTGAATCGATCTACGGCGACAACGCCTTTTCGGGCGTCGACCGTGTGGCCGATGCCAACCAGCTCACCGCCGGCCTCACCAGCCGCATGATCGACACCCGCAACGGCGCTGAAGCCCTGCGCCTGGGCGTGGTGCAGCGCGTGCTGTTATCTGATCAGCGCATCACCGCCGACGGCACGCCGCAAACGCGGCGGCTGTCTGATCTGCTGCTGCTGGCCTCCACCTCGGTGATCCCGAAGTGGAGCTTTGACACCAACCTCGAATACAACTCTCAGGATCACCGCATCAAACGCTCGGTATTGAGCACGCGCTATTCGCCCGGCCCCTGGCGCACCGTGGGCCTCACCTACCGCCTGGCTCGCGGATCAAGCGAACAGATCGATCTCGGCTGGCAATGGCCTCTGGCCGGGCGCGTGCCCAGCATCGATGCCGACGACAACACCACCACCGCCCGGCCCAGCCTGTTGCGTAGCGCACAAGGCGGCAACTGCTGCGACGGCAGCGGCACGTATTACAGCGTGGGCCGCATCAGCTACAGCCTGCTCAGCAGCCGCGTCACCGATTCGCTGCTGGGTTTCGAATACGACGCTGGCTGCTGGATCGGCCGTATCGTGGCCGGCAAAACCTCGATCAGCTCAACCCAGACATCAACACGCCTGATGTTCCAGCTCGAGCTGGTGGGGCTGTCCAAGCTGGGCTCAAGCCCGCTGCGCGCCCTCAAAGAAAACATCCCCGGCTATCGCCTGCTGCGCGACGAACACGCTCCGTTCTCGCCCAGCGAAGGCCCTGAGCCGTTCTCGTCCAACGAGTGATCGCGGCATACCACCCGCCCCACCCCAGCCTGATCGACATGCACATCACCCCACGCTTCGACCGCTCCCGCCTCGTGGCTCTCGGCCTGTGTGCCGCCCTGGCCTGGCCCGCCGCCGCGCAATCACCCCGGCGCACCAGCAGCCCCATCGCCTCTGGCGGCGGCGCAGCAACAACGCGCGGCGCCCCCGAGTTGGGCGATTCGCTCAAGGGCATCATGAGCGGGCAATTTGCGCGCCCGGTTAACGCACCCAAAGCCACTGATTACATCGTGGCCGTGGTGGGCCAAGATCCGATCACCCACGCCGAAGTGCAGCAGCGCCTGAGCCGCGCGCTGCAAGAGGCCCCCGATGATGCGCGCCTGCCACCGATGCCCGAGCTGCGCCAGCAGATTCTCGACAACCTGATCGACGAGCGCGTGCAACTCATCCGGGCCCGCGAAACCGGCATGGGCGTGAGCGATGCCGAACTCGATGCGGCCATTCAAAACATCGCCGAACAAAACCAGATCAGCATCAAGGATCTGCGCGAACGGCTGCGCAAAGACAACATCGATGTGGCGCGCTTTCGCGAAACCGTGCGCGAACGCATGATGCTCGACCGGCTGCGCCAACGCGATGTGCCGCCCCGCATTCAGGTGAGCGAATCCGACATCAATGCCTACATCACCGAGCAACTCGGCCACGCCTCGACCGAGCGCGAGCTCTCGCTGGCACAGATTCTGATCAAGGTGCCCGAAAGCGCCTCGGCAGCCGAACGCGAGCGGCTGCGCACACGCGCCGAGCAAGCCCTCGACAAGGCGCTCAAGGGCGACGATTTCATCCGCCTGGCCCAGGATTATTCAGACGACACAGCCACCAAAGAGCAGGGCGGCCAGATCGGCTGGCGTGGCGTCAGCCGGCTGCCTGATTTGTTCGTCAATGCCACCACCGTGCTCAAGCCCGGCGATGTCGCCCCGAGCGTGCTGCCGTCCGACGCCGGCTTTCACATCATCAAATTGATGGATCGGCGTGATGCGCTCACGGGCTACGCCGTGGTGCAAAGCCACGCTCGCCACATCCTGCTGCGCCCCGCTGGCGGCGTGAGCGTGCAGGCCGCGCAAGCGCAACTCGACGACATCCGCACACAAATCGTCACGGGCCAAACCAGCTTTGCGCAGATGGCACGGCAGTTTTCGCAAGATGGCACAGCCACCAAGGGCGGCGATCTGGGGTGGTCGGCGCCGGGCATGTTTGTGCCCGAGTTTCAGAAGGCGCTCGATCAGCTCAAGCCGGGCCAGATCTCGGCCCCGGTGCCCACGCGCTACGGCCTGCACCTGATTCAACTGCTCGAGCGCCGCGAGGTGCCGATCGATCCGAAGCAGTTGCGCGAGAACGCCAAAACCATGCTGCGTGAGCAACGCTTCGAAGCCGCCTACCAAGAGTGGGCGCGCGATTTGCGCTCGCAGGTATATATCGAGATCCGCGAAGCGCCGTCGGATGATTGATGGCACGAGAGCACCCACTGTGAACACCCGGGCCAACGGTGGCCGCGCCACCAGCCACATCCCTCGCAAGCGTTTTGGCCAACATTTCCTCACCGATCTGGGCCTGATCGACGATATCGTGCGCGCCATCGATCCGCGCCCCGGCGAGGCTCTTGTTGAGATCGGCCCCGGGTTGGGCGCGCTCACCAACCCAGTGGTGGCACGCTGCGAACGACTCACGGTGGTTGAGCTCGATCGCGATCTGGCCGCACGGCTGCGCCAACGCCCCGAGCTGCATGTGGTTGAGTCGGATGTGCTCAAGGTCGATTTCGCGGCCTTGGCACGCGAGCTGAGCCAGCCGCTGCGCGTGATCGGCAACCTGCCCTACAACATCTCGACGCCCATTTTGTTTCACCTGCTGAATGCAGTTGAGCATGTGCGCGATCAGCACTTCATGCTGCAAAAAGAAGTGGTTGATCGCATGGCTGCGCAGCCTGGCAGCAAAGACTTTGGCCGGCTGTCGGTGATGCTGCAATGGCGCTACGAGATCGAATCGGTGCTCGATGTGCCGCCCGAGGCGTTCGACCCGCCGCCGCGCGTCGATTCAGCCGTGGTGCGCATGACGCCACTGCCCGCCCCGCCCGCACTCGACGCACGGCTGTTGGGCGAGCTGGTTACCGCCGCGTTTTCGCAACGCCGCAAGCTGCTGCGCCACTCGCTGGGGGTGTGGCTGCAAGCTCGCGGCCATGGCGATATGCCCTTTGATTTGCAACGCCGCGCCGAAGAGGTGCCCGTGGCTGAATTTGTCGAGCTGGCACGGCGGCTGTCGGGCACACCCGCCTGATCCCCCACCCACGCGCGCCGGGCGCGCTACAGTGATCGCCATGAAGATCTACCAAGTGGGCGGCTGCGTGCGCGATGAGCTGCTGCAGCGCGCGGTGCACGATCGCGATTGGGTGGTGGTGGGCGCCACGCCCGAGCAAATGGCAGCAGCAGGTTTTCGGGCGGTGGGGCGAGATTTTCCGGTTTTCTTGCACCCCGACACGCACGAAGAATACGCACTCGCGCGCACCGAGCGCAAAACGGCGCCGGGCTACCACGGCTTTGCCTTTCATGCCGATCCGGGTGTGTCGCTCGAACAAGATCTGCTGCGTCGCGACCTCACCATCAACGCCATGGCGCGCGACACCGACGGCACACTGATCGACCCCTACGGCGGTCAGCGTGATCTGCAGGCGCGGGTGCTGCGGCATGTATCGCCCGCTTTCGCCGAAGACCCCGTGCGCATCTTGCGCCTGGCCCGCTTTGCAGCGCGATTGCCTGATTTCAGCGTGGCGCCCGACACACTGGCGCTGATGCAATCGATGGTGGCTGCCGGCGAGGTGGATGCCCTGGTGGCCGAACGCGTGTGGCAAGAACTGGCCAAAGGCCTGCAAGAAGACCACCCCAGCCGCATGCTCGAGGTGCTACGCGTGTGCGGTGCGCTGGCGCGGCTGCTGCCCGAGGTGGATCGCCTGTGGGGCGTGCCGCAGCGGGCCGATTACCACCCCGAAATCGACACCGGCGCGCATCTGCTGCTCGTGCTCGATATGGCTGCCACCCTGCGCACCCCGCTGGCCGTGCGCTATGCCGGTCTCACCCACGATCTGGGCAAAGGCACAACGCCCGCCGACATCCTGCCACGCCACCTCGGCCACGAAGGGCGCAGCGTGCAGCTGGCCCGCACCCTGAGCCAACGCCTGCGCGTGCCTGGCGATTGCGCCGAACTGGCCGAGCTGGTGGCACGCGAGCACGGCAACATTCACCGCAGCGCAACACTTGATGCAGCCGCCACACTGCGACTGCTCGAGCGCTGCGATGCGTTTCGCAAACCCGAGCGCTTTGCCCTGGCGCTGCAGGCCTGCGAGTGTGATGCGCGCGGACGCCTGGGCCTTGCACAGCAGCCGTATCCGCAAGGCCCCGCACTGCTGGCGGCGCTGGCTCGCGCATGCAGCATCGACACCGCTGCCGTGGCCGCCCACGCCATTGAGCGCGGGCTCACCGGGCCGCGCATCGCCCAGGCCATCCACCAGGCCCGCATCGAGGCGTTGCAAAACGCCTGATCACGCGGCATCGCAAAAAAACGCTAAAGCCCGGCACACCAGCTGCCGATACACCGGGCACACAAGACGGTGCCTCGCGGTGTCTCCCACCGCATTTGCAGCGGGCACGCAAACGCGTCTTCTCTCATCCACCCCCACCGAATCTGGCGCTTCGCACACTTAGTGCACACCCATCGTTTGAACAGCGCATGAAGTTCGTGGCTTTTTTCTCGGTGAGTCGCTTGACAACCATAAAGTTTTCTCGACCTCGGCTCGATAAGCACTCAACGGCCTGAGAAATTGGGATCGTGGTCCGGTTAGGCGGCCAAGGGGTTCGGATGAACTCAAAGGTTGACTGGCGTCGGGCGGCACCGCAAGCAGCAAGTGATTGTTGAAACGCGGAGCACAAAGATGCGGCGGTTGTACGCCGCGGCATTTGAGTGTGACGTCCGGCACTTCTCGCCGGGAGATTTTGAACCTGAAGGAGTTTTGAAATGTCTGCCATCATCAACACCAACATCGTTTCTCTTAACGCCCAACGTAACGCCTCGACTTCGCAAACGGCGCTGTCGACCTCGATGCAGCGTCTGTCGTCGGGCTTGCGTGTTAACTCGGCCAAGGACGATGCCGCCGGTCTCGCCATTGCCGAGCGCATGAACGCCCAGGTGCGAGGCATGAACGTTGCCATCCGCAACTCAAACGACGGCATCTCGCTGACGCAAACCGCTGAAGGCGCACTGGCTCAGGTGGGCGACGCTCTGCAGCGTATGCGTGAACTGGCAGTGCAGGCCAGCAACGCCACCAACTCGAACAGCGACAAAAATTCGCTCGACAAAGAATTCGGCGAGCTGGCGAAAGAAATCCAGCGCGTGATGGCGGGCACCACCTTCAACGGCAAACACATTCTGGGCACCGACGCCGGCGCGCAGACCTTCCAAGTGGGTGCCAACACATCGACGGACGACAGCATCTCGATCACCACAACCAACATGACCAGCAGCGCGGCGATCACCACCGTGGCCGGCACCAACAACGCTGGTTCGGGCCGCGCAGTGATCGACAGCACCGCCACGGCCACCACCATTGCCACGGTGATCCAAAACATCGACACGGCACTCGACACGATCAACACCGAGCGCGCCACGATGGGTGCCTCGCAAAACCGCTTCACCGCCGTGATCTCGAACCTGCAGGTGTCGGTCGAAGCACAGACTGCCGCGCGCAGCCGGATCATGGATGCCGACTTCGCATCCGAAACCGCAAACCTCTCTCGAGCCCAGATCTTGCAACAGGCGGGCAACGCGATGATCGCGCAAGCCAACCAGTTGCCGCAGCAAGTGCTCACGCTGCTGCGCTGATCAACACGCCGCACGGCCATCCTCACCTCAGCCGCCTTCGGGCGGCTTTTTTATTGTTTGGATTTGGTTCATTTAAGCCCCTTTATTCGTTGGATCCTCATGCCGCCAGATGCCGAAGAATGTGCCCAACAGGTTTCAGTTTTTGAACCGTAGGCCTGCGAGTCTCCCGCCGCCGCCAAGCGCGGGGCAACGGAATCAACGGATCCTTGAGGAGTGCCAAACATGCCCCAGATCATCAACACCAACCTTGTGTCGCTCAACGCGCAACGCAACCTGAACCAATCACAAGCGTCGCTCGCCGTGTCGATGCAACGCCTATCGTCAGGTCTGCGCGTGAACTCGGCCAAGGACGACGCCGCCGGCCTGGCGATTGCCGAACGCATGAACGCACAGATTCGCGGCATGAATGTCGCGGTGCGCAACGCCAACGACGGCATCTCGCTGGCACAAACCGCTGAAGGCGCGCTGGCCCAGGTGGGCAACTCGCTGCAGCGCATGCGCGAGCTGGCGATTCAATCGGCCAACGCCACCAACTCGAACAGCGACAAAGATTCGCTCGATAAAGAGTTCGCCGAGTTGGCCAAAGAAATCCAGCGTGTGCTGGGCGGCACGACCTTCAACGGCAAACACATTCTGGGCTCAGAGGCTGGCACGCAAACCTTCCAGGTGGGCGCCAACACCACGAGCAACGACACGATCGACATCACCACGCTCGACATGACGACCGCCACGCAGATCACCTCGGTGGCGGGCACCGATAACACGGGATCAGGTCGATCAGTAATTGGCAGCACGGCCACCAGCAGCACGATCGCCACCGTGATCGCTGCCATCGACAGCGCGCTCGATACGGTCAACAACACCCGTGCCACGTTCGGCGCCACGCAATCGCGCTTTGAAGCGGTGATCTCAAATTTGCAGATCTCGGCCGAAAACCAAACCGCCGCACGCAGCCGGATCATGGATGCCGACTTTGCCGCCGAAACCGCTAATTTGTCACGCGCGCAGATCTTGCAGCAGGCGGGCAACGCGATGGTGGCGCAAGCCAACCAGTTGCCTCAGCAAGTGCTGCAGTTGCTGCGCTAAACGATGCGCTGAGTTTGCGATGGCGCGCCCGCACGCGGTGGGTGCGCCGTCTGCACAGCGGCGGCTCAAGTTTTTGCTCAAGCAGCCGATGAACCTATCGACCGGCCCCGCCAGCGTTGGCAGAGCGCGGTCGGTTTTGCATTGAGGAGTAGGCGTCATGAGCAGCGTCAGCGGTGTCGGAACCATCAGCTCAGCCGGGGTTGGCAGCGGGCTGGACGTCGAAACCATCGTCTCTAAATTGGTGGCGATCGAGAGCCAACCCATCACCAATTTGCAAACCGCAGCGAGCAAGCTCGAAACCAAGCTGTCGTCGTGGGGCCAAATCAAAAGCAAGCTCGCCACCTTGAGCGATGCGGCCGAAAAACTCACCCTGCCCAGCACGTGGTCGGCCACTTCGGCATCGTCGTCTGATGCCACCTCGGTGGCGGCCACCAGCAGCACCTCAGCCACCGCCGGCAGCTACAGCGTGAACGTCAGCAGCCTGGCCAGCGCGCAAACGTTGGCCTCGGCGGTGCAATCATCAAGCACCGCCACCCTCGGCTCGGGCACGCTCACCATCGAGCTGGGCACCTGGAGCACCGATCTGAGCAGCTTCAGTGCCAAGAGCGGCGCCTCGGCCATCAACGTGAGCATCAGCTCAACCGACACGCTGTCCGACATCCGCGACAAGATCAACAGCGCCACCGATGATGTGTCAGCCTCGATCGTGACCGACGCCTCGGGATCGCGTTTGGTGCTGCGCGGCAACACCGGGGCGAGCAACGGTTTTCGCATCACGACCGACGACGACGACGGCACCGACACCAACGCTTCGGGCTTGTCGGCCCTGGCCTACAACCCGGCGGCCAGCGTCACATCCATGAGCCGCACCCAGGCCGCAGCCAACGCTGCAGCCACCATCAACGGGTTGTCGGTGAGCAGCGAGAGCAACACCATCACCGCCATCGACGGCCTCACGCTCACCCTGAGCAAAGTCACCGCATCGCCCGTGAACGTTACGGTGGCACAAGACAACGCCAGCATCACCAAATCGATCAACGACTTTGTATCGGCCTACAACTCGGTGCAAAGCTATCTGGCCACGCAAACCAAATACGACGCCACCAGCAAAAAAGCCGGCGCACTGCAGGGCGACACCTCTGCCGTGAGCCTGCAAACGCAATTGCGCTCGATGGTTGGCGCAGTGTCGGGCGCATCCTCAACGTTTGGCCATCTATCCGATCTGGGCGTCCAGATCCAAAAAGATGGCTCGCTCAGCGTAAACAGCACCACGCTCACCAGCGCACTGGGCAATCTCAGCGAGGTTAAAAAAGCTTTCAGCAACCTCGACACCAGCAACGAAAGCAACAACGGCTTTGCACGCAAGCTCATGCGTTTTGCCGACGATGCCTTGGGCGTAGATGGCACGATCACCACGCGCTCATCGGGCATCCAAAAAACCATCGACAACAACGAAAAACGTCAAGAAGAGCTGCAGCAGCGCCTTGATGCCTACGAAACACGCCTGCGTGCGCAATACACCGCGCTCGACGAACAAATGGCATCGCTCAACACGATGAACAGCTACATCTCCAAGCTCATCAGCAGCACCTACAGCAGTGACAGTTGACCCCGAGCAGACCGGCTTTTTTGCCGCATCGGCATCTCAAGTTGGCCACGCCCGCAGTCGATAAGGGATTCAACACCCTCACTCACTGAGAAAGCACGAAGATGTACCGCTCACCTGCCGTCTGCTACAGCCCGCTGTCGCGCGCCGCCAGTGCCAGCAGCTTTTACCAAAACGTGGGCATCGAAACCGGTGTTGATGGGGCCAGCCCGCATCAACTCGTAACGATGCTCTACGACGCGCTGCTCGAATCGATGGCCCTGGCCCGAGGCGCCTTGCGCACCCAACAGATCGACGTGAAGTGCCGCGCGCTCACCCGCGCTGTGCGCATCATCGACGAAGGCTTGCGCTGCGCACTCAACACCGACGCCGGCGGCGAGCTGGCCACCAACCTCAGCGATCTCTACTTCTATGTATCGGTGCGGCTCACGCGCGCCAATCTGAAGAACGATGACGCCGCCATCGAAGAATGCATCCGCCTGATCGAGCCCTTGCGCCAAGCCTGGGTGAGCATCGGCTCGCAGCAGCCCCCCGCCTCCACCCCTTCCATGCAAAAGGTAGTCGCATGAACACGAACCTGACCGAATTCGAGATCCAGGACGCTGACGAACTTGGGCGCACCTTGCTGGGGTATTACGAAGCCATCGAGCAGGCCAGCCAAGACATGCTCGATGCCGCTCGCACCGGCGATTGGGACACCGTTGTCAAGCTCGAGGGCGCCTGCGCGGTGTTGATCTCGCAGCTCAAACACGCAGCCAAACAACAGGCTCTCGGGCCCGAAGAGCTGCAACTCAAAACGCGCATCATGCAGCGCATTTTGGTCAACGATGCCGAGATTCGCACCCTGGCCGAGCCCTGGATGGCCGATCTGGGCCGCATGGTGTCGGGCCACGAGCGCAACACCTTGCACTGATCCACAACAAACTCAAGGCGGCCCGTCGTGCGGTTACCTTCTTTGCTGGGTGCTGACCGCGCACGCACAAACCCCTCGCAGGACACACAACCGATGCCGCTCGGTGATTACAAGCATTCAACGGCGCTCGACGAATACCGCATCACCTCACCCGTCGAGATTCAGGCCATCCTCAAACAGTTGTGCGATGGCGGCTCGTTCATGACGCTCACGGCGCCCGGCGGCGTGTCGTACACCACACTGATGTGGACGGCCGATCCGCAACGGGGACACGTGAGCTTCAGTGCCGATCCCAAAGACCCCCAGGTGTCCCCCTTGCTCGATTCGGGCGAGGCCGTGGCCGCCGGATACCTCGACAGCATCAAAGTGCAGTTCGATCTGTCGGGCCTGGTGCTCGTGCACGGTGCCAACGGTGCAGCGCTCAATGCGCAATACCCGCGCGAGCTGTTTCGTTTTCAGCGGCGCTCGTGCTTTCGCGTCAAACCGCTGCACATGGCTTCGCCGATGGCCAAGCTGCGTCACCCGGCCATCCCCGATATGGCGCTTGAGCTGCGCGTGCTCGATGTGAGCCTCACCGGGCTGGCGCTGTTTTTGCCTCAAGACGTGCCGGCCATCGATGCTGGCACCAAGATCACCCGTGTCGAAATCAATCTTGATGCCGACACGCAACTCAACGTGGGGCTGCATGTGCACCACATCACCGCGCTCAACCCCAGCTCAAAAGGGGTGCGCCTGGGCTGCGAAATGCTGGGCCTGGATGGCGCAAGCACGCGATCACTACAGCGCTACATCGATTACACGCAAAAGCGCCGCCGCGATCTGGGGGCCTGACCCCCCGCAACGCCGCCTTGGGGCAATCTGGAACAAGGCCGCGCCAACAGGCTCGGTGTAGCATCCCGCGCATGCTGGATTCCACATTGCCTTCTTGGGTGATCGCCACGCGCGAAAGCCGTCTGGCCCTGTGGCAGGCCGAACACGTTCGCGATCTGCTGCAAGCCCGTTTTCAACGCCGCGTCGAGCTGCTGGGCATGACGACTCGCGGCGATCAGATCCTTGATCGTGCGCTCTCTAAAGTCGGCGGCAAGGGGCTGTTCGTCAAAGAGCTCGAGGTTGCCCTCGAAGCAGGCCACGCGCATCTGGCCGTGCATTCACTCAAAGACGTGCCGATGGATCTGCCCACAGGCTTTGAGCTGGCGGCCGTGCTCGAGCGCGAAGACCCTCGCGACGCCTTCATCTCGCCGCGCTACGCCCATTTGGCCGAATTGCCGCACGGCGCGGTGGTGGGCACATCGAGCCTGCGCCGGGTGGTGCAGTTGCGTGCGCTGCGTCCCGATCTGCGCATCGAGCCTTTGCGCGGCAACCTCGACACCCGGCTGGGCAAACTCGACGCGGGCCACTACGACGCCATCGTGCTGGCCGCCGCTGGGCTCAAGCGCCTGGGCCTGGGCGAGCGCATCCGCGCCTGCTTCAGCGAGGACGAG
>CAZUCW010000004.1:0-228 GCA_964618825.1 uncultured Aquabacterium sp.
CACACCAACACCGCTTTTGTGCACCTCACCTATGTGCCCTGGATCGCTGCTGCCGGCGAGCTCAAAACCAAGCCCACGCAGCACACCGTGCAAAAACTGCGCGAGATCGGCATCCAGCCCGATGCCTTGCTGTGCCGCGCTGATCGTCCGATTCCTGAAGACGAGCGCGAAAAAATCTCGCTCTTCACCAACGTGCTTGAAACCGGCGTGATCTCGGTGTGGGACGCC
>CAZUCW010000004.1:238-63597 GCA_964618825.1 uncultured Aquabacterium sp.
CTGCACGAGCAGGGGCTCGATGCGCTCATTTGCGACAAGCTGCATCTGCAAACTCCGCCAGCCAACCTCGCGCGTTGGGATAGCCTCGTTCATGAAGTCGAGCACCCCAAAACCGAAGTCACGATTGCGATGTGCGGCAAATACACTGAGTTGTCGGATTCGTATAAATCGCTCAACGAAGCGCTGCGCCACGCCGGCATTCACAACCATGCCCGCGTTCAGATCGAATACGTTGATTCTGAGAGCTTGACCGACGCCAATGTTGCGCAGCTCGATCGCTTTGACGCCATCTTGGTGCCAGGTGGCTTTGGCAAGCGCGGCGTTGAAGGCAAGATCGCAGCAGCCCAATATGCCCGCGAGCACGGCATCCCCTATCTGGGCATTTGCCTGGGCATGCAGGTGGCGACGATTGAATACGCGCGCCACAAGGCCGGCTTGGTAGGGGCCAACAGCACCGAGTTTGATCCTCATACGCCGCATCCGGTGATCGCCTTGATCGATGAGTGGCAAGATGCCGATGGCACCGTGCAAAAGCGCGATGTCAACTCTGATCTCGGTGGCACGATGCGCCTGGGGGCGCAGAGCTCGGACGTTAAGCCCGACACGCTGGCACACCAGATCTACGGCCCGGTGGTTACCGAGCGCCACCGCCACCGCTACGAGGCCAATGAGCATTACCTTGATCGCCTGCAGCAGGCCGGTCTGGTGATCTCGGCCATCACGCAGCGCGAGAAACTCACCGAGATGATCGAGTTGCCGCAAAGCGTGCACCCGTGGTTTGTGGGTGTGCAGTTTCACCCCGAGTTCAAATCGACGCCCTGGGGGGGGCATCCGCTGTTCACCAGCTATATCCAGGCGGCGTTAGGGCATCAGGCCGCGCGCCAACAAGGCAAAGCCGCTTGAGCCGATGGCAAGCGCACCACTCACGGCAGGGCACGATCATGAAACTCTGTGGATTTGATGTCGGGCTGGATCAGCCTTTTTTCTTGATCGCTGGCCCGTGCGTTGTCGAGAGCGAGCAGTTGCAACTCGACGTGGCCGGGCAGCTCAAAGAGATGACGGCTGCGTTGGGCATTCCGTTTATTTTCAAGAGCAGTTTCGATAAAGCCAATCGCTCATCGGGCACTTCGTTTCGTGGCCCGGGCATCGATAAGGGGCTTGAGATTTTGGCCAAGGTGCGGCGTGAGATTGGCGTGCCCGTGCTCACCGATGTGCACACCGAGGCTGAGGTGCCGGCGGTGGCTGCGGTGGTCGACATGCTGCAAACGCCAGCTTTTTTGTGCCGCCAAACCGATTTCATCCGCGCTGTAGCGCAATCGGGCAAGCCGGTGAACATCAAAAAAGGGCAGTTCTTGGCTCCGCACGATATGAAAAACGTGGCGGACAAAGCTCGCGCGGCGGCCCGCGAAAAAGGCTTGAGCGAAGAGTTGTTTACGGTGTGCGAACGCGGTGTGAGCTTTGGCTATAACAACCTCGTGTCGGATATGCGTTCGCTGGCGATCATGCGTGAAACCAACTGCCCCGTGGTGTTTGACGCCACGCATTCGGTGCAGTTGCCCGGCGGGCAGGGCACCAGCTCAGGCGGTCAGCGAGAATTCGTGCCCGTGCTGGCGCGCGCAGCGGTGGCGGTGGGGGTGTCGGGCCTCTTTATGGAGACACACCCGAATCCGGCTCAGGCTTTGTCTGATGGCCCCAACGCTGTGCCCCTGGGCAAGATGCAAGCCTTGCTGCAGACCCTGGTTGAGCTTGATCGCATCACCAAGAAAAATGGTTTTCAAGAAAACGATTTTTCGTGCTGAACCCGCTGTTGATCTGCTGTTGATCTGCTGTTGAGTCTGATGCTGAATTGGGTGCTGCCCCCACGGTGTTGAGCGTGCAGCCCGTTTTGTTTTTTGATACCAAGGAGCCTTTGAATGAGTGCCATCGTTGACATCGTCGGCCGCGAGATTCTCGACAGCCGCGGTAACCCCACTGTTGAATGCGACGTGCTGCTTGAGTCTGGCACGATGGGCCGTGCGGCCGTGCCCTCGGGCGCATCGACCGGATCGCGCGAGGCCATCGAGTTGCGCGACGGCGATAAGAGCCGCTACCTGGGCAAGGGTGTGCTCAAGGCCGTCAACAACATCAACACCGAAATCAGCGAGGCGGTGTTGGGGCTTGACGCCACCGAACAGGCGTTTCTCGACAAAACGTTGATCGATCTCGATGGCACCGATAACAAGAGTCGTCTGGGTGCCAACGCAATGCTGGCGGTGTCGATGGCTGTGGCTCGCGCTGCTGCCGAAGAATCCGGCCTGCCTCTGTATCGCTACTTTGGCGGGATGGGCGGCGTGCAACTGCCGGTGCCTATGATGAATGTGATCAACGGCGGTGCGCATGCCAACAACAACCTTGATCTGCAAGAGCTGATGATCATTCCTGTGGGGGCACCGAGCTTTCGCGAGGCTGTGCGCTATGGTGCAGAGGTGTTCCATGCGCTCAAGAAGATCATCGATGCCAAGGGTATGAGCACGGCTGTGGGCGACGAGGGTGGTTTTGCGCCCAGCGTGCAAAGCCACGAGGCTGCAATCCAGCTGATTCTTGAAGCCATTGATAAAGCGGGCTTCACGGCCGGCCAGCAGATCGCCATCGGCCTGGATTGCGCGGCCAGCGAGTTCTATAAAGACGGCAAATACCACCTCGAAGGCGAAGGCCTCACGCTCACTGCCGCCGAGTGGACGGACATTCTCGCCACCTGGGTCGACAAATATCCCATCGTGTCGATTGAAGACGGTATGCACGAGGGCGATTGGGCCGGCTGGGCGCACCTGACGGAGCGTTTGGGCAAAAAGGTGCAGTTGGTGGGTGACGATCTGTTCGTTACCAACACCAAGATTCTCAAAGAGGGCATCGAGAAGAACATTGCCAACTCGATCCTCATCAAGATCAACCAGATCGGTACCCTGAGCGAAACCTTCGCCGCCATCGAGATGGCCAAGCGCGCCAACTACACGGCGGTGATTTCTCATCGCTCTGGCGAAACCGAAGATTCGACAATCGCCGATATCGCTGTGGGCCTCAACGCCGGCCAGATCAAAACGGGTTCGATGAGCCGTTCGGACCGTATGGCCAAGTACAACCAGCTGCTGCGCATTGAAGAAGATCTGGGCGATGTGGCGGTGTATCCGGGCCGCGCGGCGTTTTACAACCTGCGCTGATACCGCACCGGGCGCATCTCGTGAACGCGCGCTTTTTTGTCACGCTGTTTTTGCTGGCGCTGCTGGCCAGCCTTCAGGCCGGGCTTTGGTTGGGCAGGGGCAGCGTGACGCGCGTGGCTGAGTTGCGATCCGAGTTGAGCGCTCTTAAGGGCGGTAACGATCAGGCCCGGCTGCGCAATGAGCAGCTGGGCGCTGAGGTGCGCGATCTGCAAGAGGGGCTTGAGATGGTCGAAGAAAAAGCGCGCCTCGAGCTGGGCATGGTGAAGCCCGATGAGATTTTTGTGCGCATCGACCCGCACAGCAGCAGCGCGGCGCGTTGAACGTCGCCTGAGCCAAGCGGCTGCTATTGCACCGTGCCTGATCCAGGCAGATGATCGCTGGCCGGCGTGAAGAGCTCGCCCACGTCGACCGCATCGAACCCATAAGCTGCGCCGCAGAAATCGCAGCCAATGTCGACCCGGCCTTGTTCGGCGAGGATGTCTTGCACTTCGTCTTGCCCCAGGCCTTTGAGCATGTGGGCCACGCGTTCGCGTGAGCAGGTGCAGGCAAATTTGGGCCCGGCGTCGCCGGTGAGTGGTTCGTAGCGCAGCAGGGGCTCTTCCCAGAAGAGGCGGTGCAACACCGTTTCGGGCGGCAGCGTGAGCAGCTCTTCGGCTGTGAGCGATGCGGCCAGATGGGCAATGCGGTTGTAGGCCTCGTTGGCGTCGATTTCGTCGTTTGAGTTTGCGCCCAGGTTGGCTGCGCCCTCGATGGGTAGGCGCTGAATCAACAGGCCCGCAGCCACTTCATTGTTGGCAGCCAGCACGATTTTGGTGTCGAGTTGCTCGGATTGGCGCATGTAGTGCTCAAGCACCTCGCTCAGGCGCTGCAGGTTTTCACCGTTGTCGCCCACCAGCGGCACCACGCCTTGGTAGGGCTGCTGCCCAGGCAGGCGGTCTTTGGGATCGAGCGTGATGGCGCAGCGGCCTTTGCCGTGGGCGTTGAGCATGTCGCTGAGCGCGGCGTTGTGCGGGACGCTGCCCACCACTTTGGCGGTGGCGCGCACCTGCAGGTTGGGTTGCACCTCGGCTACGGCGAGTTTTACAGGGCCATCACCCAGCACCTGCAGGATCAGTGCGCCATTGAATTTGATGTTGGATTGCATCAGCACGCCCGCTGCCGACATCTCGCCCAGCAAGCGTCGCACGGGCTCAGGAAAAGCGCCGCTGCTGCTTGCTGCACGGCGCAGCAGCATCTCTTGCCATGCATCGCTCAGACGCACGAGCATGCCGCGCACCGGCAGGCCATCGAACAAAAATTTGTGCAGCTCGCTCATATCGATCCTGTTTTGGGTTGGCTCACGCACTACACACGCATCACACAAAACCTGGGCGCTTCAGCCCACGCGCTTGAGCGCGGTTTTGAAGGCCTTGGCGCGCACTACGTAGCTGGCGGTGCCCAGGTGCATGCTGCTGATTTCGATGTCGGTGAGCGGACGGATCGCCTTGGCCGGGCTGCCCAGAATCAGCATGCCGTCGTCGAACGATTTGCCTTCGGTAACCAGCGCGCCCGCGCCCACGAGGCAGTTTTTGCCGATCTTGGCTCCATTGAGCACCACGGCCTGGATGCCGATCAGCGCGCCGTCGCCCACTGTGCAGCCATGTAGCATGGCCTGGTGGCCCACGGTAACGTTGTTGCCGATGGTGAGCGGGCGGCCCAGATCGGTGTGCAGCACGCTGCCCTCTTGGATGTTGGAGTGGGCGCCGATGCGGATGGGCTCGTTGTCGCCACGGATCGTGACGTGAGACCACACGCTGCTGCTTTCGCCCAGCTCGACGGCGCCGATCAGATCAGCCGAATCGGCCACGTAGGCGCTGTCGTGTATCTGGGGGCATTGGTTGTCGATCTCGTAAAGCGGCATGGTGCAAGTGCTCCGGTAAACAGACAAAAAAAGCCCCGTGCGCGAAGCTTGAGGGCTCATTGTAGAAGCGCCCTCTGAGCCGAAACAGGCCGTTGAGCGATGGGGCGATGCTGCGCAAACACTATGATGCGCTGATCCCCCAGTGGCGCTTTGGCTGCGGTCGGCGCCCCCCTGTTTTGTTTGAAGGAGACACCCGCATGAAAACCATCGGCGACAAGCTCGACGCTTTTACGGTCGTCGGCGTCAAACCGGGCTTTAACCACCCCGAAGAACACGGCCAATCGGCTTTTGAAGACATCACCGAGCACAGCTTTTCGGGCAAGTGGAAGGTGATGTATTTCTATCCGAAAGACTTTACTTTTGTCTGCCCCACCGAGATCGCCGGTTTTGCCAAACTGGCCAAAGATTTTTCGGATCGCGATGCGGTTTTGCTGGGTGGCTCGACCGATAACGAGTTTTGCAAGTTGGCGTGGCGTCGCCATCATCAGGATCTGGATCGGCTCAATCACTATGCTTTTGCCGACGTTACCGGGCGGCTTGTCGATCAACTCGGCATTCGTGATCGTGCGGCGGGGGTGGCGTTGCGGGCCACGTTCATCATCGACCCCGATAACGTGATCCAGCATGTGTCGGTGAATCCGCTGAATGTGGGGCGTTCGCCCGAAGAGGTGTTGCGCACGCTCGATGCCATCCAGACCGAAGACCTTTGCGCATGCAATCGCGCAGTAGGTGGCCCCACGCTTTGAGCGGGTGCGTTGGCGCTAGCGGGTGAGCTCGCGTCGCCAGATAAAGCTGGCCGCATCAACCAGCGCCACCAGAGCCACCATGGCGATCAACACGGTGGCTGTTTTGTGCATCTGAAACAGGCCCATGTGAAAGGCCAACATCTGCCCCAGGCCACCGGCACCCACCACACCCAGCACGGCAGCGGCGCGGATGTTGTTCTCCCAGCGATAGAGCGCGTAGCTCATCAGTTGCGGTAGCACTTGCGGCAGCGTGGCGTAAAAGAATACGCGCGCGTTGCCAATGCCTTGTGTGCGCAGCGCTGCGGCAGGCCCGGGCGGCGCGTTTTCGATCGCTTCGGCAAACAGCCGTCCGAGCACGCCAGAGGTGTGCATCGCCAGCGCGAGCGTGCCGGCAAATGGCCCCAGGCCTGCTGCAATCAGCAGCAGCGCGGCCCACACCAACTCGGGCACCGAACGCAGTGCGTTGAGCAGCAACCGCGTGAGGGTGCGGATGCGTGCGGCGCCGGCCTCGCGCGGCGCGGTGCCAGCATCCGCAGATGGCGTGCTGGCCGGCAGTGCCAGCACCACGCCGGCCAGTGTGGCCAGCAGTGTGCCCAGGGCCGACATGGCCAGCGTCTCCCAGGCGGCGGCGGCCACTTGGCTCACAAAGGCAGGCGAGAGATCGGGCGGCGCAAACTCGGCCATGAAGCGGCCCATGCTGGCCAGCGCATCGCCCGAGAACAGCGTGAGCAGTGGCAGATCGAGCGAGGCAAAACTTGCCACCACCAGCGCAAGCACGCCCGCCGTTAGCCAGCAGGCTCTGCAGCGTGCATTGAAGATGGGCGGCGGCAGCTGGTGGCGAGGGCGGTTTGGGCCAGCAGGGCGTTGCTTGGGGGGAGGGAGGGCGGGATCGTGTGGCGGCATCGCGTAGGGTGTTCGCTTAGGAGGGGCGTGTGGTGCGCTGCTTTTTTTATCCTAAGGATTTGCGCAGCGCCGCGCTCAAACGATCGGCCAGGGCCACGAGGGCCACGAACACGGCCAGCATGGTTAACACCTCGCCGCCGGCGAACATCTTCAGTGAGCTGTCCATTTGCTGGCCGAGGCCGCCGGCGCCCACGAAGCCGAGCACGACCGAGCTGCGGATGGCGCACTCCCAGCGGTAGACGGTGTAGCTCGTTAATTCGGCGGCATTTTGTGGCAGCACGCCATAGGCAAAGGCCTGCAGCCGCGAGGCGCCGTTGCGCAGCAGCGTTTGCGTTATCTGTGCGTCGCCGCTTTCGAGGATTTCGGCGTAGACCTTGCCCAGCATGCCGCCGTAGGTGAGCGCAATTGCGAGCACGCCTGCCGCCGGGCCCAGGCCGACGACGCGCACAAAGATCAGCGCCCACACGAGTTCGGGCACGCTGCGCAGCACGATGAGCACCGCGCGTGCCATGTGGCGGGTGGATGCAGGCAGCAGCGCCATGCGGCCCACGAGCGCTGATACCGAGAGCGAGCGCGTGGCCACCAGCGCCAACGGCGTAGCCAGCAGCAGGCCCAGCGTGATGCCGGCGGTGGCCATGGCTACGGTGCGCCAGGTTTCGCGTGCCACGAGCTGCAAAAACTCTGCCGAGTGGGCGGGGGGCACGAAGCTGGCCAAAAAGTGTCCGCTGATGCGCAAGGCCTGAGCGTCGAGCAACAGCCAGGGTTTGAACTCGGTGGCGCGCAGCAGCGGCCACAAGAGCATCGCAGCAAAGAGCATCCAGCCCAGGCGGCTTCGCCAGGCGGGATCGCGCTGCGCCAGATTTCGCCGTGTGGCGTCGTTTGCAAGGTTCAGCGGCACTGCATCACCGCTTTGGGGGCAGGCGCTGCGGCAGCGTCTGCGGGCGCGGGGGCGCGCAGTTCGTCTTCGTGCTGCGCATACAGTTGCGCCAGGTGTTCGGGGGTGATGTGCGCCGAGGGCAGATCAAACATCAATCGGCCATCACGCAGGCCCACGATGCGCGAAAAATGCGCCAATGCGATATCAACCTGATGCAGCGATGCCACTAGCGTGATGCCTCGCGCATCGGCCTCGTGTCGCAGTGCGGCGATGGCACGTTGCGCTCGCGCAGGGTCGAGCGCCGATAGTGGCTCATCGATCAGCCACAGCTGGGCTGGCGACACCAGTGCGCGCGCCAGGCCCACGCGCTGACGCTCGCCGCCCGAGAGGCGATCAACACGCTCAAACAGCTTGTCGCTCAACTCAAATGCGGCCAACGCGTCGTCGGCTGCCGGGATGTCTGCCGGATAAAACAGCGAGCGCAAGCTGGTGGCCAGGCTCCATGCGGGCAGGCGCCCCGCCAACACAGATGTCACCACGCGCTGGCGCGGCGGCAGAGGGGGCACTTGCGGCACCAAAATCCATCGGCCACGCAGCTTTTGCAGCGCCCGGCGCGGCAGCGTCCAGGGGTTGATGCCATCGATCAGCAACTGGCCTGTTGATGGTGCTCTTGCGCAGGCCAGTGTTTCGAGCAGGGTGGTTTTGCCTGCGCCCGATGGGCCGATCACGGCCACGGCTTGCCCGTGCTCGAGGGTGAGTGTCAACCCCGAGAGCGCATCGGTTGCATCAGGCCGCGCAGCCGCATGCCGCACGCCCAGGCTCTGCAATTCGAGTTTCACGATGAGGCGATCAGAGCAATCCAGCGCTGCGGGCGGCAGCTTCGATGCTTTTGTAGTTGTCGGCTGCCGTGGGAACGAACCGGGTGGCGCGCTGCAAATCAAGAATCTGCTGGCCTTCGGCACCATCGCGAGACAGCGCAATAAACGCGCGCACCAGCTTTTCGCGCTGGGCTGCGGGCATGTCGGTGTGAACGCTCCAGTTGTAATCAAAGTAGGGTGGGGTGGTGAAAAACACGCGCACCCGTGTGGTGTCGACCTTGCCGTCGGCGACGAATTTGTCCCACACCGAAATGTTGAGCGCGCCAGCCTGCACCTTGCCAGCCGCCACGGCGGCGATGGTGGCGTCGTGCGCGCCGCTGAAGGCCGCGCGACGCAGATCTTTTTCGGGATTCAGCCCGGCCTGCAGCAAAAAGCTGCGCGGCATCAAATGGCCCGAGGTGCTGCTGGGCGAGCCAAAGCTCAAATCCTTGCCCTTGAGATCCGCCAGGGTGCGAATGGCTGGATCGGTGGTGATGAACACTGAGCGAAACCGCGTGTCTTCTTCGCGCTGCACCAGCGGAATCACCTTGCCGCCCGAGCGCATCTTGGCCTGCACAAAAGTGAAACCACCAAACCAGGCCAGATCCACCTTGTGATTCACCAGTGCCTCGACCGCTGCGGCGTAATCGGTTACCGGGGTGTATTCGACCTTCATGCCGAGCTGCGTTTCAAGATAGCGCATCAACGGGGCCGCCTTGCGAGCCAACTCGGTGGGGGCTTCATCGGGGATGGCGGTAACGCGCAACACCGGCTGTGCGTGAGCCGCGCCACTCAAAATCAACAAGGCGCCGGCGAGCACGAGGGCCAGCGCACGCTGCAATAACGTGGCAAAAAATGAAAGAAATTTCATGGTGTGAACAAGGCGGGCTGGAATGCGCCACAGAAGCTGCGCCCGCACTGTAGCGCCTGCCTGCCGCCGGCGTGAAAACGGGCCAACAAGCCCCTTTGCCGGCGGCGAGATCCGGCGGCATTGATGGGCTGTTGCGTTAGGCTCGCGCCGTGCAACGCCCATCCCTGATCATCGTGACGCCCGCGCTGGCCAAGGCCAACAATGGCAACTGGCAAACGGCCCAGCGCTGGGCCCAGCTGCTGCGACGCGATTACCGCGTTGCGCTGGCCGATCAATGGCAAGCAGGAGGCGATGAAGCCTTGATGATCGCGCTGCACGCCCGGCGCTCGGCGCCGGCCATTGCTGCGTGGCGAGCCGCCCACCCGCAGCGGCCTTTGCTGTTGGCCCTCACCGGCACCGATCTCTATCGTGATATCGCCTGCGATGCCACGGCCCAGCGCTCGCTGGATCTGGCAGACGCGCTGGTGGTGCTCAATGAGCTGGGCGCCCATGGCCTGCCGCCCGGGTTGCGCAGCAAGGCTCACGTGATCCTGCAATCGTGCTCAGCGCGCATGCCGTTGCCACGCACATCGCGCCATGTGCGCGCGTTGATGGTGGGCCATCTGCGCGACGAAAAAGATCCGCGCACCTACTGGCGTGCCGCGCAACGGCTGGCTGATCGGCACGATATTTTTTTGGATCACATCGGCGCAGCACTTGAGCCCACATTGGGGGATGAAGCCATGGCGCTGGCGGCGCGGCTGCCGCAGTTTCGCTGGCTGGGCGGCTTGCCGCACAACACCACGCGGCGGCGCATTCAGGCTGCGCATGTGTTGGTGCACACCAGCCGCATCGAAGGTGGCGCCCACGTTCTGATTGAGGCCATGCGCAGCGGCACTCCCGTGCTGGCCTCGCGTATCGATGGCAACCTGGGGCTGCTGGGGGTGGGCTACACCGGCTTGTTCGAGCCGGGCGACGACGCAACGCTGGCCGCTTGGCTGGCACGCGTGCGCGACGATCCCGCTATGCTGCGCCAGCTCAACGCCCAATTGGCTGCGCGTGCGCCCTTGTTTGCCCCGGATGTCGAACGCGCCGCGCTGCTTCGTCTCGTTGGCGGGCTGCTGGCCCACCATTGCTCATCCACCTCGCCATGAATCCACCCACCTGCACATCCCCCGCTGCCGAACCTCGTCTGACAACGCTGTCACACGGCGGTGGTTGCGGCTGCAAGATCGCCCCCGGCGTGCTCTCTGAAATCCTCAAAGGCACTACCGCATTGCCCGTACCCCCGGCGTTGCTGGTGGGCATCGAAACCTCAGACGATGCCGCCGTCTACCAGCTCAACGACGAGCAGGCGATCATCGCCACCACCGATTTCTTCATGCCGATCGTCGACGACCCCTTCGACTTTGGGTGCATCGCTGCCACCAACGCCATCAGCGATGTCTACGCCATGGGCGGCAAGCCCATCATGGCGCTGGCGCTGGTGGGCATGCCGATCAACGTGCTTTCTACGCAAACCATCGCTCGTGTGCTTGAAGGCGGCGCCTCGGTTTGCCGCAAGGCGGGCATCCCCATCGCCGGCGGCCACACCATCGACTCGGTCGAAGCCATCTACGGCCTGGTGGCGTTGGGTTTGGTGCACCCCAAACAAGTTAAACGCAATGCCGATGCGCAACCTGGCGATCTGCTGGTGTTGGGCAAGCCGCTGGGCGTTGGCGTGATGAGCGCCGCGCTCAAAAAAGAGCAACTGGGCGCCGAGGGCTATGCACGAATGATCGCCACCACCACCCAACTCAACACGCCTGGCCCCGATCTGGCCGCGCTGCCCGGCGTGCACGCCCTCACCGATGTTACCGGCTTCGGCTTGGCCGGCCACGCACTTGAGCTGGCGCGCAGCGCGCGGTGCACGATCGAAATCGATTGGCCTGCCGTGCCGCTGCTGCCGGGCGTGCGCGATCTGGCCACACGCGGATTTATCACCGGCGCATCGGGCCGCAACTGGGCCGGCTACGGTGCCGATGTAGCGCTGCATAGCAACTTTGCTGCAGAAGACCGCGCATTGCTCACCGATCCGCAAACCAGCGGGGGGCTGCTGGTTTCGTGCACGGCGGCGGTGTTGGATGAGGTGCTCGCCGTGTTCAAACGCCATGGCTTTGATGCTGCTGGCGTCGTGGGGCGGGTGTGCCCCGATCAGGGTGTGGCCTTGCGCGTGGCCGGTTGATCTGGTGCCGCTGGGTGGGGAAGATTTCAGCTCAACGTGCGCAGGCGAACACCTCAAGCAGGCGATCCAGCCCGCCTTCGGTGATGCCCACCATGGCTTGCTCGCGCACCTTCGGCTTGGCGTGATACGCCACGCTCAGGCCAGCTGCGCTCATCATCGGCAAATCATTGGCGCCGTCGCCCACGGCAATCGATTGTTGGGGCGACACCCCCAGCCGGGCGCACAGATCGAGCAGATGCTGACGCTTGGCCGCGCCATCAACGATGTTGCCCAACACGCGCCCCGTGAGGTGGCCATCCACAACCTCAAGCGTGTTCGAGTGCGCCTCATGCATGCCCAGCCTGGCCTTTACGCGGTCGGCAAAAAAAGTAAAACCACCCGACACCAGCAGCGTTTGCAACCCCGCTGATTTGGCAGCATCCACCAACACTTGAGCCCCGGGGTTGAGCCGCAGCCGCTGCTCGTATACCTCTTGCAGAGCCCCCTCAGGCACACCTTTGAGCAGCGCCACACGGCGCGTCAGGCTGTCTTTGAAATCAGTGATTTCGCCACGCATGGCCGCTTCGGTGATTGCTGCCACCTCAGCCTTTTTGCCCACTGCGTCGGCGATTTCGTCGATGCACTCGATATTGATCAGGGTCGAATCCATATCGAACGCGATCACCTTGAAATCACTCAGCGACAACGGCGGATCAAAGCGCTGGATCACCAGGCCAGAAGCAAAGGCAATGGGCATAACGGTCGACTCACACAAAACGGCAGATTGTAGGCAGCGGTGCTTTTGTGCCGGCGCGTGGTGCGGGGCAACCGGGTGCGCGTGAAACGTATTACGGCGTGGTGGCCTGGCCAAACACCCGTTGCCTGTAGGCTGCGGGCACCGCGTTGAACAGCGCCCGCGCAAAGCCCTCTTGCAACGCATACGCGCGTGCGGTGTCTTGATCGATGCTTGAAATGCGCACCAGCATGCCATCAAGAATCTGCCCGCGCAGCCCGGCGGATAGTTGTGCCCACTGTTGGCTGCGGCCATCGGCGTACACCTGATCGCCCAATACCGTCCAGTAGGTGATGGGCTCGATACGTCGATCAGTTTGTGCCAGCACACGCGTTACAGACAACGTTAACGGGCCGATATCCAGCCGCATGGGTTCGGTGCGGTTCACCTTAAACCCCGAGGCCCGATAACACACCTCGGGGCGGTGCATTTGCACGCTACCCGATTGCTCGCCATAAGCCACCGACAACATGATCCGCTGCCCTTGGCGGTTGATATAGGCACGCTCGAGCACTTGGCTGTACATCTCATAGCGCTTGCCACCCTCGCGCGCTGAAATCGTCAATCCGGATCCCGCCAGATCGGGCGACCACTCGCCAAATTGGGCCAAAAAAATCTGCTCAAGCGGCACAGCTGCACGTGCTTGCGAATACGTTCGCTGAGGGCGCCAGACGAACGACAGCGCTGCGGCCAGCAGCAAGGCCAGCACAACCACCGCAGCTCGGCGACGATCAATAGCGTTGCTGCTAGCCATGATGTTGCGCAACGGGCGGCCAGATACGGCGCAGCAGGGCATCGATCAGCGCCAAACCGGCCAGCGTAGAAGCAAACAACAGCATGCCGGCAAAACCATGCAGATACCCCTGGCCAACCGCGTCGCCCCAGTAATACGTCAGTAAAGCCAGCACGATCACGCGTGCCACATTAGCCGCAAACGCCAGAGGCACCACCAACACAGCCATCGCCACCTGCCGGTGCCATGTTCGATAGCTCATCAGATGGCCATAGAGCAGCCCCATGGCCTCAAGCACCACCATCGAATGCAAGCCCGCACAGGCCTCTGCCACCAGCAGTTGATACTGCCCCACTGTGATCACCACCCCCGCACGCCCGGCTGGATAGCCCAGCAGCGACAGCAAACCCGTGGCCACCGACGACACCGCCATCTTCAGCGGGCCGGTGAGCATCAGCTCAAGCGTAAAAGGCAGAGGGATCGCAAACAGCAAAAACGCCAGCGCAAAACCATTCACCCGCACGGCGTGCCAGCCGCGCATAAGCAGCAGCACGCTCGCCACGATCAAGAGCAGGCCTAACAGCTCCAGCCGCAAAAACTGCTGCGTTCGCCCCAGCACATACAGCAGCGACGCCACCAGCAAACACAGCCCGCCCAACAGTGCCGGGCCGTGTCGTTCAGGCTGGTTCCAGAGGTGGCGTTGGCGCCAGATCAGCCAAATCGATACCCCGGCAACCAAGGGCTCATGCCCGCCTGAATCGTTGGCCCACGGGCCCGCCAGCAGACCGTGCCCTGTTAACGCAAACAGCAACGCCAAGGCCAAAGCCATCAACGCCCACGGCCAAGCATCGGCCTGCCTGCTGGTGTGATGGGTCGACACGCTCATCTCGGGCATCGCCGGGCGCCGATCAGCGGCACCCGCATCAGTGCGCCGCCGACGCGGCAACAGAAGAAGCCGCTGCAGCACCCGACGCCGCCCGCATCGGATATTCGATCTTGGCGGTATCGCGCAAAGTTTTCATGCCCTGATCGATGCGTGTGCGCCGGCGCTCTTGCGTCAAAAAAGCCGTGATCGTTGTGCGCGCTGCGGCCATCGACATCGGCGACGGCTCGGTGCCCAGCAACGTCAGCACCTCAACGCCGCCCTCACGTCCAAACACGGCGGATTGGCCGGGTTGCAAAGCAAAGAGCTTTGCCAACACAGCAGCCGGGATTTCTTCGGCAAAACGCTGTTGCATCCTCGGCGATGCACTCACGCCCGCCCCACGCAGCAGCGGTTCGAGATCTTCAGCCCTAGCCAGAGCCTCGATTTTGGGTTGCAGTGTGGCTGCATCGGGCGCGCTTACTTCAAGCAAGGTGCTCTTGAGAGCGTAACGCCGCCGCTGTGCAAACAGCTCGGGGTGTGCATCGTAAAAACGATCCACTTCATCGCTGCTGGGCTCAACGGCCTGGCTGGCCAATTGATCTTGATATGCGCGCGCAAGCACCTCGCGCTTGGCCAGCTCAAGCGCCTGCAACACCCGGGGCGAATGATCGAGATCAGCAGCTCGGGCTGCTTGCGCCGCCAACTCTTGCTCAACGAGATGGCTCAGAGCAGCCTCGCCAGCCTTGTTGCCATAACGCACACCCAAGGCTGGTTGCGCTTGCAGCAATGCTTCTACCTGGTGCACCGAAATATCTTGTGCGTTCACCCTTGCGGCCACTTGTGTGGCGGGTGATGGCGTGGCAGCGCTGTCACCAGCTTTTTGGCAACCTGCCAAGCTCAAGCTGCCCAACAGGCCGGCACAAACCAGCCAGCGCATCTTCTGGCGTCGTTGTTGCGCAATCGGGCTTGGGGCTGTGGGGGGGGATGAAGCTGGCATGCAATCCGGTTTTGGGTGAGGAAAAAAACGAACAGGGCGCAAAAGCGGCGAAAGGACCCGGAGGTCCTTTCGAAGTGTGCCAGCAAGCCCGCCACCTATGGCGGCGAATCGGATGGGTTTGGTGTGGCTTTTAAGTGGCAGATTTGGCGCGGCGCACCAACAGGCTCACACCCACCAAGCCCAGAGCCATCAGGGCATATTCTGCGGGCTCGGGAGCCGGCGACGCCACGGATTGTTTGGCCTCAATGGCGCCCAGATACAAGCCGCCTGCCGTGCCTGTAACCAAACCGGCCACCGTGAGGGTGTATTGCCCGGCCTGCAGGCCAGAGAAGCTAAAACCGTTGGTGGGTGATGCATCGCTCAGGGCAGAAGAGAGGCCACTGCCCGAAACCGAAACGCTCGACAGGTCGACATTGAGCCACTTGCCGATATTGATCTCAAAAAGATCGCCTGCCACCGTGCTCGAAGCGCCCAGCGTGAAGGTGTAGTAATCGGTGAAAGTGCCGCCGTTGTCGAGGTAGTTGCCAAAATAGGTGATGCCCGTGTCCAGCAACCCCAGATCGGTCGTGGTGGCGTGCGCCTGGCCCATGCCGAGCAGCGTGCCAATGGCCAGCGCCGAAACGCTCTTTTTGAGGGTGTTGATGTTCATGTCGGGACTCCCAGGTTGTACAGCGGGGCGCCACTTTGCGCCACAAGCCGTGACTATCTGCGCAAATGTACGGATTTGTAACACCATGTTTGTGGGGGGGGTGTCGCCCAAAGGGGCGTAGAGCGTCACGCTGTGGCGATCAGCGGTGTGCCCAGTGAACGCAGCACATCGCGGATGTATTGCGCACGATCTTTGGGCTCGGGCGTTTGGCGTTCGATGCGCAGTTTGTCGTTGCCGGCCAATTTGATGTGCTTGTTTTTTTGCACCAGCTCAATGATGCGCATCGGGTCGATGGGGGGATTCGGACGAAAGGCGATGTTCATCACGCCCGGTGCCGCGTCGATTTTGATGATGCCGTAGGGCTTGGCTTGCACTCTCAAGCGGTGAACATCAAAAAGTGTCTGGCCCTGCGTGGGCAGTTTGCCGAAGCGATCCACCAATTCTTCGAGCAGTGTGTCGATCTTGCTCAGGCTGTCGGCGGTGGCCAGGCGTTTGTAGAGGTTGAGCCGCACGTGCACGTCGCCGCAGTAGCTGTCGGGCAGCAGGGCGGGAGCGTGCAGGTTGATCTCGGTGTTGGCACCAAACATGCCCAGCGGTGACAGCAGATCAGGCTCTTTGCCGGCCTTCAGGCTGCGCACGGCTTCGGCCAGCATTTCGTTGTAGAGCTGGAAGCCGACTTCCATCATGTTGCCGCTTTGGCTGTCGCCCAACACCTCGCCGGCGCCGCGAATTTCAAGATCGTGCATGGCGAGGTAAAAACCGGACCCCAGCTCTTCCATATCCTGAATGGCTTGCAGTCGTTGCTGGGCTTGTTTGGTGAGCCCTTCCACGTCGGGCACGAGCAGGTAGGCGTAGGCTTGGTGGTGGCTGCGTCCGACGCGTCCGCGCAGTTGGTGCAGTTGTGCCAGGCCGAATTTATCGGCGCGGCTCATGATGATGGTGTTGGCGGTGGGCACGTCAATGCCGGTTTCGATGATGGTTGAGCACAGCAGCACGTTGTGGCGTTGGGCCACGAAATCGCGCATCACGCGCTCGAGCTCACGCTCGTGCATCTGGCCGTGAGCAACGGCGATGCGCGCTTCGGGCAGCAGCTCTTGCAGTGTCTCGCGGCGGTTTTCGATGGTTTCAACTTCGTTGTGCAAAAAGTAGATTTGGCCGCCGCGCTTTAATTCGCGCAATACGGCCTCGCGAATGACGCTGTTGTTTTCGCTGCGCACAAAGGTCTTGATGGCCAGACGCCGCTGCGGCGCGGTGGCAATCACGCTCAAATCGCGCAAGCCCTCAAGGGCCATGCCCAGCGTGCGCGGGATGGGCGTGGCGGTGAGCGTGAGCACGTCGACCTCGGCTCGCAGCGCTTTCATGGCTTCTTTGTGGCGCACACCAAAGCGGTGTTCTTCGTCGATGATGAGCAGGCCCAGACGCTTGAACTTGACGTTTTCGCTGAGCAGTTTGTGGGTGCCAACGACGATATCGATGGTGCCGTCTTCGAGGCCTTGCATGGCAGCCTTGATTTCTTTGGCCGTGCGAAAGCGCGACATTTCGGCCACCTTCACCGGCCACTGCGCAAAGCGGTCGGCGATGTTTTGATGGTGCTGCTCGGCCAGCAAGGTGGTGGGGGCCAGCAAGGCAACTTGTTTGCCGCCGGTTACCGCCACGAAGGCCGCGCGCAAGGCCACTTCGGTTTTGCCAAAGCCCACATCGCCACAGACGAGCCGGTCCATCGGCTTGGGCGAAATCATGTCTTGAATGACGGCGTGGATGGCGGCGTTTTGGTCGGGGGTTTCTTCAAAACCAAAGCTGGCGGCAAAGGCTTCGTAATCTTGCGGTGTGTAGCGGAAGGCGTGCCCTTCGCGTGCGGCGCGGCGGGCGTAGAGGTTGAGCAGCTCGGCAGCCGTGTCGCGCACCTGTTCGGCGGCCTTGCGTTTGGCTTTGTCCCACTGGCCTGAGCCGAGTTTGTGCAGCGGCGCTTCGTCGGCGCTGACGCCGGTGTAGCGGCTGATGAGGTGCAGCTGCGATACCGGCACGTAGAGCGTGGCATCGTCGGCATAGATCAGGTGCAAAAACTCAGAGGCACCGCCATCGTTGCCACCCAGATCAATGTTGATGAGCCCCTGGTAGCGGCCGATGCCGTGGTTGCTGTGCACCACCGGATCGCCCACTTTGAGCTCAGACAGATCTTTGATCAGCGCCTCGACGTCGCTGGTTTGCTCTTGTTTGCGGCGGCGGCGTGCGGTGGGGGCAGCGTCGAACAGCTCGGTTTCGGTAACGAACTGAATGCCGGCCTCGGCCCAAAAGAAGCCCGTCGATAGCGGCGCCACGGCCATCGCGTAGCGGTGATCGCTGCGTTCGAAGGCCGCCAGCGAGTCGACCGATGCCGGCTCGAGTTTGTGATCGCGCAGCAGATCGATCAGGCTCTCGCGTCGCCCCGCGCTCTCGGCCACCAGCAGCACACGGTGCGCGGTGTTTTGCAGATGTTGTTCGAGCTTGCGCAACGGGTCTTGCCCACCGCGCTCAACGCTCAGATCGGGCAGCGGGCGGGCCCACTCTACGGGCTCGTTGCCTCGCACTGAGAGTTGCGCGTGTGCGTTGGCCAGCGTGAAGAAATCTTCGGGCCGCAAAAACAATGCTTCGGGCGGCAGGATGGGGCGCTCAGGATCGTGCTGCAAAAACTTGTGTCGCTCACGGGTTTCGATCCAAAAGCGTTTGAGTGCATCGTCGACCTCGCCGTGCAGTGCGATCACCGCATGCGCGCCCAGGTGATCGAACACGGTGGCTGTTTGTTCAAAAAACAGGGGCAGGTAGTATTCGATGCCCGCTGCGGCCACGCCATTGGCCATGTCTTTGTAGATGCGGGATTTGGTTGGATCGCCCTCGATCTTTTCGCGCCAACGGGCCCTGAAGGCGTTGCGCGCATCCTCATCCATCGGAAATTCACGCCCCGGCAGCAGGCGCACTTCGGGTACGGGGTAGAGGCTGCGCTGGCTGTCCGGATCAAAGGTGCGGATCGAATCGATTTCGTCGCCAAACAGATCCACCCGATAGGGTTGTGGCGAGCCCATCGGAAAAAGATCGATCAACCCGCCGCGCACGGCATATTCGCCCGGTGATACCACTTGGCTGACGTGTGTATAGCCCGCCAGCGTGAGTTGGGCCTTGAGCTTGGCTTCGTCGAGCTTTTGCTTTTGCTTGAAGTGAAAGGTGTACGCCGCTAAAAACGCGGGTGGCGCCAAACGGGTAAGGGCTGTGGTGGCGGGCAGCACCACCACATCCAAGCCAGCTTCTGATTGCGGGCCTTGCTGCACACGCCACAGCGTGGCCAGGCGCTCAGAGATCAGATCTTGGTGCGGCGAAAACGTGTCGTAGGGCAGGGTCTCCCAATCCGGAAAGACGGCCACGCGCAACTCAGGCGCAAAAAACGCCATCTCATCTTGCAGGCGTTGGCTGTCGGCAGGATCAGCAACGATCAGTGCCACCCACTGGCCCGCTGCCTTTTGGGCACGAGCAAACTGTGACAGCAGCAAGGCATCGGACGACCCCAGGGGGCGCGGAAGCTGAAAACGTTTGCCTAAGGCCAGTGAGGGAATCTGCATGGTGAAGCGAGGGCGGCGTCAGTGCACCAGAAATAGCAAACGCCCCGAAACGCACAGCGCCGGGGCGGGGGTTACCTCGGCCCACGCCGAAGATTCGCAATTTTAGAATCCCCCAACCATGCCCGACGCCCCCTTGCCTCTTGCCCCTCATGGCCTTGTGCCACGTTGTTTTGCCCTTGTGCCTTGTGCTGGTGTGGGCGAGCGGGCCGGCGTGGGTGGCCCCAAGCAATATCACCGCCTGGCGGGCCGCAGCGTGATTGAGCACACACTGGCTGCGCTGGCTGCTGTGCCGCGCATCGAAGCTACGCTGGTGGTGCTGGCGCCCAACGACACCCACTTTGAGAACAGCGCCGGAGCGTTTGCCCACCATCCGCGTTGCTGGGTGGCGCGGGTGGGTGGAGCCAGCCGCGCCGAATCGGTGGCAGCCGGGCTCGATGTGTTGCAAACCCAGGGCGCACAGCCGCACGATTGGGTGTTGGTGCACGACGCCGCGCGCTGCCTGATACGGCCGGCGCTGATCGAGCAGCTGATCACTGCATGCGAAGCCGACGACACCGGCGGCCTGCTCGCACTGCCTGTGGCCGACACACTCAAACACGAAGGCTCGGGCGACGCCGCCGGGCGCATCGAGCGCACCCTCAGCCGCGCGCACACCTGGGCCGCGCAAACCCCGCAGATGTTTCGCCTAGGCTTGCTGCAGCCCGCTCTGCAAGCCGCCTTGAGCCAGCCCGAAAGCGCCGCAGCCATCACCGACGAAGCCAGCGCCATCGAGCGCCTGGGGCATGCCCCCAAGCTCGTGCTTGGCGCACTCGATAACTTCAAACTCACCTGGCCCGCTGATTTCGTGCTGGCCGAACAGCTTTTGCGCGGACGCTGAACATCGGCGCTACGCGCCCGAGAGCTTCAGCGCTGCAGCCACGATCGGCTTGGCCCAATCCGGTGTGGCCCGCACATCGGCTGGCGCCACGATGCGCCCACGCGGCTGCCCCAGCAACAGTGCCCCCTGCCAATGCATCACCAAACGAGGGCAGGGCGCCTGCCCCTGTGCCGGATCTGCGAGCAAGGTGTTGTCGTACACGCGCAATTCGGTCAGACACGGCAAAAGCCGAATGAGCTGCAAACGGCTGTGATCGAAGCGCCGCCGAATATCTGATTCGGGGATGTCGTGTCCGCCTTTGGCTACACGCGATCGCACACGCGCAATGTGATGCTCGGCAGACGCCAACCCGGCATACCACACCCGCACCTGCGTGCCGTGCAACGCAGCCTCTTCGAGCAGCCGCACCACCGTGTTGCCGCCCAGCGTGGTTTCGAACGTGTAATCCTGCCGCTGTGCAATGGCCTGCTGCAACAAGCGCTTGCCCTCGTGCCACGCCGCGCTATTGGCTTGCGTTTGGCTCAGGTGCGGATTGCGCTCGCGTATCGCGCGGGCCGCTTCATCGGGGTTGAAATACGCTCCGCCCAGATGCCGAATCGTTGCGCCCCCAATGCTGCTCTTGCCTGCGCCATTGGTGCCCGCAAGCACGTAGATCTGCGCGGCGCGCTCAGGCTGTGTCGGCTCGGTGGTGGGGGCTTTTGAGGCTCGAGGCAAGGCTCTTTTTGCTTGTTGGCGTTACTTGTTAATGGCGCCGGCCAGCGCCGCCTGCCCCATCACCTCGGGCGAAGCGGCGAACGCATCGGCCACAGCCACACGCACCGCAGGTGCTTGCATGCGCTCGAGCAATGCATCGAACTCATGGCTCAGGCTGTCGAGCGGACGGCGCTGGGCATCAAGCAGCGCCTGATACGCATCGATCGACAGCACCACCGCAGCCGGGCGATCACGCTTGGTGATGGCCACCATGCCCTGGCTGGATGCCGTATCGAGCACCAACCCAAAGCTGTTTTTGGCCTCAGTGGCCGAAAAACCAGCCACTTCGACAGACTCACCACGGTGATTCAAAAGGGTCAGGGCGGTCATAGCGAGAGACTCCTGCAAGCAACATGGACATTTTAGTCATTTCGGCCAAAATGTCTATTTCATGAGCTTTGGCGACACGGCTGGCCGCCGCCGTCTCACCAACTGGCTTCGCGATCTGGTGTGGCGGTGATGCGGTGCAGAGACAAATCAGCCCCCTCAAATTCTTCTTCTTGAGACAAGCGCAAGCCCATGACGGCTTTGATGCAGCCATACCAAAAATGCCTGCCGCGATGCCGCCCCAGGCGCCACACAGCCCGTGCAGCGGCCATACGCCAAGCACATCGTCGATCTTCCATTTGTTTTGCACCAAGGTAAACAAAGCAACGAAGATCGCCCCGGCAATGCCGCCTACCACCAACGCACCGGCAGGGTGCATCAAATCTGAGCCTGCGCACACGGCCACCAAGCCTGCCAGTGGGCCGTTGTAGGCAAAGCCGGGGTCGTTTTTGCCCATCAACACAGCCACTAACGTGCCGCCCACCAGCGCCATCAATGAGTTCACAGCCACCAGCCCCGAAACCTTGTCGATGGTTTGGGCGCTCATCACGTTAAAGCCAAACCAACCCACAGCCAGAATCCACGAGCCCAGGGCCAAAAACGGAATGCTCGACGGTGGATGTGCAGACATGCCGCCATCTTTGCGGTAGCGGTTGCGCCTCGCGCCCAGCAGCAACACAGCGGGCAAGGCGATCCAGCCACCCATGGCATGCACCACTACCGAGCCAGCGAAATCGTGCAATTCAGCACCGGTGAGGCTTTTGATCCAGGCCTGAATGCCGAATTTCTGGCCCCATACCACGCCCTCGCACAGCGGATACAGCGCGCCTACGATCACTGCCGTGGCTAACAGTTGAGGCACAAATTTGGCGCGCTCAGCAATCCCGCCCGACACAATGGCCGGAATGGCCGCAGCGAAGGTCAGCAAAAAGAAAAACTTCATCAACTCGTAGCCATTGCGCTGCGACAGCGTTCCGGCATCGCTGAAGAAATCCACCCCATACGCCACGGTGTAGCCCACGAAGAAATACACAATCGTCGAGACACAAAAATCCACCAAGATTTTTACCAGCGCATTGATCTGATTCTTTTGGCGCACGGTGCCGAGTTCGAGAAACGCGAAACCGGCATGCATGGCCAAAACCATGACAGCGCCCAACATGATGAACAGCGCATCGGCGCCTTGTTTGAGTTGATCCATAAGCTGAAGATGTTTTTCGAGCAAAACAAAAAGGAGCGCAAACCATATCTGTGCGCGCCCCACTCATGAGCACCAAGATGAAGCAATTTGCGTGCCGCAAATGCGTGCGCAAAACGCATCAACGTTGGGCGCGTGAGGCTGAAATTCGAGGAGGGGCGCACTATTGTTGTGCCGCAGCAAGGGCAGCAATGGTCTGGTGCTCGGATGCGCGCTTAACGACTCACGCCCGCAAGCGACAATATCCCGCCACAACGAATCAACACATCGATCACCATGAACATTCGAGTAGGCGAGGGCTGGGACATCCACGCGCTGAGCGCGCAGCGCAAATTGATTCTGGGAGGCGTCGAGATCTCGCATACGCACGGCCTGCTCGGGCATTCAGACGCTGATGCACTGCTGCATGCGATCACCGATGCGGTGTTGGGTGCCGCCGGCCTGGGCGATATCGGGCGGCATTTTCCGGATACCGATGCGCATTTTTCGGGGGCTGATTCGTGGGGCTTGCTGCAAGAGGCCATGCGCCGCGTGCGTGCCGCCGGATGGCAGATTGGCAATGTCGACAGCACCATCGTGGCTCAGGCGCCCAAGATGGCGCCGCATATTCCGGCGATGTGCGAGCGCATCGCTCAGGCGCTGGGCGTTACGGTCGAGCAGGTAAACGTCAAGGCAAAGACGTCTGAAAAAATGGGGCCGGTGGGCCGCCTCGAGGCCATCGAGGCCCGCGCCGTGTGTTTGTTGATCCGAGCAGCCGGGTAGATGTTTTCAGCCAGGCTGTCGCAAGCCGCAACGCAGATCACGCCTCAGGCGCGCGCTTGAGCCGTACATAAGCCACCAGACCGCCATCTTGAGCGTTAGCGAGTTCGAAACGTCCGCCCATGCGGGCCAGCGCTTTGTCAACGATGGCCAGCCCCAGCCCGGCGCCTGTGGCTGCCGTGCGGGCTGAATCGCCGCGATAAAACGGAATCGTCAGTTGCGCCAGCTTTTCGGCGGGCACGCCGGTGCCGTGATCGCGCACGCTGATCTGCACCCAATTGTTTGATCGTGCATAAGCCACCTCAACGTTGGCCACGCCTGTATCGGGCGTGCGTCCGTAACGGCGGGCGTTTTCAAACAAATTGGCCATTACGCGGCTGAGTTCGGTTTCGTCGGCCAGCACATACACATCAATCGGCACACGCGCCTGAATGCGGATCTGGCTGGTATCCCTGAAGCTCGCCACGGCACGGTCGATCAGGCTCGATAGATGCACCGACACCAGCTTGACCTCACCCGGGCGGGCGTAATCCATAAATTTGTCGATGATGGCGTCGAGCTGATCGATGTCGGCCGCCATGTTGCGCTTGGCCTCGTCGTCGGTCACGCTCATTTCGGCCTCAAGCCGCAAGCGTGCCAGCGGTGTGCGCAGATCGTGCGAGATGCCGGCCAACATCACCGCGCGGTCTTCTTCGATCCGGGCCAGCTCGCGGGCCATGCGGTTAAAGCCTTGATTAACTTCGCGGATTTCGCGCGTGAGCATCGATTCGTCAAGCGTCGAATCGTATTCGCCCTCGCGAATGCGGCTGGCGGCAAACGACAGCTGCTTGAGCGGGCGGTTGATCAGCCCGGCGATTGCAGCCGACCCCACAAGCGTGGCGAGCATGGCGATGCCGATCCAGATAAACCACGTTTTTCCTGTGAGGGGCTGCACCCGGCCAGGATCAGCCTGCAGCCAGTATTGATCGTTTTCTATAACAAACCCGACCCACAGCCCGTTGCGTCCGTTCACGCTGCTGGCCACCACCGTCGATGGCCCCAGACGCGAACGCAGCTCGCTGCCGATGGCGCGCGTAAAGCGATCCACCTCAAACGGCACGAATTGATCTTTGGGCTCGCGGGGCTGCAGGCTCACCGATTCTTGATCAAAGATGGCCTTGATCAAAGTGACGCGGTTGATGCTGTCGGCGTAGCGCAAAGCCGCACGAGACAGATTAACCAAGCTGGCGATTTGCTGCGCTGCCTGCACCGCGCGAGGCTCGAAATCGAGCGCGCGAAACGTTTGCACCCAGGCAAAAATGCCGGCTGTCAGCAGCACGCCCAGCAGCATGAACGTGCGCCAAAACAAGCTCATGGCAAACCGGTTACCCGACATCGACCGACCCCGCCATTGGCATCAAAAATCAAACAAAACGCGGCAAAACATTCGCAAACGCCCGACAAAGAGCCTCTGCAAGCGAGCGGCAAAAGCCTTTTGTGGGGGTCAGGCAGCCTCGTCGGGCACAAACACGTAGCCCACACCCCAAACCGTCTGGATATATCGGGGCTGCGACGGATCGGGCTCGATCATCTTGCGCAGACGCGAAATCTGCACATCAAGGCTGCGATCAAAAGGCTCAAACTCGCGCCCTCGTGCGAGCTGGGCGAGCTTGTCGCGCGACAGCGGCTGCCGAGGGTGCCGCACCAGTGCCTTGAGCATCGAAAACTCGCCCGTGGTGAGCGCAATCTGTTCGCCGTTTTTTGCCAGACGGCGCAAAGCCAGATCGAATTCAAAGGGGCCGAACGTCACCGTTTGAGGCTCTTTGGCCGGCGCCCCCGGCGCTTCGACAGCAGGGCGGCGCCGCAGCACTGCATGCACGCGCGCCAGCAACTCGCGGGGATTGAACGGCTTGGTGAGATAGTCGTCGGCGCCCACCTCAAGGCCGACGATGCGGTCGACATCTTCAACCTTGGCGGTGAGCATGATGATGGGCGTGGCATCGTTGGCCGCGCGCAGGCGACGGCAGATCGAGAGGCCGTCTTCGCCCGGCAACATCAGATCGAGCACGATCAGATCAACGGTTTCGCGCGTCAGCAGCCGGTTGAGTGCCTTGGCATCTTCAGCCAGCAGCACCTCAAAGCCCTCTTGGCTCAGGTAGCGGCGCAGAAGATCACGAATGCGCGCGTCATCGTCAACCACCAAGATGCGATCAGTGCGCTGGTTTGTGGGTGCGGTCATGAACCGGACTCCTTCCGTATTTGTAACAGGCGCGATTGTGTAGGGCCCAACCCCCGAAAAATCGGCACCCTGACCAGATGTTACAAATATTGCGCCTGGGCGATCTGCGCGTCAACTGCTCGATGCAGTGCTCCCGCATACCTGTTGCCATCGACCGTTTTGATAGAGCTCATGCGGGCGGAAGCCGGCCTTGTAGGCCATCTTGTCGCTGTCGGCAATCCAGTAGCCCAGATAGAGATGCGGCAGCCCCAACATGCGCGTCTGCTCGATTTGCCACAGCACACTGAAGGTGCCATAGCTTGCTCGCACTTCGGGCTCATAAAAGGTATAGACCGCCGACAGCCCATCATTGAGCACATCCAGAATCGACACCATCTTGAGCTGGCCCAAGCCATCTGCGTCGTTGTCTGCAGCTGGTTCGCGAAACTCAACCAACCGCGAATTAACGCGGCTTTGCAGCAAAAACTGCGTGTACTGATCCACCGAATCGTGATCCATGCCGCCGCCGGTATGGCGCCCGGCTTGATAGCGCAAATACATCTGATAGTGCTCAGGCAAAAAACACAACTTGAGCACCCGTGTTTGCAGGTGTGCGTGTTGTGCCTGGGCACGACGTTGGCTGCGAGACGGCTTGAACTGGTCCACCGGGATACGCAATGGCACGCAGGCGCGGCAGCCATTGCAATACGGACGATAAGTGAAGACGCCGCTGCGGCGAAACCCTCGCGCTACCAGGCTCGAGTAAGCATCTGCGTGAATCAAATGGCTTGGCGTGGCGACTTGCGAGCGTGCCTGTCGCCCATCGAGATAGCTACACGGGTAGGGGGCCGTTGCGTAAAACTGCAACGACGTTAACGGAAGCTCTTCGAGGTGCGTCACGTCGGTTCGCCGATCAACTCGTTCCAGAGCGAATCATGATAGGCCCAATCCTGTGGGGGTGCGTCACTCGTGCGGGCCGTGATGTGCGACAAAAACGTGGCTCGATCAACCTCTGCCGCACCGAGTGATGCCAGGTGTGAGGTGTTTTGCTGGCAATCGATCCAATCGATCCGGTTGCGCCGACAAAAACACACCAATGCGGCCAGGGCAATTTTTGATGCGTCTGTGCGATGCGCAAACATCGACTCGCCGTAAAACATGCGTCCTAGGCAAACGCCATACAAACCGCCAGCTAGCTCACCGTCGATCCAGCACTCAAAGCTGTGCGCCTCACCGGCATGGTGCCAGAGGGTATAGGCCTGCACCATCTCGGACACGATCCACGTGCCATCTTGATCAACCCGTGGGGTGTCGGCACACGACCGAATCACCTGCTCAAAAGCATGATCGATGCGGATCTCGTAGCGCGGATCGCGGCGAAGCTTGGCGATGGTTTTGCGTAGCGAGCGCGATAACTTGAATCGATCCACCTGCAGCACCATGCGCGGATCGGGGCTCCACCACAGCACAGGTTGTCCGGGCGCGTACCACGGAAAAATTCCGTGCCGATAGGCGTGCTGCAGCCACTCGACATTCAGGCATCCGCCTGCAGCCAAGATGCCGGGCACGGGGCTATCGCCAGGCCAGGCGTGCTCAACCGGAGGAAACTGCAAAACATTGGGATCCAGCCACTCGAGATGCATAGCGTGCAGATTAGCGTGTGGATGCCATGACGCCAGAAACAAAAAGACCCGGTGGCAAGCCACCGGGCCAAAGGTACCTTGAAACTGGTTTCGGGAGGTACCGAGGAGACAACCTTCTCAAACTGCGAAACTGCCGCAGTATTGGGCGCAAGGTGGCGGGGGCACGCGCCGCCAAGCCTTGCGCAACACAACCGAATCAGGCAGCAGTGCGACGGCCTTTTGAAGCCGCTTGCGTGGCTTTGACGGCAGTGTTTGTCATGGCTTGGAAGTTGGCTTCAGCAACGTCGGCGGCCTGCTTGGCGGCTTTTTGAACGGTGTCAAAGGCGTTGTTGGCAGCAGCCACGGCCGACTTAACGAGCACAACGGCGTTCTCGGTGCCAGCAGGGGCGTTTTTGACAGCGTTGTCGACCACCGAAACAAATTTCTTCTGGGCTTCGGTCAGTTGGGACTCGGCCATCTTGCTCACTTCAGAGCCGGTGGTTGAGGCGATGTCGTAGACGTGGCGGCCATAAGCAGCGGCCTTTTCGGCAGCGGGCTGCATCAGGCTGGCCTGCAGAGCCATCAGCTCTTGAGCGTCTTTGGCCGACATCACAGCTTGTGCGTGCTGAGCCACTTCGTCCATGGTGGCCTTGGCCACTTGCATGTTGAGTTCGAAGAGCTTTTCGAAGCCTTCGAAAGCCTTTTGGGACAGATCAAACAGAGTGCTGACGTTAGCTTTTTGCGCGGCCAAGAATTGTTCGGCGTTCGACATGTTGAGATCTCCGAGGGTGAATGTGTAAGGACTGTCTTCGTTGATAAGGCAACGATGTTGCGCTGCAACATGAAAGCCAAGTATACGCATCCAGAAGTCGATTGCAAGCACTTTTTGTTGCGCTGCAGCATGATTGTTTTCGTGATTCGTTTTCGCTTTACATAATATAGATTGTCGCCAGTTAAAGAGGCACTGAAGGGGGGCGCTTTCCTATGAGGCTACGCTTCTACGATCTGCACCAGCTTCCCCAGAAACTGCCAATTTGGCACCTTATTTTGGATGACCTGGGCAACCCGCCGCCGCGCCGGATCGCCAAGGCGCTGGAAATATCCGAACGCACGATCTACCGATACAACCGCGCCGGAAACGCCCCGAGGGCAATTTGTCTGGCCTTGTTTTGGTTGACCCGCTGGGGCCGCGCCGAGATCGACGCCAGGGCCGTTTTTGATGCCCAGATGGCCGCCGGATTCGCTGAAGCCCTGCACCGCGAGGTGCAACAACTCCGCGACGAGAACACCCGTTTGCTGGCCCTGAGCCAGTACGGCAGCGCCAATGAACCTATCCTGAAGGGGTCGATTTATGTCAGTAACCACTAACAAGCTGGGGCAAACCGGGCTCGCCGGCCAAGGCCAACTCTCCTATAGGAAACGGGCAAAAAGGGGTGTTGGTGTGCTGATGTGTCCTATAGATAAATTTAGGGCCCGGGCCTTCGGCCCGGCCCCGGCGCTCCGCTCCGGTGCCTCCGCCCGCATGCCCGGGCTGGCGGGCGTCGAGCCGCCCCGCCCGCCCGTACACGCGGGCGCGTGCCCACGGATGGGGGGCACCAGCCCCGGCAGCCATGCAAAAACAAAGAGGGGAGTTTTGACGACACGAAGCGACAACCAAAGTTATGTCACATCCGCCGCCGCGCTCAGACCAGGTGACATGCCGGCATCGCTGCCGCTGGCTGATTTGAATAACGAAGGCTTGTACTGGGGTTCCACCCCAGCCCCCGGCGAGTATGTGGATAACTACCAGTTAATATTCAATATTCGAGTATATAGATTGTCGCCAGTTAAAGAGGCACTGAAGGGGGGCGCTTTCCTATGAGGCTACGCTTCTACGATCTGCACCAGCTTCCCCAGAAACTGCCAATTTGGCACCTTATTTTGGATGACCTGGGCAACCCGCCGCCGCGCCGGATCGCCAAGGCGCTGGAAATATCCGAACGCACGATCTACCGATACAACCGCGCCGGAAACGCCCCGAGGGCAATTTGTCTGGCCTTGTTTTGGTTGACCCGCTGGGGCCGCGCCGAGATCGACGCCAGGGCCGTTTTTGATGCCCAGATGGCCGCCGGATTCGCTGAAGCCCTGCACCGCGAGGTGCAACAACTCCGCGACGAGAACACCCGTTTGCTGGCCCTGAGCCAGTACGGCAGCGCCAATGAACCTATCCTGAAGGGGTCGATTTATGTCAGTAACCACTAACAAGCTGGGGCAAACCGGGCTCGCCGGCCAAGGCCAACTCTCCTATAGGAAACGGGCAAAAAGGGGTGTTGGTGTGCTGATGTGTCCTATAGATAAATTTAGGGCCCGGGCCTTCGGCCCGGCCCCGGCGCTCCGCTCCGGTGCCTCCGCCCGCATGCCCGGGCTGGCGGGCGTCGAGCCGCCCCGCCCGCCCGTACACGCGGGCGCGTGCCCACGGATGGGGGGCACCAGCCCCGGCAGCCATGCAAAAACAAAGAGGGGAGTTTTGACGACACGAAGCGACAACCAAAGTTATGTCACATCCGCCGCCGCGCTCAGACCAGGTGACATGCCGGCATCGCTGCCGCTGGCTGATTTGAATAACGAAGGCTTGTACTGGGGTTCCACCCCAGCCCCCGGCGAGTATGTGGATAACTACCAGTTAATATTCAATATTCGAGTATATAGATTGTCGCCAGTTAAAGGGGCACTGAAGGGGGGCGCTTTCCTATGAGGCTGCTGCTTGCAGATGGGGCTTGGGTCTGCGAGAGGCTGCCAAATTGGCGCTTTGGAAGCCGGTGATGATGCTCTGTGGCGAGTGTTTTTTGATGCGGGCACGGTTCTGGCTTGGGGATGGCACGCGTTGATCAATCCACATCCGTTTTTTACGCACGCCATGACCACATCCTTCAAAGATTTTTTGAAGTCGGGCCACGCGCCGACTTTGTTTGCTTCGTTTTTGTATTTCGCGTTTTCGTGCTGCATCTGGGTGCTCAACGGCGCGATGGCACCCTTTATTGGTGAGGACTTCGATCTCAGCCCAACGCAAAAAGGCTTGATGCTGTCGATCCCCATCTTTGCTGGCGCCTTGATGCGCTTTCCGCTGGGGGTGATGGCGCAGTACATCGGGCGCAAGAATGCAACGGTGGTTGAGATGGCGCTGATCGCTGTGGCGATGTTGTTTGGCTATCTCTTCGTTCACAACTTCAATGATTTGTTGGCTATGGGGGTGCTGTTGGGTATCGCCGGGTCGAGTTTTGGCGTGGCGCTGTCGTTGGGTGCGGGGTGGTTTCCGCCCAAGCACAAGGGCTTGGCGATGGGTTTGGTGGGGGCAGGCAATATCGGCACGGCGGTGTCGGTGCTGATCGCGCCGCCGCTGGCTCAGGCGTATGGCTGGCAGGCGGTGTATGGCATGGCGGCTGCAGCAACTGTGGTGCCGTTGGTGGTGATGATCTTGTTTGCGAAAGAGCCGCCCGATGTGGATTCGCACTCGAATTTGCGCGAGCATGTGTCTTGCCTGTTTGAGCGCGATGGCTGGGCGTTCAGCCTGATCTATGGGGTGACATTTGGCGGGTTTATCGGCCTGACGACGTTTTTGCCAAGCTACTACTACGAGCAGTTTCACGTGAGCAAGGTGCAGGCGGGCCAGCTGACGATGTTGGCCGCTTTTATGGGGGCCGTGCTACGTATTTTTGGGGGCTGGATTTCAGACCGCTGGGGTGGCGTGAATACGCTGACGGTGGTGATGCTTACGGTGATCGTGTCGCTGGTGTTGTGCGGCCTGGCCGGAGATTCGCTGGTGTTGACCACCCTGCTGCTGCTGGTGTGCTTTGCCGCGCTGGGTGCGGGCAATGGCGCGGTGTTTCAGTTGGTGCCGCTGCGCTGGCCGCTGACGACGGCGGTGGCGGGCTCGATGATTGGCGAGATCGGTGCACTGGGCGGCGGGTTGGTGCCCAATGCGATGGGTTTTTCGAAGCAGTTGGCGGGCACGTATCTGTGGGGCTTTGTGGCGATTGCGCTGGTGGCCACGGCATCGCTGGTGATGATGCGGGTGATGCAGTTGCGCTGGACGCGCACTTGGGCCGAAAAAGGCGGGCGCGCACGGGTGGAGTCGCACGCCGCCTGATTTTTAGGTGGGCAAGAACAGCAGCCACACCAGCAGCAGCAGGTTGAATAGCAGCGAGACCCCCAGCGCCAGTTTGAGCCAGGCGGTGGGGTCGCGATATAGCAGCGGCGTGCTGGCCAGCGCGTCGAGCGGGCGGGATGCGCCGCGTTGCAAAGCCAGCTCGAGTTCTTCGGCTGTTTCGAAGCGCTGCTGCGGGTTGCGCGCCACGGCTTTGAGCACGAGGTGATCGAGCCAGATGGGCACGTCGGGCCGCAGACGCGATGGCGCTATCGGATCGCGCCGGTAGCGTCCACTCTGATAGGGCTCGATGTCGCCATAGGGCAGCTTGCCGGTGAGCCATTCGTAGAGCGTGACGCCCAGAGCGAAGAGATCGCTTTGGGCGTTGGCTGGCGCGTCGTCGGTCCATTGTTCGGGGTTGATGTAGCTGGGGGTGCCGGCATGCAGAGCACGCATTTCGGCTGATTCGAGCCCCGAGAGCGCTACGCCGAGATCAAGGATGCGCCATTGCCCATCGCGTCCGAGGTGCAGGTTGTCGGGCTTGATGTCGCGGTGGATCACGTTGAGGCGGTGCAGCCGCGCGAGCGCTCGGCAGCATTGCAGGGCGCCGTTCACGATGTCGGGCACGGCGAATGTGTGGTTGCCGTGCATGTGGGATCGCAGCGTCTGTCCGTCGATCCAATCGTGCAGCAAATAAAACGCACTGGGCTCGTGGGGCTCGACGGCAGGTGCAAAGCCGCGTGGATCACGCTCAGTGAGGCGTAAGCCGAGCCAGGCTTCGTGGGCCAGCATGGCGCGCTCTTGCGCATCGTTGGCGCGTGATTCGTGCAGGGTTTTGAGCGCGTAGGCCCGCCCTCGCCTGTCGATCACTTTGTAAAGGCGATGCACGCCGTTGCTGGCGGCGCAGGTTTCAACTTCGAGGCCATCGAGGTCGTCGCCTTCGCGCAGCCGGGGCGGAATCGGCAGGCGTCGCCCGCGCACCAGGGTGTCTTCGAGCTGTGCGCCGGCCAGGCCGCGCACGCGCACCACAATGGCGCTGAGGTTGTCGCGGCTGCCAGCGTCGAGTGCAGCTTGCGCGAGGGCTCGTGCGGCTTCTTGGGTGCTGCCTGTTTGCGCGAGTTGCTTGATGCGCTGCGCCGGCACGCTTTGGTGGATGCCATCGCAGACGATCACGAAGGTGTCGCCCACGGTGAGCTCGCCTTGCTGGTAATCGACGTGAACGTGATCGTCGAGCCCGATGGCGCGCGTGAGGCCGCTGCTGAAATCGATATGCGCCAGACGATGGTCTTCGGTGAGCGGGTGGCAGCTGTTTTCGCGGATCAGGTAGGCGCGGCAATCGCCCACATGCGCCACGGTATAGGTTTGGCCGCGCAGCACGAGGGCGGTCAGGGTCGTCATGGCTGTGCCGCCGCCTTCGTTTGGGCTGCGCTCTTGGTAGGCCTTGCGGCGCCGGTTGTGATCGGCCAGCCAGGTGTTGTGTGCGGTGATCAGCCGATCAAGAGCGACGGTGGTATCCCATGTGGCTGGGGTGGCGCGGTAGTCGGCCAGCAGATGGCGCACGGCGGTTTGTGCGGCTTCGCGCCCTCGCCCGCCGTCCGACACGCCGTCGGCCACGGCGGCGATGAGGCCGTGCGGATCATTCTCGGCTTCGGGCAGCGCCACGGCGGCGGCGTCTTCGTTGTGCTCGCGCTGGCCGCATTGGCTTATGGCAGCGGCTTCGACATCAAAGCTCATGGGGCATTGCTCTTTTCAACCATCTTGGTGCATATCACGCCATGCCCACATCGGGCTCGTGGGATGGCAGCAAGAAGCACGCCCGCAATTGGTGCACCAAGGGCTATCCCGATGAAAACGAAGGCGTCGATCAAGCTGGCATCACCCTTGCAGTAGATGAGACATCGCAATCGACGACACAGATGGGATCTCGCATGAAGAAGATGAAGCTGGTCATGGTGGGCAATGGGATGGCCGGGGTTCGCACCCTCGAAGAGCTGATCAAGCTCGCCCCCGATCTGTATGACATCACGGTGTTTGGCGCCGAGCCGCACCCCAACTACAACCGCATCATGCTCTCGCCGGTGCTCGCTGGTGAGCAGACGATCGACGAGATCATTCTCAATCCCTTGAGCTGGTACGCCGACAACCACATCACGCTGCATCTGGGCAAAAAAGTGGTGGGCGTCGATCGCCGACGCCGCGTGGTGAAGGCCGAAGATGGCACCGAGGCCGAATACGACCGCTTGCTGCTGGCCACGGGCTCGAATCCGTTCATCTTGCCCGTGCCCGGCAAGGATCTGCACGGTGTGATCGGCTACCGCGATATTGCCGACACCAACATGATGATCGAGTCGGCCAAGACCCACAAACATGCGGTGGTGATCGGCGGAGGGCTGCTGGGCCTTGAGGCAGCCAACGGCCTGATGCTGCGCGGTATGGATGTGAGCGTGGTGCACATCGCGCCGTGGCTGATGGAGCGCCAGCTTGATGATGTGGCCGGCAAGATGCTGCAAAAGTCGCTCGAAGAGCGCGGCCTCAAATTTTTGATCGGCGCACAAACACAAGAGCTCGTGGGCGACAGCACGGGCCGCGTGAAGGCCGTGAAGTTTAAAGACGGCACCGAGATCCCTGCAGAGCTGGTGGTGATGGCCGCCGGCATCCGCCCCAATACCGAGCTGGCCGAGAAAATCGGCATCCACTGCAATCGAGGCATCGTTGTTAATGACACGATGCAAACCACCACCGATGCGCGTGTTTATGCCGTGGGCGAGTGTGCCGCGCACCGTGGTGTGGCCTACGGCCTAGTAGCGCCGTTGTTTGAACAAGGCAAGGTGTGCGCCAACCATCTGGCTGAGTTTGGCATCGGGCGCTACGTGGGCTCGCAGGTGTCGACCAAGCTCAAGGTGACGGGCATTGATCTGTTCTCTGCGGGCGAATTCATGGGGGGCAAGGACACCGAAGAGATCGTGCTGTCCGACCCGTTTGGCGGCGTCTACAAAAAGCTCGTGCTCAAGGGCGACAAGCTCGTGGGCGCCTGCTTGTATGGCGATACGTCAGACGGCGCGTGGTATTTCGGCCTGGTGCGCGAAGGTCGCTCAGTGACCGATTTGCGCGACAAGCTCATGTTCGGCGAAAACCACCTGGGTGACGCTGGCCACCAAGGCCAGAACAAGGCTGCGAGCATGCCCGACGATGCCGAGGTGTGCGGCTGCAATGGCGTTACCAAGGGCACCATCTGCAAGGCCATTAAAGAAAAAGGCCTGTTCACGATTGAAGATGTGCGCAAGCACACCAAGGCCAGCGCTTCGTGTGGATCGTGCACGGGCCTGGTTGAGCAGATCTTGATGCTCACGGTGGGGGATTACTCGACCGCAGCCAAGAAAAAAGCCATGTGCGGTTGCACCGACTACAGCCACGAAGAGGTGCGTCAGGCCATTCGTCGCCCGCTGCCCGATGGCAGCAAGTTGTTGACGATCGACAGCGTTTATCGAGTGCTCGACTGGCGCACGCCCAATGGCTGCTCGAGCTGCCGTCCGGCGATCAACTACTACCTCACAAGCACCTGGCCCAAAGAGGCCAAAGACGATCCGCAAAGCCACCTCATCAACGAGCGCAGCCACGCCAACATCCAAAAAGACGGCACCTACTCGGTGGTGCCGCGCATGTGGGGCGGCGAAACCACTGCCGACGAGCTGCGCCGCATCGCCGATGTGGTTGATAAATACAAGATCCCATCGGTCAAGGTTACGGGCGGTCAGCGTATCGACTTGCTGGGCGTGAAAAAAGAAGACCTCATCAACGTCTGGAAAGATATCGGCATGCCTTGCGGCCATGCTTATGGCAAGACACTGCGCACGGTCAAAACCTGTGTGGGCAGCGAGTGGTGCCGGTTTGGCACGCAAGACAGCACGCAGATGGGCAAAGACCTCGAGCGCGCACTGTGGCGCATGTATGCACCGCACAAGGTCAAGCTCGCGGTATCGGGTTGTCCGCGCAACTGCGCCGAGGCAGGCATCAAGGATGTGGGCGTGATCGGCGTCGACTCGGGTTGGGAGATTTATGTCGCAGGAAACGGCGGCATCAAAACCGAGGTGGCGCACTTCTTCACCAAGGTCAAGTCTGCCGAAGAAGTCCTTGAATACAGTGGCGCGTTCTTGCAGCTCTACCGCGAAGAAGGCTGGTATCTCGAACGCACTTGTCATTACGTCAGCCGCGTGGGCTTGGATTACGTCAAGAAGAAAGTTCTCGACGATCACGAAGGCCGCAAGGCTTTGTGGGCACGGCTGCAGTTCTCACTGGACGGCGAGCCGGATCCTTGGTTTGAATTCGACAAGGCGGGCGTGGATACGCGACAGTTCACGCCTTTGAAAGTGGTTTGAGCTGCAGGAGCATGAACCTGGCCGCGCCTTCTCGGTGCGGCCTTAATCAAACTCCGCACCATGAACCGTCGACAATTCATTCATTCCATTGCGGGCGCAGGCTTTGCGCTCACTGGCGCCACTTTTGCACAGATCGCTCGCGCCCAGCCCCTTGATCTCAACGAGGCCATCAGCATTGCTGGTCGACAGCGCATGTTGTCTCAACGCATGGCCAAAGCTTGGTTGGCTTGGGGGCAAAACATCGAGCCAGCCAAGGCTGAACGCGTATTGGCTCAATCGATCAGTGTGTTCGATAAACAGTTGAGCGAACTCACGAATGCGCCCTTCGATAGCGCCGTATCGGCAGCGCTGGCCGAGTTGGATGTGCAATGGAAATCTTTTAAGCCGGCCTTGATCTCGCAAGCCCCCGATAAGAGCCGGGCCGCAGCCCTGTTGGCTCTCGACGACAAAGTGCTTCAGGCGGCGCAGCAAACAACCGCGCAGATCGAGCGCTTGTCTGCCAAATCGCTGGGCAAGATGGTGAACCTCGCCGGGCGCCAGCGCATGCTCTCTCAGCGTGCGGCCAAGGTTTATCTGGCCTCGTCGTGGGGCGTTGATGCCCGCCAGGCGCAAAGCGAGATCGCCAAGGTGCGCGTTGAGCTTTCGTCGGCGCTGCAAACCCTACGCAACGCCCGTGAAACCACCCCCGGCATTCGGGCAGAGCTCGAAATCGCCGCTCAGCAATGGGTGATTCTGGATAACGCGCTGTCTCACCGCATTGCCGATACACAACTGACGCTATCGGCTCAACATGCGGCTGAGGTTTTTACGGCCAGCGAAAACATCCTCAGCCAGATGGAACGCGTTACCGGCCTCTACGCCAAGCTCAAAACAACGTAAGCCCTGATCAACGCTGCCCTGATGCCGGCCCAAAAGCTGGCCGGCATTTTGCTAGATACCCACAACACATCAACCGAGGCCCTGCTATGAGTGAATGGAAAGCCATCTGCCAAGTCTCCGACATCCCCACACTTGGCGCCCGGCGCGTGCAACGTGCCAATGGCCCCGAAGTGGCACTGTTTCGCACCACCGATGATCGCGTTTTCGCCCTGCTTGACCGCTGCCCGCACAAGGCGGGGCCGTTGTCGCAAGGCTTGGTGCATGGCACGGCCGTTACCTGCCCTTTGCACGGCTGGAACATCGCGCTCGATACCGGCCGCGCGCATGCGCCCGATGAAGGCACCACGCCGGCTTTCAGCGTGAAGGTCGACAACGACACCGTTTACTTGGATAACAACGAGCTCGCCACGCTGGCTATCGAGCCGATTGATGCCGGGTGCGGAGGCGCTTGCGCCTGCAGCCGCTGACGCGCACCACCTGCCTGCCCCCATGAAAAAGCACACGCGCTCGACCTGTTGTTATTGCGGTGTTGGTTGCGGTGTGGTGATTGAGTCTGAAAACGACCGCATCATCAACGTTGCAGGCGACACCAACCACCCCGCCAACGCCGGGCGGTTGTGCACCAAGGGCAGCACGCTGCATCTCACGGCAGCGCCGGACATTGCGCAACAAACCCGGCTGCTCACCCCGATGCGTCGCGCACACAAAGGTGCCGCGCCCGAGCCGCTGGGCTGGGATGCCGCGTTCGATGAGGTGAGCACCCGGTTGGCGCAGATCGTGTGCGAGCACGGGCCCGATGCGGTGGGCCTCTACATCTCGGGCCAGTTGCTCACCGAGGATTACTACGTCTTCAACAAGCTCGCTAAAGGGCTGCTGGGCACCAACAATATCGACACCAATTCAAGGCTGTGCATGAGCAGCGCTGTGGCGGGCTACAAGGCCACATTGGGTGCCGATGCGCCACCGACGTGCTACGACGATCTCAACCACGCACAAACCGTGTTCATCGTGGGTTCGAACATGGCCTACGCGCACCCGATCTTGTTTCGCCGTCTCGAAGACGCACGCCGTGCCAACCCTGGCATGCGCGTGATCGTGGCCGATCCGCGCCAGACCGAAACCGCCGAGGTGGCCGATCTCTACCTGCCCATCTTGCCGGGCACCGATGTGGCGCTGTTCAACGGCATGCTGCATGTGATGCTGTTCGAGGGCCTGATCGACGCTGGTTTCATTGCCGAGCACACCCAGGGGTTTGAAGCGCTGCGCGATGTGGTGCGAGATGTTTCACCCAAAGAAGCCGCCCGCCTGTGCGGCATCCCCGAAGAACAACTCGTGCAGGCCGCCCGCTGGTTTGCCGATTCAAAAGCCACGCTGTCGCTGTATTGCCAAGGGCTCAACCAAAGCCGCAGCGGCACCGACAAAAACGCCGCGCTCATCAACCTGCATCTCGCCACTGCCCAGATTGGCAAGCCGGGTGCCGGGCCGTTTTCGCTCACCGGCCAGCCCAATGCCATGGGTGGACGCGAAGTGGGCGGCATGGCCCATCTGCTTTCAGCCCACCGTGATCTCAACCGCGCCGAAGATCGCGCCGAAGTGGCGCGGCTGTGGGGTGTGAGCGAGGTGCCCGCCACGCCGGGCAAAACCGCCATCGAGATGTTTGAAGCGGCTGCACGCGGTGAGATCAAAGCGCTGTGGATCGCCTGCACCAACCCTGCGCAATCGATGCCCGATCAGGCCACCGTGCGCAAAGCCCTGCAACGCGCCGAGTTGGTGATCGTGCAAGATGCCTTTGCTACCACTGCCACATGCGAATACGCCGATGTGCTGCTGCCCGCCAGCACCTGGGGCGAAAAAGAAGGCACTGTTACCAACAGCGAACGTCGCATCAGCCGCGTTCGCCCGGCCGTGGCGCCTGCCGGAGTGGCGCGCCACGATTGGCAGATCGTTGTCGACATCGCCCGCCGCCTTGAGCCGCTGTTGGCTGATCACCGCCCTGCTTTGTCGAGCGGCCAACACAGCCTCTTTGCCTACGATAGCCCCGAGGCGATCTTTAACGAGCACCGCGCATCCACCCGAGGGCGCGATCTCGACATCACGGGCCTGAGCTACGCCCTGCTCGATGCCCAGGGCCCGCAGCAATGGCCGCTGCCCGAAGGGCAAACGCATGGCCAAGCCCGGCTGTATCAAAACCACCGCTTTGCCACCCCCGATGGTCGAGCGCGGTTTGTTGCTGCCGCCTGGCGCGATGTGGCCGAGCCACGCGATGCACGCTACCCCTTCTCGCTCACCACTGGGCGGTTGCGCGATCAATGGCACGGCATGAGCCGCACCGGCAACCTGGGGCGGCTGTATGGCCACGCCCCCGAACCGGCCATTGAACTCAACCGGCAAGACATGCAGCGCCTGGGCCTGATGTGCGGTGATCTGGTGCATGCCACCTCGCGGCGCGGCTCGCTCATCCTGCCTGCACAGGCCAGCGACAGCATCGCGCCAATGCAGGCCTTCATTGCCATGCATTGGGGCGAAGAAACACTCTCGGGCCACACCTCAACCGGCGCACGAGTTACCGGCATCAACGCCCTCACCACGCCAGAGCGCTGCCCTACCTCGCAGCAGCCCGAGTTCAAGCACACGGCCATCAAAGTGCTCAAGGCCGAACTGCCATGGCGCCTGACCGCCGCAGCCTGGCTGCCTGCCGATCAGGCGCACCGCGCACGCGAAGCGCTCAAGCCGCTGATGCGTGCCTTTGCGTTTGCCACCTGCGTGCCTTTTGGCCGAGAAGCCGATGCGCCTGGCATCTCTGATACGCCTCAGCGTGTGGGCGTGTTGTTTCGTGCCGCTGTGCATGAGCCGGCCTCAGACGAAATCGTGGCCCGCATCGAGAGCATCCTCGGCTTGCAAGGCGCCGAAGTGCTGCGCTACCAAGACAAACGTGCCGGACAACGCCGTGCCATGCGGCTCGTGCAGCGCAACGGTCAACGCCATCTCGATGCCTTTTTGCTCGGTGGCGACACCCGCGCCGAAGGGTGGGTGCGCACCCTGCTTGAAGACGATCTGCCCGCCGATGTATATGGCCGGCTGCTGCTGGCCCCCAGCGCCAAAGCGCCATCAGCCCTCAAGGCTCGCGGCAAACAGGTGTGTTCATGCCAGAACGTGGCAGAGCCGCAAATTCTTGAGATCCTCTCAGACTGCCGAGGCACTGAAGAGATGCGTCTGACGCAGCTGCAAGACCGCCTCAAGTGCGGCACCCATTGCGGCTCGTGCGTGCCCGAGCTCAAAAAAATCATTCGGCTGCATCGCTCGCCCACATAAGGCCAACGGTGCCTACTCCAGCGCTTCGACGGCGGCTTTTGTTAAAGCATCCACCAGCGTCTGATCGATAGGCTGCCGGTAGCGGCATTTGATCAGCCGCATCCCGCGCCCGGTGCCTTCGAGTTGCGGAAACCGGCACACCAACTGTGCGCCGTTAAAGATCTGCAGGTGCGCCTGGCTTTTGTGAAAAACAATCGCGATCAGGTTATCGCCCTCATCCTGAAAGCACAGATTGCCCCACCTCACTTCTTGGCGCAGATGCGGCGCCGCCTGCAAAATGGCCTGTTGCAACGCCTGAGCCACCTCGCGCTGTTCGGGGCTGAGGCTATCGAAAAAAGAATTGATCAGTGCCGCTGAGTGAATGGGTCGGCGCATACAGCCCGCCTGAAACCTGTTTAAAGAACCATGACGATGGGGTGGCGTTCATGGTACTTCGCATCGATCACACAACTCGTTACATGGCGAGCGCGGCAGCGACAAAATCACCAACTGCGGTATTAATTGCTTTGCTGCGGCAAAAAACTCAGGTTTTTGGCAGCGTTACGCCCGTTTGGCCCTGATATTTGCCACCCCGATCGCGGTAGCTGGTTTCGCAGATCTCGTCGCTCTCAAAAAACAGCACCTGGGCGCAACCTTCGCCGGCGTAAATCTTGGCGGGCAGCGGCGTGGTGTTGCTGAATTCGAGCGTAACGTAGCCTTCCCACTCGGGCTCGAAAGGCGTCACGTTCACGATGATCCCGCAGCGGGCATAAGTGCTCTTGCCCAGGCAGATCGTCAGCACGTTGCGCGGAATGCGGAAATACTCAACCGTGCGGGCCAGCGCAAAACTGTTGGGCGGGATGATGCACACATCCCCCTTGAAATCGACAAAGTTCTTCTCGTCGAAATTCTTGGGGTCGACGATGGTCGAGTTGATGTTGGTGAAGATCTTGAATTCGTCTGCGCAACGAATGTCGTAGCCGTAGCTGCTGGTGCCGTAGCTAACGATGCGATGTCCATCACCCGACCTTCGAACCTGATTGGGCTCGAAAGGCTCGATCATTTTGTGTTCAACGGCCTGCTGGCGGATCCAACGATCAGACTTGATGCTCATGTTCGCTCCTCGAAGGGGCGAATTGTAGGCAGACTGAAACGTCGAACCTTGATCCGGCTGCGCCTCGATGCCACACCGGCTGCATCAAGGCGCGCTGATCTCATCAATCAGTGATGTCGTCGTCCGACAACTCGGGTTCGGCTTCGATGGTTTGGTCGTAAGCCTGGGCATCGTCGCCAATCTTGGGGATCAGCGGTTTGTCGAGCGGTCGGCACACACGGCGTTGCAGCCGGTTGAGACGATCAGAGCGCTCAATGGCTTGCAAAACCGCCTCGGGTTCCATCATCAGTGCAAACGGGTTGGCAACCAGACCTTGATGTTGCATACGACCTCCGGTGTGAAAAATTAACTGTCGATGGAGGTAACTGTAGGTGTGGGGGTCTGGGCCGCACAGTCGGCTGTGTGCCATATCCGTTGTCAGAAATCTGCTTACAGGGTTGCCACCGAGCGAGTTGCTCAGTGGTGAGGTGGATCAGCAGCGCGGCACGCGAAACAGCGTCTCGAAGTTGCGGCTGGTGTGCTCAGCAATGGCTTCAAGGCTGCAGCCCTTGATCTCGGCCAGTTGCTGGGCCACAAAAACCACATACGACGGGTTGTTGGTTTTGCCGCGATGCGGCGCGGGTGCGAGATAAGGGCTGTCGGTTTCGATCAGACAGCGATCAAGCGGCACAAAGCGCGCCACCTCACGCAGATCGACCGCGTTCTTGAACGTGAGGATGCCCGAGAACGAAATGTAGAAGCCCAAATCAAGCGCTTGGCGAGCCACATCGATGCTCTCGGTAAAGCAGTGAAACACGCCGCCCACCTCGCCGCCCTGCTCTTGCCTGAGGATGTCGAGTGTGTCGGCACTGGCGCTGCGGGTGTGGATCACCATTGGCCGCTGCACCGCGCGTGCCGCTTGGATGTGGGTGCGGAAGCGCTGTCGTTGCCACGCCATCTCTGCCATGCTGCGCTCGCCGAGTCGGTAGTAATCCAGCCCGGTTTCGCCGATGGCGACCACCTTATCGCGCTGGGCCAGCTCGATCAGCTCGGCCAGTGTGGGTTCGTGCACGCCCTCGTTATCGGGGTGTACGCCTACCGTAGCCCACAGGTGGGCGTGTGCCATGGCCAAGCCATGCACGGCGGGGAATTCTTCGATCGTGGTGCCAATGCACAGCGCCCGATCGACGCGCGCCTGCGCCATGGCATCAAGAATGCCCGGCAGATCAGCGAGCAGTTGCGGAAAATTGAGATGGCAGTGAGAGTCGACAAACATGCTGCAGCGATGAAACCCCTGCTCAATGCGCGACGCGCTCGAGCAGCGGCGTGCTACAGGGTTTGGGTCGGCTTGGCGGACGAAATCGAGGTGCCAAGAATCTCTTCGATCTTGACACGCAAGAGGCGCGTTTTTTCGTCGGAGGGGAATTTGACGCCCACACCCTGGGTGCGGCCACCCGAGGCGTTGGCTGGCGTGAGCCAAGCCACCTTGCCGGCCACCGGATAGCGCTGCGGATCATCGGGCAGCGACAGCAGCAGATAGATGTCTTCGCCCAGCTTGTATTCGCGTGTGGTGGGCACAAAAAGGCCACCATCGGCAAACACGGGGATGTATGCCGCATAAAGCGCACCCTTCTCGCGGAACACGAGCTGGATCACGCTGGGGCGGGCGCCTCCGGCGGCTGCGGGTGTTGCCGCTGCAGCAGAAGCCTGAGGAGAGCGGGTCACGACTGCATTCATGCGTTCAGTTTACGGGCGCGATTCAACGAGCGGGCGGTAATACTGCACCATATAGCGCTTGTTGCGCTTGAAAAAGCAGGTTTTCAACCTGTAATACCGCGTTTAGGGGGTGCTCGGCATGGCGTTTGGCTTTGCGCAGCGCGGTGGCCCATGCGGTTAAACGAGATATTTGCGCACCGGCCGGCACATTCGAATCCGGAAAATATCTAGGGGTTTGCCCGAGGGTTTTCAGGGTGGTGTCAAAACAGAGTTTTTGCAGGGTATCTACCAGCAGCGGCATCGGCCAGGCAAGCAGCGGCTGAGCATGCCCGCTGCATACCCACCGAGGCACATTTATCCAGGTATCAGCCTGCACGCCTTGCCGGGCAAGCTCGCGCGCTGTGAGAGGTTCGCCGCCGCCCGCAGCCAGCAGGGTGTGGGGCTCAATAATGCCTTGTTGTTCGAGCCACGCGGTGGCGGTGGGGGTGTCGGGCAGCGGCAATCGAAAGCTCTGGCAGCGGCTGCGGATGGTGGGCAGCAGGCCTTCGGCGCGGCTTGTGGCGAGCACAAAGCGTGCGAGCCCGGGTGGCTCTTCGAGTGTTTTGAGCAGGGTGTTGGCGGCGATGGTGTTCATGCGCTCAGCCGGGTAGATGGCAAGCACTTTGCCCACACCTCGTGCCGAGGTGTGCTGCGCAAAAGCCACCGCGCGCCGGATGGCATCGACTTTGATCTCTGCGCTGGGCTTGGTTTTTTTGCCGTCGGTGGTGGATTCGGCCTCGGTGGCATCGTCGCCGGTGCGCCATCCCAGCCCTTCGCGCAGCGCGTCGGGCACTATCACCAGCAGATCAGGATGCGCCTGGGCCGCCATCAAGTGGCAACTGCCGCAGGTGCCGCAGGCCTGTGGCAAATCGTTTGGCGCATCTACGGTTGCGGGATGCTCACACAGCCAGGCTTGAGCCAGCCTCAAACAAAATTCAAATTGGCCAACGCCTGCCGGGCCGTCAACGAGCAAGGCGTGGCCGCGCTGCGCCGAGAGCGCTCGTGCCAGGGGCTCATCCAGCCACGGCAGTTGGGCGGCGTCGGCCATGCTCACCACCCTCGCGCCAAGAGCGCGGCATCAATGGCGTGCGATACAGCCTCAACAGGCTGGTTGGCGTCGATGCGCAAAAACCGCTCGGGTTGCGCGATTTGCCGGGCGCGATAGCCTTCGTTGACGCGCGCAAAAAAGGCCGCGTCCATGGCTTCAAACCGATCGGGCTGGCGGGCCGAGGCCAAACGTGCCGCAGCCACGGCGGGCGGGATATCGAACCACAGCGTGAGATCAGGCTGGCGGTTGCACTGCACCCAGCGCTCAAGCTCGCTCAATATGGCCAGATCGAATCCTCGGCCTGCACCTTGGTAGGCAAAGGTGGCATCGGTAAAACGATCGCACAGCACCAATGCGCCCCGCTGCAGGGCGGGTTCGATCACGCATTGCAGATGATCGCGTCGCCCCGCAAAAATGAGCAGTGCTTCGGTGAGCGCATCCATCGGCTCGTGCAGCACCAGCTCGCGCAAACGCTCGGCCAGCGCCGTGCCTCCGGGCTCGCGGGTGCGCACCACATCGAGGCCGCGATTGCGCCAGCGCTGCTCTAGCGCGTTGATGTGGGTGGTTTTGCCGGCGCCATCAATGCCCTCGAAGGTGATGAAACGCCCGGGTTGAGGCATCAAAGGGCGAAGCGGATCGCTGCTGGTGCTGGTGTTCATCGAGATTTTTTGGGGGGATTGCGCTGAAAGCGGTCAACGGCACGATTGTGTGCCGCCAGCGATTCGCTGAACTCGCTGCTGCCATCCCCTCGCGCCACGAAATACAGCGCCCGCGTGGGGGCAGGCATCACAGCAGCCATGAGTGATGCCCGCCCGGGCATCGCAATCGGCGTGGGTGGCAGGCCGGTGCGTGTGTAGGTGTTGTAGGGCGTATCTGTTTGCAGATCAATGCGGCGCAAATTGCCATCAAAGCGTTCGCCCAACCCGTAGATCACGGTGGGGTCGGTCTGTAGCGGCATGCCGATGCGCAAGCGATTGACAAACACGCCAGCAACCATTGCCCGATCGGCCTCGCGGCCGGTTTCTTTTTCGATGATCGATGCCAAGATCAGCGCTTCGGTGGACGATGTGAGCGGTGAATCGGCGGCACGGCGATCCCAGGCCTGATCCAGCACGCGCTGCATCACATGGTGTGCACGTTTGAGCACAGCCAGATCGCTGCTGCCTTTGCCAAAGGTGTAGGTGTCCGGAAAAAACTGCCCCTCGGGCGGCAACTGCGGTTCGCCAAGCGCGGCCATGATCTCGGTGTTGCTCATCTGCGCGGTGGTGTGCTTGAGATCGGGGGATTGCGCCAGTGCCTGTCGAACCTGCCGAAACGTCCAACCCTCGATCAGGCGCACCGTGCCCAGCCGCTCATCGCCGCGCACCATCATGCGCAGCAAATCACGGGCCGATGCGCCCGCGTTGAGCTCGTAATTGCCCGCACGAATCTGGCTCGATTGGCCCGACCACCTGAACCACTGATACAACGCCCAAGCCGGCACCTGCACGCCCGCATCCACCCAATCGCGAGCGATCGCACGCGGCGAAGTGCCCGGCTCGATCGACAGCTCAATGCTCGGCGTTGCCAGCGGCAACGGACGCGAGAGCTGCCACCACACCGCCGAAATTGCCAGCAAAGCAGCCGCAATCAAACCAATCAACATCGCCCACAAGGCCACCCCGCGCATGGCGTGGCTGCTCGCGAGCCACGCCATGCGCGGCCTGTTTTGGCCATGGTTCGTGCCATGAAGACGCTGTTTCACTTGACCTTTTTCTGCGTGCTCAAAAGAGCCCACGATGATAATCACCCTCATGACGACCGAACCCACTTTGCAAACGGCGCCCTTCGATGCTTTCAGCGGCGCGGTGCGCCTGCCGAACCTGGGCCTGATCCGCGCCCGTGGCGATGACGCCGCCACTTTTTTGCATGGCCAGCTCAGCCAAGACATCACCGGCCAAACGCCAGCCCAAGCGCGTCTGGCCGCCTACTGCAACGCCAAAGGGCGCATGCAGGCCAGCTTTACGGTGCTTCATCCGGGGGTGGGCGAATACTGGCTCGTGTGCTCGAGCGATCTGTTGCCGGCCACGCTCAAACGCCTGAGCATGTTTGTGTTGCGCGCCAAGGCGCGGCTCGACGACGCCAGCGCCGATCTGGCGATCGTCGGTTTGGCTGGATCCAGCACAGGCGCCTTACCCGAAGCGGCTGCGCTTGATGCCCCGTGGCGCGCCGTTGCCTGCCGTGGCGGGATGCTCGCCCGACTGCCCGATGCGCTGTCCCCTCAATCCACCCCGCATGTTGTGCCACGCCACCTCTGGGTGGGGCCACTCGATCAGGCCGAAACCCTGTGCACCAACACCCCAGCGCTGTCGCCCGACACCTGGGCTTGGCTCGAGGTGAGCAGCGGTGTGGCGCGCATCGAAAGCCGCACTTTTGAGCACTTTGTGCCGCAGATGATCAACTTTGAGCTTGTGGGCGGCGTCAACTTTAAAAAAGGCTGCTACCCCGGCCAAGAGGTGGTGGCCCGCAGCCAATATCTCGGCAAGCTCAAGCGCCGCAGCGTGCTCATGCACGCTGATGCGCCCATCGATGTTGGGCAAGATGTCTTCTCAGACAACGACCCCTCTCAACCCTGTGGCACGGTTGTCAACGCTGCGCCGCACCCCTCAGGCGGGCACTCGGCATTGGTCGAGATCAAGCTGGCCGTGCTGGCGCGGCCCGAAGGCCTGCACCTGGGCACCGCACAGGGCCCACAGTTGCGCCCCGCCACCCTGCCCTACGCGCTGCCGGACGACGACGCTCCCGGCCACGCCTGAACCGCTTGCCGCAATGTGCCTGGTTGCCTTTTGCATCGAGCCTGGCGCGCGGTTTCCGTTTGTCTTGGCGGCCAACCGCGACGAATTTTTTAACCGCCCAGCCGCCCCCATGGCTTGGTGGGATGGAATCACCCTCCCGCGCATCCTGGCCGGGCGCGATCTCGATGCAGGCGGCACCTGGCTTGGCCTGAGCGATACCGCACGCCTGGCGCTGCTCACCAACATCCGCAATCCACGTGAGCACCGCCCCGACGCTGCCTCGCGGGGCGCGCTGATTCCTGCCTGCTTGCGCCACACCGACGGGTTCGAGGCGTTTTTTGCCGAGCACGATCTGCACCCATACAACGGCTTCAATCTTGTGGGATTCGATTTTGCTCGCGGCGAACATCATGTTGTTTCAACACTGCAGCCCACGCCGCACCTGTTGCCACCGGGCTGCTATGGCCTCTCAAATGCCAGCCTGGATATCCCATGGCCCAAAGTGCAGGCGCTCAAACAAGCCCTTGCGGCAGCCGTGCGGTGGTCTGCAAAGGCAGATGCCGAATGGCTGATTGCGCAACTGCTGCACGCTCTGGCTGATGAGCGCACCGCTGACGATGCCCGCTTGCCCTCAACCGGCGTGCCTCTCGATATTGAGCGGGCGCTGTCTGCTGCTCACGTTCGCTTGCCGGGCGGGCACTACGGCACCCGTTGCGCCACCGTGATCGTGTCTGAGCAGGCGGGATCAGGCGGCATCACCACTACCGTGATCGAGCGCAGCTTTCAGCCGAGCGGCGAATGGGCGCAACAACGCTTCGTGCTCGACGGCTGGCCCGCTGCGGGGCCGCGCTGATCAATCCACAAGAATCGCCCCCCCCCTGGATGCAAAAACGCCGCGTGCAGCAAGCGTGCACACGGCGTTGAGACAAAGCCCGAGCGCCAAGCCCAGGCCCAGGCCCATGGGGCGCTACATCATTTGCTGTCGCGCAATTCGCGGCGCAAGATCTTGCCCACTGGCGTCTTGGGCAACTCGGTGTTGCGGAACTCGACAATGCGCGGCATCTTGTAACCCGTGAGGTTTTTCTTGCAATGCTCAAGAATGGCCTCTTTCGTCAAAGAAGGCGTGCGCGGCACGATGATCACTTTCACGGCCTCGCCCGATTTTTGATCAGGCACACCGATGGCCGCCACTTCTTTCACATCGGGGTGCATCGCGATCACGTCTTCAATCTCGTTGGGATAGACGTTAAAGCCCGACACCAAAATCATGTCTTTCTTGCGATCGACGATTTTGATAAAGCCTTTTTCGTCCATCACTGCAACGTCGCCCGTGCAGAGCCAGCCGTCTTTGTCGATCACCTTGGCGGTTTCTTCGGGGCGATTCCAGTAGCCACGCATCACCTGTGGGCCGCGCACACACAGCTCGCCCGGCTCGCCAACGTCAGCCCAGGTGCCATCGTCGCGGCGCATGCGCACATCGGTTGAAGGCACCGGCACCCCGATCGAGCCTGTGAATACGGGCATCGGCTTCGAGATGTCGACCGGGTTGATGGTGACGATAGGCGAGCATTCGGTCAGGCCATAGCCTTCGACGATGGTTTTGCCCGTAACCTGGTGAAAGCGCTCTGCCACGGCGCGCTGCAGCGCCATACCGCCGGCCATCGCCAGCTTGAGCTTCGAGAAATCGCGTTTGCGGAAATCCTCATCATCGAGAAAGGACTGAAATAGCGTGTTCACACAGGTGATGCCGCTGAACTGCTCGTTCTTCAGGATCATCATCACGCGCTTGGTGTCGCGTGGGTTGGCGATCAAGATGTTGCGCCCGCCAATGCCCATGAAGATCAGGCAGTTCACAGTGAGTGAGTAGATGTGATACAGCGGCAGCGGCGTCACCATGCTCTCGACTTCACTCTCAGACCACTGCCCTTCGGCCCAGGCCTTAGCTTGCAGGCAATTGGCGAGCACGTTGGCGTGCGTGAGCATGGCACCTTTGGCCACACCAGTGGTGCCGCCGGTGTATTGCAAAAAGGCCAGATCATCACGCTTGGCCTGCACGGGCTTGACGGCCACTTTGGCGCCCTGGTTGAGTGCCGTGCGCAGCCAAATGGCGTTTGGCAACGAATAGGCCGGCACCATTTTTTGCACGTGGCGCAGCACGAAATTAAGCAGCCGGCCCTTGAGGTTGATGCCGTCAGACAGCAGATCGCCCAGTTGCGTAAGCACGATGCGCTTGACGGCGGTGCCGGGCAGCGCGTCTTGCAGCGTCTTGGCAAAGTTTTCCATCACCACGATGGTTTCGGCTCCACTGTCTTTGAGCTGGTGCGCCAGCTCTCGTGCGGTGTAGAGCGGATTGACGTTTACCACGATGGCGCCGATGCGCAAAACGGCAAACAGGCAGATCGGATACTGAAAAAGGTTGGGGCTCATGATGGCGACGCGGTCGCCTTGTTTGACGCCTTGGCTTTGCAGCCAGCCCGCAAAAGCTTTGACCTTTTTATCCAGATCGTCGTAGCTCATCTCGCTGCCGACGCTCACAAAAGCCACCCGCTGGCGGAACTTCGCGATGCACTCGTCGAAGTAGGCGTTGAGCGATTCGTATTGGTTGAGATCGATATCGGCTGGAACGCCTTCGATATAGCTGGACAGCCACAGGCGGTTGGTGGTGCCGTCAGGGTTCAGGGCCGAAGGCTTGGCCGAGGTCGATGCCAATGCGGCGGCTTGATTCATGTTTGTCTCCTTGTTGTGTTCAGGCTGTTGCGTCAGCCTGTATCGGAAATGCGCAGTGCGACAGTGCTTCGCTCACATCACTGTTTCTTGCTGTAACAGTGCGCGTCGGATGATACCGGAGCGGTGCTCGACCTTACCTGATCGGTCTGCCGCGTCAAGCTCACTTCTCAATGATGGCCACGACACCTTGCCCGCCAGCCGCGCAGATCGAGATCAGGCCGCGGCCCGAGCCTTTTGCGTTGAGCATTTTGGCCAGCGTGGCGATGATGCGCCCGCCAGTGGCCGCAAAGGGGTGGCCGGCGGCCAGCGAGCTGCCGTTGATGTTGAGCTTGCTGCGATCGATCGAGCCCAGTGGTTTGTCGAGACCGAGGCGCTCTTTGCAGTATTTGGGGTCTTCCCATGCCTTGAGCGTGCACAGCACCTGAGCAGCAAAGGCTTCGTGGATTTCGTAGAAATCAAAATCTTGCAGCGAAAGGCCAGCGCGCTTGAGCATGCGCGGCACGGCGTAGGCCGGCGCCATCAACAAGCCTTCTTTTTTATTGAAGAAATCAACCGCCGCGACTTCGCTGAAGCTCAGGTAGGCCAGCACGGGCAGGTTGCGCTCGCGGGCCCATTCTTCGCTGGCCAGCAGCACAGCTGAGGCGCCATCGGTGAGCGGCGTCGAGTTGCCTGGCGTGAGCGTGCCGTTGCCGGGGTTGACCTTTTTATCGAAGCACGGCTTGAGTGAGCGCAGCTTTTCGATCGAGAGATCGGCGCGCAGGTTGTTGTCGCGCGAGACGCCTTTAAACGGGGTAATGAGATCGGCAAAAAAGCCGTTTTCGTAGGCTTTGGCCAGGTTTTTGTGGCTGGCCAGCGCGAGCTGATCTTGATCTTCGCGGCTGATGCCCCACTCTTTGGCCATCAACTCGGCGTGCTCGCCCATCGAGTAGCCCGTGCGCGGCTCACCGTTTTTGGGGATGGCCGGTTTGATCAGCATGCTCGGGCGCACTTTGGCAACTTGGGCGAGCTTTTGGCCGGTGGTTTTTTTGCGATTGGCTTCGAGCAGGATCTTGCGCATCTTTTCGTTGATGGCAATCGGTGCGTCTGAGGTGGTGTCGACACCGCAGGCGATGCCCGAATCAATGTGGCCCAACGCGATTTTGTTGGCCACGATCATGGCTGCTTCGAGGCCGGTGCCGCAGGCCTGCTGAATATCGAAAGCCGGGGTTTCGGGGGCCAGCGTGGTTGAGAGCACGGTTTCGCGCACGAGGTTGAAATCGCGCGAATGCTTCATCACGGCACCACCAACAACATCGCCAAGACGCAATCCGTGCAGGTTGTAGCGGTCTACCAGGCCTTGCATTGCAGCGGTGAGCATGTCTTGGTTGGATACGTGCGAGTACACCGAGTTGGATCGTGCAAACGGGATGCGATTGCCACCCAGAATGGCGACGCGGCGAATGGTGCTCATGAAGGTTGTCTCCTGGTAAACGAAATCAAAATCTTGTGGTTGAGAGAATGCGATCAGCGCACGAGCTTGCCGCGCAGGTGTGGTTTGTCGCCACGACCGTTGCGCACTTCGAAGAGCATGCCGTCGCTGGCCTGGCCCGTCCAGAGCGTGGCGCGCCCGGGCAAAAACAGCGGGGTTTTGAACTCAACCTGTGCCAACACATGCTCGATGGGTTCTTGCGGCAGCAAGGTGGCCAGCGCGCGGGCTTTCGTCCACATGCCGTGGGCAATGGCTCGCTTGAAGCCAAAAATCTTGGCCGAAACCGCAGAGAGGTGTATCGGGTTGATATCGCCCGAGACGCTGCCGTAGCGCCGGCCAATGTCGCTGCGTGCCTGCCAATCGGCTTGGCGCGACAGCGGGGTGTCGTCGATCAGGGCGCTTTGGTAGGGCGTGCCGTGTGGGGTGCGCACCCCCATGCGCAGGTAGTTGCTGACGCTTTCCCACACCAGCTCGCCGTTGCGGGTGGCTCGGCTGAGGAGTGAAAAGAGCTGGCCTTTTTCGTGCACCTGAAGGCAGCCGCTGGCTACTTCGATCGAGAGCTTTTGCCCGGGCTGCAGCGCTTGGTGCTGCTCGATGGTGTTGCCCAGGTGCACCAATCCCATCACCGACCATGGGAACGAGGGCGAGCACATGAGCTTCATCTGCAGCGCGAACGCCAGCATGTGCGGATATGTTGGCGGCACGCCTTGCGACATCCGAAACCCGCATACTCGCGCGTAGCGCTCAATGTGCGCGGCATCGAGGGTAACGTTTTCGCGCACCAGACGCACATCAGGCAGTGTGGCGCCGGCTGAGGCGCGTTTGCCCGAAGAGCGCAGCGCCGCACTGTAGAGGCTGAGCGCCGAAGGCGTGCTGGTGATTTCGATGGTCTTCATGGCTTGCGTCTTCCGCATCAACATGGTGAGCGCCCTCGCCTGATCAAGCGCCAATGAGGCTCTGGCCGCACACGCGAACAACGTTGCCCGTGAGGCCGCTCGATGCCGGGTTGGCAAACCAGGCAATCGCCTCGGCCACATCCACCGGTTGCCCGCCCTGGCTCATTGAGTTCATGCGGCGGCCTGCTTCGCGGATGGCAAACGGAATGGCGGCCGTCATGGCGGTTTCGATAAAGCCAGGAGCCACGGCGTTGATGGTGATGCCCTTGGCTGCCAGTGCCGGCGCAGTGCTCTGCACCATGCCGACCACGCCAGCTTTCGAAACGGCATAGTTGGTTTGGCCCATATTGCCGGCGATGCCCGAGATCGACGACACACACACGATGCGCCCGCCCGATTTGAGTGCACCCGAGGCCACCATCGCATCGTTGATGCGCTCTTGTGTTGAGAGGTTAACGTTAACCACCATCTGCCACAGGTGTTCTTTCATGTTGGCGATGGTTTTGTCACGGGTGATGCCGGCGTTGTGGATGATCACATCCCAACCCCCATCGGCCTTGGCCGCGTCCACCAATTTTTGTGGCGCTTCGGGCGCGCCAATATCAAGCGCCAGCGCTTTGCCGCCGATCTTTTTGGCAACTTCGTCAAGCCCCGCTTGGGCCTGCGGCACATCGAGCACGATCACCTGTGCACCATCGCGCGCCACCACCTCGGCAATGGATGCGCCAATGCCGCGCGAGGCGCCAGTAACCAGCACTTTTTTGCCGGCGAGCGGTTGGTTCCAATCGGCAGGGGCGGCCATCTCGCCAATGGCTTGGCCGATGCGAATCACCTGGCCCGATACATAAGCCGAGCGCGGTGAGAGCAAAAAGCGTAGCGTCGATTCGAGTTGATCTTCGGCACCCTCGGCCACATAGACGAGCTGCGCGTTGATGCCCTTGCGCAGCTCTTTGCCCAGCGAGCGTGTTAACCCCTCGAGCGATCGCTGCACGGTGGCTTTGCGGCTGTTGGCCTGCTGCTCAGGCGGGCGGCCCAGCACCACGATGCGGCCACAAGGCAGCACCGAGCGCGCGGCGTCATGGAAAAACCAATACAGCGCATCCGATTGCGTGCTGTCGTCGAGCCCGGTGGCGTCGAACACCAGCGCCTTGATTTTTTCTCCGCTCCAGCGGCCCGTGGTGAGCCCGGCACTATTGGCCACGCCAATCCACTGCACGGCACGCTCGTGGGCGTAGCTCTGGGCTTTGATCTTGGCCAGTGTGCGGGCAAGTGGTTCGAGCAGCGCAGCGCCTTCAGACGCCCCGACGAGCACCGGGCCGTTGATCACCGCTGCGCCGGCCTCATGGCGATCCAGTGGCAAGGGCTTGGGCAGGCCCAGCGCGTTAACAAGCTTGGCACCCAGGGCCGAGTTGGCGAAATCGATGTATCCGTCTTTCATGGAGCAAGGCGTGGTTTAAAGGTTGAAAGAAAAACAAATGGGCTGGATGCGCATCAGTGGGCTTTAAGCATTGGCGCGTCGTTGGGTGGTGGGCTCATCGGTGCCGCTGATCGCATCAACCCGACCGATGATTGAGCGCAGATCGTTCAGGTGTTTGGCATCAGGCATTGGCGCGTTGAGCGCGGCCACCATCAAGGCAGCCAGCCGGCCAATCACGACAGATTCGTCATCGCCCTGCCCCTGGGTGAACTCTTGCACCAGCCGATTGGTGTTGGCGCTGGCAAGCACACCCGCCACAGCACCCATGGCGAAATGCAGCCGAAAGCCCAAATCTTGGCGCGGCAGCTGCGGCAGGGTTTGCTGAAACGCCGCAAAAAATCGCCCCAGCGACGACGTGTAGTGGCCGTTGACAAAATCTTGTACGGTGGGCGAAACGTCGGTGTAGGCGCGCCCGAGGAAACGCAAAAACCGCGGCCCGCCGGTTTCAGTGCGGCCCGCCATACGCAAGGCAGGCAAAAACATTGCCACGAGCACATGCTCGCTCGTGAGCGCGGCGCCTTGTGAGTTTTGAAAAATGTCGAGCAGTTTCAAACGCTCGTCGTTGAGTTGATCAAGGCGGCGCGACAGCACGGCCTGAATCAGCGCCTCTTTGCCGCCAAAGTGGTAATTGACCGAGGCCAGATTAACTTGCGCGGCAGAGGTTATCTGCCGCAGCGACATGCTCTCGTAGCCGACCTCGACGAACAAGTCTTCGGCGGCATCGAGGATGCGGGTCTTGGTGTCGCCCGAGTGGGCTTTGCCGGATACGGATGAGAGCGCCAAGCTGTGTCTCCAAGAGGCTGAATCAAAGCCTCGATTTTTGCTTGAACCTCGGGGTGGATCGCCTTGACCGTTTGCTTGCTCGAACGCTCGCATCCGGTTTAAAACATTCGTTTAATTCAAACGGGCGTATGGTATCGACAAACGCTTGCGGCGCAAGCGCGTTTGCGCGCACAACCTGCAAATGAGGGGGCGCGTATCAGGCGTGCTCGGGCGGTGCGTCGGCATCCAGCCGCATCACCATCACCTGATCGATCTTGAACGCATCGACATCCATCACCTCAAAGCGATAGCCGCCGCAGATCACGGTATCGGTGCGTTTCGGGATGCGGCGCAGCATCACCATCAAAAAGCCCGACAGCGTGGCGTATTCGCTTTGGTGCGGCAGCTCGTCGAGCTCGAGTGCGCGCAGCACATCGGGGATCGGCGTGGCGCCATCGATCAACCACGAATGTTCATCGCGGCGCACGATCTGCTCTTCAATCAGCGGCAGCACCAGCCCACCCATCACGGTGCTCATCACATCGTTGAGCGTGATCACGCCCACCACCAGGCCATATTCGTTAACGATCACGGCAAAGTCTTCGTGAGCCTGCCTGAATTGCTCAAGCACCTCAGACAGCGTGAGCCGATCAGGCACGGTCAATACCTTGTGCAGCAAGCCCTCAGCCTTAAGGCTGATCGGACGCTGCGTGAGCACACACAGCAGCAGATCTTTGGCATCGACGTAGCCAGATACATCGTCGATATCGCGTCCACACACGAGATAGGTCGAGTGCGGCTGCGCAGCGATGCACGCACGCACCTCGGTGTCGTCGTCATCGATGCAGAAAAACACCACGCGATCACGCGGCGTCATGGCGCTGGTAACGGTGCGGGTTTCAAGTTCGAAAACGTTTTCGATCACCTCTTGCTCGCGCTGCGCCACGGCGCCGGCCTGCCGCCCGGCTTCGGTCATGGCGAGGATGTCATCTGCCGTGACGCGTTCGTCGCGTTGCACCGATACGCCAAAAAACTTGAACACGCCATCGGTGATGGCATTGAAGATCCAGACCGCCGGTTTGAGCACGGTGACGCACACATGCATCGGCCCCACCACGCGCACCGCCAGCGCTTCAGGTTGCAGCATGCCCAGCCGCTTCGGAAAGAGATCGGCAAACAGTATGAAAAAGGCCGTGACGCTGAAAAACGAAGCCACAAAGCCCAGCTGTGCAGCGCGCTGCGGTGAAACGATGTATTCGAGCATGCGCGCATAGTGCGGCGTGAGCATGCCCTCGCCGATGATGCCGCCCAGGATGGCGATGGCATTGAGGCCAATCTGCACCACGGTGAAGTAGTGCCCCGGCTGGTTTTGCATGGCGATGACACGTTCGGCGCGGACATCGCCTTCGTCGGCCATTTGCTGCAGACGCAGGCGGCGAGATGCGGCCAGCGAGATCTCGGCGACAGAAAAAAACGCGCTGGCCAGAATCAGGGCCACGCTCAAGAGGATGCTGGTTGTCAGGTCCACAGCGGTCAGTGTAGCGGGCCGCTGCTCATGGTGGGATCAACGCTCTGGATCAGAGCGGCTCGATCCGGCTGGCGGGGGTGCCTTGTTCGAGCCATTGCTGCCACTCGTCGGCCAGGCGCTGGCTTTCGCGTACGGCGAGTGTCCAGGTGCGGGCGCGGCTTTGCCAATCGAGCCCGTAGTGCATGAAATCGTTGCGATCAGGCAGTTTGGCATTGGGCAGGCTGCGCACCCAATCGGGGTTGGGCGCGAGCACGATCACGTTGTCGAGCCCTGATGTCGGACGGTGGCGACGCTTCCAGGCTTTGTCGAGCCAGCCCGGAATCAGCTCGCGCTGAAAGTGCGGATACAGCACCAGCCCTTGCGGCACATCGTGTGCCAAACCCTCGTTCATGGCGTTGTAGCGCCAGTGCAGGTGGTAATCGGTGATGCCTCCGTCCCAATAGGCACCACGTGGCGCGCCAGGGATGTCGTGCACCGCCTGCAGCACAAAGGGGATCGAGCACGAGGCCTGCACGGCGGCAAAAAAATTATGTGAGGTGAGCGCCAGCCGGCGGTGTCGCAAATCGTGCAGATCAACGGGCAGCGCATCGCGTCCGCTCGAAAACACCACGCGCTCGATCCAGCTGCCAACGCTGCGCCGCGACAGCGCATTGCTCAAGGCAAGCCCAGCGTATCCCAGCGGCGTTTGCCAGCGCCCCTCGCGCGCGAGCAGCCCGCGCCCATGCGATGTCACCACATGCAAGCGATAACGGGGATGGCTCAATATGGCGTCGACCTCGTTGCCAAAAAAATGCTGCAGGCTCTCGCCAAAACGCTGGCTTACTTGGGCAGCGGTTGGGCGTCGGCGTCCGGGGTCGGGCTCGTAATGCTGGTGGATGTAAGCGTGCTCGAACGCCTCGAATGCCGCCAGCGGATCGTGCATGGCTGCCGTGGCCATGCGCCAAGCGCCGATCGATGCGCCCAGCAAATGCACGGTATGTGCAGCGCCGCCAATCCATGGGCCGAAGATGAATCGATCGAGCGGGCCAAGGATGAGCCCCTTAGGCCCCCCTGCTGCGCCAGCAATCAGGCGAACGTCTTGTGCGCGCAGCCCGTGGCGCTTGATGTGCTCACGGGCCAGCGGGCCGGCGTGGATGCGCAGCGCGTGCGGCTTCATGTGGGGCGGCCTTGTTGCTGGATGAGATCAGCGCTTGCCCGGCTGCAGCTTGGCAAACGCGGCAGCCATGGCCGATTGCGGCTGGGTCGAGGGCGAAGCGGGGCCGTGTCTGCCCGAGCTCCCTCCCGTGCGCTCGTTGCGTGCGGCGGGCCTGAAGGCGTTATCGCCGCGCGCCGCCCCGCTCGCCCTGGGTGAGGCATCGAGCTTCATCGTCAACGAGATGCGTTGGCGTGCGAGATCGATTTCAATCACCCGAACCTTGACGATATCGCCGGTTTTAACCACTTCGCGCGCATCATTGACAAACTTGTTGGACAGCTGGCTCACGTGCACCAAGCCATCCTGATGCACGCCCAGATCAACAAAGGCGCCGAACTGCGCCACGTTGCTCACCGTGCCTTCGAGCACCATGCCTTCTTTGAGATCCTTGATATCTTCAACGCCCTCGTTGAAGCGTGCCACCTTGAAATCAGGGCGCGGATCGCGTCCGGGTTTTTCGAGCTCGGCCAAGATGTCTTTGACCGTGATGACGCCAAACTGTTCGCTGGCGAACAGCTCAGGTTTGAGGCTGCGCAGCACATCGGTTTTGCCCATCATGTCTTGGATGGGTTTGCCGGTGTGAGACAACATCTGCTCGACCACCGGATACGTTTCGGGGTGCACGCCCGACATATCCAGCGGGTTGTCGCCCCCGCGAATGCGCAAAAAGCCTGCAGCCTGCTCGAAAGTTTTGGCGCCCAGGCCTGCCACATCCATCAACTGCTTGCGGTTTTTGAATGCGCCGTGCGCGTCGCGCCAGCGCACGATGCTGCTGGCCACCGCGCTGCTCAGGCCCGACACGCGCGACAACAACGGCGCCGAGGCAGTATTGAGATCGACACCCACCGAGTTCACGCAATCTTCGACCACCGCGCCCAGCGTGCGGGCCAGCTCGCTTTGGTTTACGTCGTGCTGATACTGGCCCACACCGATGCTCTTCGGATCGATCTTCACCAGCTCGGCCAGCGGATCTTGCAGCCGGCGGGCGATGCTCACCGCACCGCGCAGGCTCACATCCAAATCGGGCAGCTCTTTGCTGGCGAACTCGCTGGCTGAGTACACCGACGCCCCGGCCTCGCTCACCACCACCTTTTCGATCTCGGTGCCGGGGGCGAGTTGCTGGATTTTTTTGATCAGATCGCCGGCCAGTTTGTCGGTTTCGCGGCTGGCCGTGCCGTTGCCAATGGCGATCAGGTTCACGCCATGCGTGGCGCACAGCCGGCCCAGCGTGTGGATGGCGCCATCCCAATCGCGCCGGGGTTCGTGCGGGTAAACGGTGGCTGTATCGAGCACCTTGCCGGTGTCGCTCACCACCGCCACCTTTACGCCAGTGCGGATGCCAGGGTCGAGCCCCATGACAACGCGCTTGCCCGCCGGCGCGGCCAGCAGCAGATCGCGCAGGTTTTCGGCAAACACCTTGATGGCCGTGGCCTCGGCGGCCTCGCGCAGCCGGGCAAAGAGATCGCGCTCGAGGCTCAGGCTGAGCTTGACCTTCCACGTCCAGCCGATGGTTTTGCGGATCAGATCATCGGCCGGGCGCTTGCTGTGGCTCCAGCCCAGGTGGCGGGCAATGTGGCCTTCAGCCAGCGAGGGCTGGCCGGGCACGGGGGTCTCATCCAGCACCAGCTTGGCATCGAGGATCTCTTGGGCTCGCCCCCGAAACACCGCCAGCGCGCGATGCGAAGGCACGGTGCCGATGGGTTCGTCGTAATCGAAGTAATCACGGAACTTGGCCACATCAGGATTGTTCTCGTCCTTGCCTTCCATCAGTTTGGATTTGAACAGCCCTTCACCCCAGAGCCAATCGCGCATCTTGCCAACCAAGGCAGCGTCTTCGGCCCAGCGCTCGCTCAGGATGTCGCGCACGCCATCAAGCACGGCAAAGGTGTCGGCAAACCCAGCATCAGCATTGATGAAGGCGCCGGCCTCGGCTTGCGGGTCGAGTGTCGGCTCGGCAAAGAGCCTGTCGGCCAGCGGCTCAATGCCGGCCTCACGGGCGATCATGCCCTTAGTGCGGCGCTTGGGCTTGTAGGGCAGATAGATGTCTTCGAGCTCTTGCTTGGTGGGCACGGCCTCAATGGCCGCGCGCAGCTCGGGCGTGAGCTTGCCTTGCTCATCAATGCTTTTGAGCACGGCTGCACGGCGATCTTCGAGCTCGCGCAGGTAGCCCAGGCGGGTTTCAAGCTCGCGCAGCTGAATGTCGTCGAGCCCATCGGTGGCCTCTTTGCGGTAGCGCGCGATAAACGGCACGGTGGCGCCTCCATCGAGCAGTTCGACAGCGGCATGGATTTGCGCGGGCCGAACCTGAAGCTCGGCGGCGATTTGCAGAAGGATCTTGTCCAAGGTTGTGCGATGAAAAATGGGCAAAAAAAAGCGCTGCCCACGATGCGCGCCGTGTAGCCGCGAGGGCAAGGCGCGGCAGTTTGCCACAGCCCCGCCACGGTGATGGCACCGTGAAATGCACCGCACAAGCGTGGCTATTTGGGCTAAAGAGGTGTGACGAAGTTGGCGAAACTGCAAGCACTGGTTCAAAGGTTCATCGCATGTATTCGCCGATCAATCACGCCCCTAAGTTCAGCGCCGCCGGCTTGCACAAGCGCGGCGCCGGGCGGATTGCGGGTTGCGGGTTTGGGTGTGGATCATCAAAAGCCGGGGCCAACAATGCGTCGACGCATGCCAGCGGGCGTGCGGTTGCCGTTAACGACACCCCGCCACGCGCCCTGCCCTTGCATCTGCGGCCCAGCGATCATTTGGGCAACTTGCATCGGCTGCAGGATTTGCTGACCGATTTTTTGCAAGCTCAGTGCATCTCGCATTGAGCTTTTTTGATTCTCGCGATGAGGATCAGGTGCGGCGCTCAAAGCGCGCACGCAATTCGTCGATGGTGTCGTCTTTTTCGGCCCACAGGGCGAGCACCCATTTTTGCAGCTGGTTGCGGTAATCACGCTCGAGCGCACGTTCGCCATCCTTGAGGGGCTCGGGGATGGCCACCTCGCGCACATGCACGATTACGTTGCGCACCTTGCCGCACAGCAGATCCCAAAACGTGGGCACGCCGGTGGGGTAGACGATGGTGACATCGAGCATGCTGTCGAAAGTGCCGCCCATCGTGGCCATCGCCATCGTCATGCCGCCCAGCTTGGGGCGCAGCAGGTTGCGATAGGGCGATTGCTGCTCGGCATGCTTGGCGGTGCTGAAGCGGGTGCCTTCCATGAAGTTGATCACCGAAGTGGGGATGAGCTTGAAGCGTTCACACGATTTGCGTGTTTCGGCCATATCGCGAGCCATGCTGCGCTTGTCGCCCTGACGCCGCATGAACGGAAAATCAAGCGCCCACCATGCCAAACCCATCACTGGCACATAGATCAGCTCGTGCTTGAGAAAAAACTTCAAGAACGGGATCTTGCCGTTGAACACCTTTTGCAAAACCAGGATGTCGACCCAGCTTTGGTGGTTGCTGCTCACCAGATACCAGCCGCGGCTTTTGAGCCCGTCGAGGCCCGAAACGTCCCAGCGGATGCGCTGCATCATCGCGATCCACACACCATTGCCACGCACCCAGGTTTGCGCCAGCGCGTTGAGTGCGATGTCGCACAACTTGCGCACGGCCACAAAGGGCAGCACCAGCTTGATCAACGAAAACGGAATCATGGCCGTAAAGACCACCAAGACGTTGGCCGCCAGGATCACGCTGGCGATACAACCTTTGAGCACAGCAACGGGGGGGTTTGACATGAATGAAGTCTGACAACGAAAGTTGCGGATTATCGGGGCCGCTCTACTCAGGGCAGCCAGGCATCTTTGCGCTTGGGTTTGCGCGATAGCACGGTCGGAAAGCTCACCGGCAGTGTGTAGGGGTAATCGCGGCTGAAGTGCAGGCCGCGGCTTTCGCGCCGGGCCAGCGCCGAGCGCACGATGAGCTCGGCGCAATCAACCAGGTTACGCAGCTCAAGCAGATCGCGAGTTACGCGAAAGTTGGCGTAGTAATCATCGATCTCGTTGCGCAGCAGCTTGATGCGGTGCAAGGCCCGCTCAAGCCGACGCGTGGTGCGCACGATGCCCACGTAGTTCCACATCACCAGACGCAGTTCGTCCCAGTTGTGTGAGATCACCACGGCCTCATCGGCATCCTCAACCTGGCTTTCGTCCCACGCGGGCAGTTTGGCTGCAGCATCGGCGGCGTGCAGCAGGATGTCTTCGGCGCAAGTGCGGCCCAGCACCACGCATTCGAGCAGCGAGTTGCTGGCCAGCCGGTTGGCGCCGTGCAGGCCGGTGTAGGTGGTTTCGCCCACGGCATAGAGCCCCGGCAGATCGGTGCGCCCGAGCAGATCGGTTACTACGCCGCCGCAGGTGTAGTGTGCGGCGGGCACCACGGGGATGGGCTGGCGGGCGATGTCGATGCCCAGCGACAGGCACCGCGCATGGATGGTCGGGAAGTGTTCTTTCAAGAAGCTCTCGCCCAGGTGTGTGGCGTCGAGCAGCACGTAATCGAGGCCGTGCTTTTTCATTTCAAAGTCGATGGCGCGGGCCACGATATCGCGCGGCGCCAGCTCACCCCGTTCATCGTGGCCAGGCATGAAGCGCGAACCATCAGGCAGCCGCAGCAAAGCGCCCTCGCCGCGCAATGCTTCGGTGATCAAAAAGCTGCGCTCTTGCGGGTGATACAGGCAGGTGGGGTGGAACTGCACGAACTCCATGTTGCCCACCCGGCACCCGGCGCGCCAGGCCATGGCGATGCCGTCGCCGGTTGAGGTGTCGGGGTTGGTGGTGTAGCGATACACCTTGCCCACACCACCGCTGGCCAGCACCACGGCACTGGCGGCCAGTGTTTCGACGCGTTGGCTGTCGATGTCGAGGGCGTAGACGCCGTGGCAGCGGTCTGGGGCGGTGTCGCTCTTTTTGAGATGCCGTCCGGTGATGAGATCAATGGCGATCCAGCGCTCGCGCAGTGTGATGTTGGGATGCTGCCGCGCCTCGTTGAGCAGCACATCGTGGATCGCCTTGCCCGTGGCGTCTGCTGCGTGCGCAATGCGTCGCACGGTGTGGCCACCTTCGCGTGTGAGATGCAGGCCCAGCGGCCCTTCGGGGTCGGACGAAAACGGCACGCCACGCGCCACCAGCCACTCGATGGCTCGGGCGCTGTGTTGCGCAATGAATTCGGCGGTGTGCTGATCCACCAGCCCGGCGCCTGCTTCTTGGGTGTCGCGCACATGGCTGGCAATGCTGTCGTCGCTGCCCAGCACCCCCACGATGCCCCCCTGAGCCCAGGCCGTGGCGGCTTCTTCGAGTTGGCGTTTGGCCAGCACGATCACAGGGCGGGATTGCGCCAGATGCAGGGCCACGGTGAGGCCCGCCAAACCGGCACCCACCACAACAACAGGAAGTTCAGCAGAAGGCGTATTCATGGCGCGCGATTCTATCGATCTGCCCTCGTTCTCCTTTGATCGCGCTAGCATGCCAGCCGCTGCAACAAACAACATACGTACCGAGGACACCCACCATGCATGCCTGGATCTGCGACAACCCCATTGGCCCCGAAGCCCTGAGCTGGCAAGAGCGCCCCACCCCCGAACCCGGCAAGGGAGAAGTGCGCGTGGCAATCAAGGCTGCGAGCCTGAATTTCCCGGATCTGCTGATCGTGCAGAACAAATACCAAATGAAGCCGCCCACGCCATTCGTGCCGGGCGCCGAATTTGCCGGTGTGGTTGAAGCCGTGGGCGATGGTGTCAAGCACCTTGCTCCGGGCATGGCCGTGGCAGGCTTTGCCGGGCTGGGTGGATTTGCCACCCACGTGCTCGCGCCCGCCGCCGTGCTGATGCCGCTGCCGCCGGGGTTTCCGTTTGCAGAGGCATCGGCTTTTTTGTGCACCTACGGCACCACCTATCACGCACTGCTCGACCGTGCTGCGCTCAAGGCGGGTGAAACGGTGCTGGTGCTGGGCGCAGCGGGTGGCGTGGGCACGGCGGCGATTCAGATTGCCAAGGCCGCCGGTGCCAAGGTGATTGCCGCTGCGTCGTCAGACGACAAATGCGCGTTTTGCAAACAGCTGGGTGCCGATGCCACCATCAATTACAGCCAAGGCGATATCCGCGAGCAGCTCAAGCAACTCACCGATGGCAAAGGCCCCGATGTGGTTTACGACCCCGTGGGCGGCGATCTGGCCGAGCCGGTGTTTCGCTCAATCGCGTGGCGCGGGCGTTATCTGGTGGTGGGTTTTGCTCAAGGCAACATCCCGGCGATTGCTCTCAACCTGCCGTTGCTCAAGGGCGCCAGCATCCTGGGCGTGTTCTGGGGCGAGTTCGCCAAGCGTGAGCCGCAAAACAATGTGGGCGTGATCATGCAGCTGGCCACATGGTTTATTGAAGGCAAGATCAAGCCGGTGGTCGAGCAGCAGTTCAGGATGGCGGATCTCAAACAGGCCTTTGCGCTGATGGCATCACGCCAAGTGCACGGCAAGGTAGTGCTGCTCAACGATTGAGATCCGCCCGAGTGGCGGCTCAGTGCACCGTGCGCCCAAAGGTGAAGTGACCGTTTTCGCTCACCTCAACGGGGATCACGTCTTTTGCACCAAACCGTCCTTCGAGAATCAGCTTGGCCACCGGGTTCTCGATCTGTGCCTGGATGGCCCGCTTGAGCGGGCGCGCCCCAAACACCGGATCGAAGCCCACCTTGGCGATCTCGGCCAGCGCTGAAGGGCTCACATCGAGCTTCATTTCCATCTTTTCGAGGCGACGCTCAAGAGCCTTGAGCTGGATCTTCGCAATCGATTCGATGTGTTGCTGATCAAGCGCGTGGAACACCACGGTTTCGTCGATGCGGTTGAGCAACTCGGGGCGGAAGTGCTGCTTCACCTCAACCCACACTGCATCGCGAATCACCTCAGCATCCTGCCCTGCCATCTGCATGATTTGGTGCGAGCCGAGGTTGGATGTCATCACGATCACGGTGTTTTTGAAATCGATGGTGCGGCCCTGGCCATCGGTGAGGCGTCCGTCGTCGAGCACCTGCAGCAGCACGTTGAACACATCCGGGTGTGCTTTTTCAACCTCATCAAGCAGCACCACGCTATAGGGC